>JAENZK010000005.1 GCA_016841285.1 Guptibacillus hwajinpoensis | reverse complement strand
CCCTGTCGCAATACTTGATGTTAACGGCATACTTAAAATAATTAAAAACGCCGGAAATGCTTCGTCAATTTCATTCCATTTAATATTGGCAACGCTGCCGATCATTAAGCTACCAACAACAATAAGTGCCGGAGCAGTAATGGCTGAGAGTCCAGAAACGGCCCCAACTAATGGACCGAAAAAGGCTGCAATAATAAAGAGGATTGCAACTGTCACTGAGGTTAATCCAGTCCGACCACCAGCTGCAACCCCTGATGATGACTCAATATAGGCGCTTGTTGGACTAGTCCCAAACACAGCTCCTGCGGTTGTAGCGATGGAATCCGCTAATAAAGCTTGTCTAGCCCTTGGTAGTGTATTTCCCTTCATTAAACCAGCTTGCTCGGCAACACCAATCATTGTTCCAGTTGTATCAAAAATAGTAACAAGCAAGAATGAAAAAACGACTGCATAGAGACCATAGTTTATAACATCTAGAAAGGCATTAACAGGATTAACGATAATCAAACCTTCCGGTAGAGACGGCATGGATACAAAGCCTTGATCAAAAGAAAGATTTCCGGATAAATAAGCAATGATACCGGTAGCAATCATTCCAATAAATAGTGCTCCATTTACATTTAGCGCTAATAAGATTAAGGTGATTGCTAAACCTATGAGAGCCAAAACTGCAGATGGAGAGTGAAGATCGCCAAGTGCAACTAAATTTGAAGGGTGATCTGTAATGATCCCTGTCATTCTTAGTCCGATAAAGGCGATGAACAGACCAATTCCGGCTGTAATTCCGTGCTTTAAATTTTCTGGTATAGCTTCAATTAGTTTTTGGCGGAAAGGTGTTAATGATAAAATAACAAAAAGTATACCTGCAACAAAAACAGCTGCAAAAGCAGTTTGATATGTAATTTCAGTATGTGCACCAACAACCGAATAAGCAAAATAAGCGTTTAACCCCATCCCTGGTGCGATCCCTATTGGATAGTTGGCTGCTAGTCCCATCCATAACGTACCGATAACTGTAGCGATTATAGTAGCTGCAAAAACTTGTTCAAAAGGAACACCAGCATCAGATAAAATAATTGGGTTTACAACAACAACATATACCATTGTTAAGAACGTAGTAATCCCCGCCAGGATTTCCGTTTTTACATTTGTATGATTTTCCTTTAAATTAAACAATAGTAAAACCTCCAAGAGACGAACATTTTAGACGTACCTGTCTTATAATATTCGTTTTATATAAGAAATTCAAGTGGTTTGTTTTACTGAAATAATATTTTTGAGCCTTAGGGTCGGTGTGCGCCAGAGGGTCGGGTTCTTCGTCCCGATTTTTTTGGCCGCGGCGAGCCATGGGGTCAGGAACTGTGTCCCACATTTTCAACCATAATATGGCCTAAAAAATAGAAATTAATTGGTAAATAATATATGATAGTGGTTATGGAAATTTCTTTAAGTGAAACGGAGGATCGAGTTTGGGAAACAAAAAGGCATTATTGCTTCTATTTATAATTATGTTTTTAGTAATGGTGGGCTTCGGGATCATCATCCCTGTGCTTCCATTTTTTGCAGAAGAGATCGGAGCATCACCAACAGAGTTAGGCTGGTTAATGGCCGTTTATTCTCTGATGCAGTTATTATTTGCCCCGATGTGGGGCCGGGTTTCAGACCGAATCGGGAGAAAACCGGTTTTGTTAATTGGAATTGTCGGGCTGGCTCTTTCCTTTTTCTTATTCGCCATTTCTACCGAGTTATGGATGCTTTTTGCGGCGAGAATAATCGGTGGAATTTTGTCCTCTGCTAATATGCCAACATCGATGGCGTACGTTGCTGATATCACTACCCCTGAGGATCGTGGCAAGGGAATGGGGATTATTGGCGCAGCAGTAGGGCTTGGTTTTATATTTGGCCCAGCTATTGGAGGGCTGTTTTCCAAAGTTAGTTTAAATACACCATTTTGGATTGCGGGCATCGTATCGTTAATTACATTTGTTTTTGTTTTATTTGTTTTAAAGGAATCATTGTCAAAAGAAGAGAGGGAGCTTGCAAAAGAAAGAAATGCTGCAGCAACACCTTGGAGCACCGTTAAGGGGACCATGGGAATTCTTTATTTTCTATCCTTTTTTATTTCGTTTTCATTAGCGGGACTAGAAGCAACATTTGCTTACTATGCAGCTGCACGTGCGGGGATTGATTCGGTTAATCTAGGGTATATTTTCATGATAATGGGTTTTGCAGGAGCAGCTGTACAAGGTGGTTTAGTCGGCCGATTTATTAAAAAATTCGGTGAAGGAAAGGTCATTCAGGCCGGGATCGTCGTTTCCATCATTGGCTTTGGTTTGATTTTATTTATTAAAGATTTTTTTACAGCAGCACTCTTTTTAACTATATTTGGTCTAGGAAATGGCGTGATTCGCCCAAGTGTGTCTTCCTTATTAACCAAAATTAATACAAGTGGACATGGAAGTGTAACCGGAGTGCTTTCCTCTTTTGAATCATTGGGGCGCATTCTGGGTCCACCATTAGCCGGACTACTATATGAAACAATGATGGATTTGCCGTATATTTCAGGTGCACTGATTTCGGTTGTTGCGTTTGTGTTGTATCGAATATATGAAGGAAAAGTAAAGGTGAGGGGCTCCCTATAGACTGGGGAGCTCTTTTTTTCTTGTTCTGAACCTGGGGAGCGGGAGTCGGGATTTGTGCGCAAGGGGAGCTTTTAGAGCCCGAGATGGGCAAAAAAGAGTGAGGTCGGTCACTAAAGCAGAGTTTAGAGCCTGAGTAGGAGGAAAAGGAGTGAGGTCGGTCACTAAAGCCGGGTTTAGTGACCGAGGCGGAAGAAAAAGAGAGCGTACAGTCGCTAAAGCAGAGTTTAGAGCCCGATATGCCAGAAAAATTAGGCGGCCAGTCACTAAATGGAATTAGAGTCATTAGTGTTTTTGCGTTACCGGGATCCCGTTCAAAACCAGAAACCGGTAACGAAAATGTGTCTAGCGTACCCGAACCCCCGCGCCAAAACAGGAAAATGGGTACGTATAAGAAAGTTTCGCGTTCTCAAATCACGGACCCTACCCAAAACCAAGCACGCAAGCAGTGCTCTCCAATCAACTCGGCCTTATATGAACAGGTGTACCAATCGGTACAATCCGCGAAAGTTCCTCAACATCATGGTTGTACATCCTGATACAACCATGCGACACAGCCTTCCCAATAGAACTTGGATTGTTCGTACCATGGATCCCGTAATGCTGCTTCGAGAGACTCATCCACATCGTTCCAAATGGTCCCCCAGGGTTAGGAGCTTTATTAATAATAATGTAGTCCCCAACTGGAGTTTCAGTTACCATTTTTCCAACAGCAATTGGGTACACCTTTACTAAATTACCATGCTTATATAATGAAAGCTTTCTATTTGAAATCGAGATATGAATCCGGTAAGGTTGCGTTTCAACTGAAGGGAAACCCGGGATTGTGATAAGTTGTCCGGGGTAAATCATATTTGGGTTTATAGTTGGATTTGCTTGGATTATCGCATGAAGAGGAGTCCTATAATCAAGGGCAATTGAACTAAGTGTTTCCCCTCGTTTAACTGTATGTTTCATAATTAAAATCCCCTTTTTTACTAATTGCAAAATAAAATCCCATTTCAGCTAATATATTAATCATTTTTATGTCCGTGAAAAAATTATCCCTCATTTAAATCAATGTTACAGTAATTTGAAAATATTGTGATAATTTTGTGACGTGTAATTTACAAAATTCGGAATTATTCTTCCAACTTCTTTCAAATTCTTGGGCCTATGTTATTATTTGGGTGAAAAGGTGGTGGTAATTATTTCTTATATTTTACTAAAAAAATTTCCTGATTATAGGAAACATAGATTCAAAAGTAGAGAGTATAGGAGAAAATGATATGGGGAAATACACGCGCATCGGGCAAATTCTTGTTAATGAAAAGGCTATAAGTGAAATTGACTTAGAGCGTTGTTTGAAAAAACAAAAGATAACTGGGGAGCCTCTTGGTCAAATTTTTATTAACGAAGGGTTGATAAATGAGGAACAGTTTTTACGAGTTCTAGGAAAACAATTAGATTTGTCTTATGTTGATTTACGCCAAAAACATATTTCCGAACATGCTCTAAAAGAGATCAATGAAGATTTGGCCAAAAGGTATCAAATTATCCCTATAGAATTTGAAAATAATACATTAACTGTAGCGATTTCGGATCCATTAAAACTATCGGTCATAGATGATTTGTTTATGTTAACCAATTATGAAATTAAAATTGTTATCGCTGCCAAAAAGGATATTGATTGGGCGATAAATCGGTTTTACTTGCCACGGGATCAGAAAGCTAAAATTGAAGAAATTAAAAAATCGGACCTGAATCTATCTTCAGAATTACAACAAGATGACTCATCAGATGCCCCAACAATAACATTTGTAAAATCTCTAATTAATAAGGCCGTTGCCATGAATGCCAGTGATATTCATATTGAAACCCATGAAAAGGAAATGGTTATCCGATTTAGAATTGATGGTGTCCTTCTCGACATTATGTCACTTACCGATCAATTGAAGGAAACAACGATATCCAGATTAAAAGTAATGGCGAATCTAAGTATTATTGAAAGACGAAAGCCACAGGATGGAAGCTTTCATCTTAGAGTTGCTAGCAAAATGTTGGATGTAAGGATGTCAACGATTCCAACCATGTTTGGTGAAAAAGTTGTTCTACGTTTATTAGAAAAAGATAATGTTCATAAATTGAGTGAACTAGGATTTCAGCCCTCTAATTTACATCTTTTCCGGCAATTAATTAATTTGCCGCATGGCATTATTTTAATAACAGGGCCTACAGGTAGTGGGAAATCAACAACCTTATATGCAGCGCTTAATGAAATTAATAATAATGATAACAATATTGTAACAATTGAAGATGCGATAGAATACGTGTTACCTAGGGTCAACCAAATTCAAATTAACACTCCGGCAGGGTTGACATTTGCTTCCGGTCTACGTTCTATCCTTAGGCAAGACCCCGATATCATAATGGTTGGGGAAATTCGTGACGAAGAAACGGCAAAAATTGCTGTACAAGCTGCATTAACGGGGCACTTGGTACTTAGTACACTGCATACGAATACGGCAATTGGCAGTGTGTTCCGCTTCCTTAATATGGGGATAGAACCTTATCTTTTAGCTGCATCAATAAAAGGGGTTATCTCACAAAGACTTGTAAGAACTATTTGTCCCTACTGCAAAACAGAGGTAAAGATAGGAAATGGTGTGTTGGAGAGGATTGGCAGTAAAAACTTGAATGGAGGACATACCTTTTATAAAGGGAAAGGCTGCTTTAAGTGTCAAAATAGCGGTTATAAAGGCAGAATGGGCATTCAAGAGGTAATAAAAATTGACGATGAGATTAGTTCCTTAATTAATGACCGCGTATCCGAATTTGAATTAAAAAATGTATTATCAAATAAAAACTGGTATGTTCCATTAGCGGATGATGGTATAGAAAAAGCAAGAAATGGCCTGACAACTATAGAAGAGGTTATAAGAGTGGTTTATTTCTAATTGGAACATAAAGGCGTGATTTTATGGGGCAAATTTATCAATTTAGCGCAAGGGACAACAATGGAAGACTTTTAAGGGGCGATATTGAAGCTTATTCAGAACAAGATTTGATTCGTAGGTTGGAAAATAGTGGATATACCGTAACCCATATCGAAGAAAAACAAGAACATCGCCTTTTTCAGAAAAAAATACCTAATAAAGAATTGGCGTTTTTTTGCAGGCAATTAAGCTCAATGATTCGGACAGGAGTTCCAATCATCCAAGCTATTAATCTAGTAGAAGCACAGGTTAAAAATAAAAAACTTAAAGAAATATCAGGGTTGGTCACAAATGACCTCTTAAACGGTGAAAATTTATCCAAAGCATTTCAGAAGCATGGACGCTTTTTTCCACCTTTATTTATTAATATGCTGTTTGCTTCAGAAGAAAGTGGAGAACTTGACCATGTGTTGGACTTGCTTGCTGATAGTTTTCAGTCAACCCATCAAGTAACTGGTAAAGTAAAGGCCGCATTTGCTTATCCCATTGTTATAATCATTTTTGCAAATATTGTTTCACTTGGGTTAATTTTATACGCTTTACCAACATTCCTAACAATGTTTGAAAATTCAAAGGCAGAACTTCCCATCATTACAAAAATTCTATTATTAATTCACAACGGATTAATGAATTATGGACTTATTTTATTAATACTTTTAGTTTTATTAGTTCTAATGGGAATGAAGTTGATGTCAAATCCAACTGTGAGGAAGTGGGTTGATTTTCAATTAATTAAAATTCCATTTGTAGGTAAGCTTGTTACAGATGTAATGGTTTATCGTTTCAGTCAATGTGTACATGATTTATTCAAAAGTGGAATTTCAATTGATCGGTCTTTGGACATTACAGCCAAAATCATTAGCAATAAATACTTTAGTAATGAAATTAGTGATATTTCTGAGGAAATCCGTTCCGGAGTCGAATTTGGCAGTGCATTAGAAAAACGAACCATATTCCCAAGCATCCTTGTTTCAATGGTTAAGGTTGGGGAAGAAACCGGTGATTTAGATCAGTTATTAGATGATCTAGCAAACTATACGAAAAGCGAATTGGAATTGAAGGTCAATCAAATGACTTCGTTGATTGAACCCTTCCTTCTTATCGTCATTGGTTTAATGGTAGGCAGTATCATCATTGGAATTCTTCTACCAATGTACGATGGTATGTCAATGATTAATAATTAAAGATTAAAAGATAATCCTTTTGTTTAAAATTGGAGGGAAAAACGATGAGCATCAAAAAGTTGTTACGTAATCAGAAGGGCTTTTCATTAATAGAATTACTAATTGTAATCGGAATTTTGGCGATTTTAGCTGTAATTATAATTCCGAGATTTGCTGATACGGGGGAAGATTCGAGGAAGGCTGCAAATTCAGCGAATGTATCTTTACTTCAATCGGCTGTTGAAAGATATCATTTTGATACAGGGAAATATCCAACATCGGATGGGAATGCAGATAAGGTAATTAACCAAAATAAATTAATTAATGGTAAGTATATAAATGAAATTGCAGAAAATCCTTGGAAAGATGTAACAGGGCATGACAATAAAACTAAGGCATATATTCTTGATGCAAACGGAAATGTTAAATTCGAATAGTTAAGGTTTTTACATTTAAACCATAGCTAATTAAAGGTTGTGCACTAATGAGCAATCTTAAATGTATTGATACCATCAAATTTCTAAACTCAAAAGGTGAAACCTTACTCGAACTGCTTATCTCAATCTTTATTTTAACCTTGGTCCTAACAGTCATTATCGCAGTCTTCATTAGCGGCAGAGCCGGTGTGGAACAAAGCTGGGATCGAACGGATAAAAATGAATGTGCTAGTAATGTTATGGAGCAATTGAAATCGTTGCCTTATCAAACCTTATTAGATAACCGTGCCGAGGAAGATGAGAATATAAATTATACAGAGATTTTTATAGATAGTGATGACCAATTACAATGTGCAAATTTCTATGAGATTGAATTTGATTTGCTTCCTTTTAGTGGGAAGCCAATTAATGAAATTATGCAAATTAATGTTCGTGTTGAAAAGAATGGAAATGGGGTAGAGATTGGCAGTTTATTACTACGGAAAGGTGAATCTCCGTAATGTCTTTTAAAAGCGTCCATACCAATAAAGGCTTTACGTTAATTGAACTATTAATTACAGTTTCGATATCAATGGTTATATTTACAGTCATTTTTTCGATGTTTAGGGAAGGCTTAGTAAGCTATGACAGGACAGTTAGTCAAGCAGATGTGCAACTTAATTTACGACACATTCACAATCTTATTAAGAGGGATATTGTTAGCAGTAAAATCGGAACAATTGATGGTATCTCGTATCCTGTGAGTGAAACAAATAGTTTAACGCTTTTAGAAGAATCCGGCGTAAATCATAAAATTGTCATCTATTCGGTTGAAGAGGGTGCATTATATCGTTCTGAAGAGCTTTATAAAGTTGAAGAAGATGAGACAGTGGTTCTAAATAGAGATCTTTTAATAGAAGGTATTTCTGCTGTTTTTGGAATTGACGAGACTGATTCTCTCATTAAAGTAACGCTGTTTAGAAAAATTTTAACAGATTATTCTTCACAAATAGTAGATAAAGAGATAGAGATCCAAGCAAAGCCTCGGGGGAAAATTCAAAGGTAAGTTCGGGATAGTAGGGGATAACTATGGGGCAAAGAAAAGAAAATTTAATAAAACTTAACTGTTCTAATCAAGAAGGAGCAAGCTTAGTATTTGTTCTCATAGTTACTTTTTTATTGATCTCATTGGCAACGATCATTATTAAATACTCTAATACTGACATAAGAAGCTCATTTAAACATGAAAATCAAACAAACGCTTATTATATTGCAGAGGCTGGTTTAGAAGAGGGTGTCTATGAAGTTAATAAAGAGATTAAAAGTAACAATGTGCCGCCCACGACACTATCTAACACTTCTTTTCAAGGTGGACAATATGATGTTTCCATAACTCCCAAGATAAATGATTTTGGAGAAAATATAGGATACGATATTATTTCTTCTGGGATGTATAAAGGTGAAAAGAGAACTCTCACAAGTTGGGTAAGACAACCTATTTGGCCGGAGAATGGTGGAGATCCACCAAAGGCACTGGAATATGCTATTTACGGTAAAGAGAATGTGAAAATTCAAACAGTTTCAGGCCTGTTAGGCTTAGGTTTCTTAAGTACACATGAAATCAAAGTGAATGGTAATGTTCATAGTAATGGAATCGTAGAACTTAAACATTATGGGCTCTTTACAACAGACCCAAAGGTTAATAGTTTCGCTAGTAGTACTAGGAAAGAAAACATTAGAGTGGATGGTTTAGAGTCCAGTAAAAAAGTTGAAGAAGAAGAAGTTCCAATGCCATTGTTTGATTTTGATTATGCTCGGAAAAAGGCCCAAGAGGAAGGGAAATATATTCCACATGATTTATTAAGTATTTCACTTTTGGGATTAACAACAACGGATAAGGTTATTTTTGTAGATGGAGATATGGTTATTACTGGTCTTGATTTATTGGGATTATCATTAATGAATAGGACAATAGTTGTGAATGGAGAGGTTACAGGATTATTGGAAGTTGGGGGATTAGAATTTATCCCTACTAATCTTAATATTATAGCCAAGGATGATATAAATTTTTTAGGTTTAGTGACAGGTTTACAAATTAACGGAATTCTATTTTCACAGGGAGAAATTAGTACAAAAGGTCATGTTGAAGTTAATGGATATGTTGGAGCTAAGGATGTAAAGTTTGGAACAGGGTTGGTAACGGGATTGTTAGACAGTATTCTTAGCTTGGTTAACGGTGATATGAAATTCGTCTATAATCGATGTTCTTTTGAAAACCTCCCATCCGGAATCGGCTTTAAACAAAACGAAGTGGAAGTTATTGAGCAAAAGGAGAGCGCTGCAAATGAAGAAGAATAATAAGAATAGTTCGCGTCTCTTCAAAATGAATAATAAGTTTGATTTTTCCCGTTCAAAACTCGGAATTCAAATCGGGGATTCCATATTAAAGATTGTATTATTAGAACGTGAAAAAAGTGGACAATGGAATGTTAAAGAAGAAATTACTGAAAAACTAGCAGATGATCTCGTTAGTGAAGGGAAAATTCTTCAACCTGAGATTCTTGGATTTAAAATTAGAGAAACTTTAATAAATCATAATATAAAAGAAAAAAAGGTTAGTGTTTTCATAGAAGAGCTTCCATTTTTCGTTCGACAAATTAGGCTGCCGCAATTGCCTAAAAAGGAGATTAAAGAAGCGATCCAATATAAGGCACAATCTGAATTGCCCGTAAATGTAAAAGAGTTAATTATCCATTTTTCTCATTTAAACAGCCAGGTTATAGATGGGAAGGTTCAGGAAGAGTATACGGTAATAGCCGTTTACCGTTCATTTATAGAAAAGGCGATACAATCTTTTAAACAGGCTGGATTATTGATTGAATCCTTTGGATTGGAACCAGAAGCTTTATACAAGGGGCTATTCCATAAGGGTGTGCTAAAAGAGGTGGATGGCCCTCTTTTAATAATACGTAAAGATTCCAGAAGGATGATGTTGTCTGTTTATAAGCAAGATAAATTGATGTACTCAAGGTATACACCAATATCCTCAGCATATGGTCGAGAGGAGGATGATGAAGAAGAGATAACAAGAACTATTCTAAGTTGGAATGGAAAATATACGAAGGACAGAATTAAATCCGTTATTTTGTTAGGTGAAGAAGAGCATTGGAAGAACACGGAGCAAGGAATAAAAGTTTTTATGCCATTTTTAGAACTTCAAATCATAACCTGTCCTTATGCCGCTTGTCTTGGAATAGCTTTAAATAATGGACCTGAAGAAGCAATAAATCTATATCCAAAAGAACAAATCGTTCAATATAGAAAAAATAGGTTTATAATCTATCCTTTATTTGCATTTCTTGCCTTTTTATTATTATTTTTTCTAAGTACAGAATTTCAATTACGAACGGATATAGAGACCTTACATGCCAATATTGATAACTCACAGGATTTAGTAGATCTATTAATTCAAAGAAAACAATTAATGAATGAAAAGGGAAATCTGGAATTAATAAAAACAAACTCCGAGCAAAGCCATCTAAATGGTTTTGTAATAATAAATAAAATAAAAAGCTATCTTCCGAATTCAGTGAAGCTTTCAGAAATAGGTTTTTCAAGGGAACAGATCAATCTTGGAGGAATAGGGAGGACGCAAGAGGAAGTCATGACCTTTTATAAAAAACTGCAATCGGATGTGGAGTACCATAACGTTCATCTAACCCAATCTAGTAAAAGTAATGAGGGAGTTATATTCACAATCGAATTTCAATTAATTCCTTCATTGATAGAGGGGAAGTAATGGGATGAGAAAATTAAACAAACGTGAAACGGTGCTATTAACGATTTTTATTATTTTTGTCCTGATTGCGCTGATCGTAAATTCATGGTTGCCGTCTTATCTGGATAACAGAAATAAATTAGTTATAGAGAGAGAACAGCTTCAAAGTCAATGGGAGGAAATTAGTAAATATATAAATAAAGAAACAGAAATACGTAATTCAATTTCACGACTTAGCGAAGAAAATAATAAGTTTAGGGAAATGATTCCGGACGGAAATTCCTCTCATAAGTATTGGGATACGATACTGAAAAGAGCGAAGGAATCGAACGTTGAAGTAATTGTTATGCAAGAGGGAGAAAAAGTGAGCGAAGAAAATACGATGAATACATCACTAAGTATTCAAGGATCTTTCGAAGCCACGATGGATTTTATAGAGAGAATGAATTCGCTGCCCTATCTATATGCCGTGAAGGATGGTAGATTGACAGAGGTAGAGGGAGGGGAATTCATCACCACACTTTCACTAGATTTTTATTTTATAGAGTAGTTTTTAGAAGGAACTGAAGCGATTTGGTTCCTTTTAATATTTATTGAACGATTATTAGTAATTTTGAAACATAGATATTTATTATTTTTGTAAAATAAAATCATTGTACGGAACGTTAATAAAGTTGCTATAATGAAAATAACAATGAGAGGATGGAAGGAGGAGTTAGTGTTTGAATACTTCAAAGACGCTTGATAAAATTTCAAGGAAATTTAACGAAGCGACAGTCCATGCCTTTGAGTTATTAAATCAATCTATAAAAGTACGGACTTTTTTTGTTGGCAGAACAACAGAGGAGTCGTTTTCTATACTAAAAGTTTTCAATCAGGAAGATGGCTGTATTATAGATGAGGGTAAAACGGTACCCATTCAGAAATCGTATTGAAACATTATATTTAGCCACGGCCGTGAGCCGTTAATGATTGAAGATACATCGAAGCATCCAATTGTGAAAAAACTAGATATCACCTATTCAGCCAATATTGGTTCCTATTTGGGTGTACCCATTATTTTAGAAGACAACACGATGTTCGGAACTTTGTGTGCGATTGATCCTTCACCACATAAGTTTGATACAAGCGACTTGGAGTTAATGCAGACGTTGGCCAACTTTATAGCCAATGCGATTGACTTAGGTCAGGCCTATGAGGTAATTCTAGCCGAAGAACAAAGGGTTAAAAGAGAGCTTGAATTGGCGAAAAAGGTTCAAACAAGCGTCCTGTCGGAACCCATTATTCTTGAAAATATTAATATTCAGGCTTACTACCCATCTTCTGAATCATTATCAGGGGATATGTATAGCTGGTTCGAAATATCACATAATAAATATGGGATCATCTTGATTGATGTCATGGGTCATGGGGTATCAGCGGCACTAATAAGTATGTCGATTCGTTCGTTGCTGAAAGGTTTAATAACTAGCATTTCTGACCCAATTGAGGTCATTAAAGAGCTCAATCATCATATTTTTTCTTTATTTAATTCAACCAACCAATCTACGTACGCAACAGCCATTTATTTGGTGGTTGATACGGAGTTAAAAACAATTGAATATGTCAATGCCGGCCATCCGTCTGGCCTATTATTTCTAGATCAGAAAACGATGGAAAGGATGGACGTGGGCAGTATCATATTAGGGATATTCCCTAATTTAAAAGTTAAAAAACAATTATTGCATTATAATGAATCGTCCACCATAATGCTGTACACGGATGGTCTTATTGAATTAATCAATCCGGTTATTAGTGATGCGATCAATACAATTGAGACTATAATTGTGAATAAGCCCAACAATGTCCAGTTAATCGAGGAGATTAAAAATAAGTTCGTAAATGGGAAAGCATTAAAGGATGACATTTGTTTGATTTCGTTGAATGTAAAATAGAAGAAAAGACCCTTGTTTCGGGTCTTTTTTTAATGGCTTAAATAATTTACGATAGGGATTAATTCCTGGAATTCTTCATATGTAATAGTTGAATCCCAATAGCCAGTAGCTTTTGCAACAATAATTACTACAGTAAATAATACTAGAAATGATGTTGGAACAGCCCATTTATTTACCTTTTTACCCGCTACCGTCATATTTAAAGTGTCTTTAACAGGACATGCTTCAATACAGGAAAAACAAGAGGTACATTCTGGAGTTGTTACCGCTTTTAGCTTGGCCACATTAATCCCTTGCGGGCAAACTCTCGTACATTGGTTACATTCAATACAGGTCGACTCATTTCTCTTAATCTTTGTAATGCGAAATAGCGAGCCTAAGCCAATTAGCGCTCCATATGGACATAAATAACGACACCAAAAGTTTTGAATGAAAATCCCTAACAGTGCAAGAACAAGCAATACTTTAATGGCAACAGCGCTGAGACCTATGAAAAATAGCATCATTTTAACATCGGCTACTTTGTTGTACGGAGAACTTAAAAAGTCCTGCGAATCTGGAATTGACATGTCAAAAATAACAGCTTTTAGAAAAACAATTAATAATAAGTATTTGATCGAATATAAAATCCATCTTAACCACTTTGGTGGATTAATTTTCTTTTTCATTATTTTTCGGCCAAACATCCCAAGAAACTCGCTTACTGTTCCAACCGGGCATAGCCAGCCGCAGAAAGCTTTTCGAAATAGGAAACCGGATAAAATAAAAAAAGTAAAAAGAATTAATCCCGCGGGGTGGATAAAATCGAACTCTCCAGTTGTGACCCAAACCTTTAAGGCTACTAAGGAACCGATTGGCAAGAATCCTTCTACAGCCGGTGGCTTCTCAACATAAGGTGCTGCTCCTAGTGATTCAAAATGGGCATAAAATTGATAGAATTGCCAGCCCACAAATAAAAGGAACAGAGAGAATACTATTTGAACAGAATGTCTTGTCCACTGTATTGGTTTTCTTTTAATTTTTCTTTTTAGGGTAGAAGTATTGATCATCTAAACCCCTCCATATATGGCCAAATTTTTTTCATTATAAGCCTAAGAAAGAGGAGGTAGTGTGATGCAAATCACGAAAACTAATAAAAATAGCCCTAAAAAGGGCCGTTTTCACAAACTATTCATAAAATTTAATTGAAAATGTATGTTTTTCGCTATTGTATTTGAGCCTTTCATCCGTGATTTTTTCACCGTTGACAAATACCCTTATTGGTTTTTTTAAGAGATGAATCACTAATGTCCACTCGTTCCAGCTTGGTTTGAATGAAGTGTTCTCATTATGAATCGATATTTGAATATCAGATTGAATGAGTTGACAGGTTATTTTTTTATGAAAATATTCGCCTTCTTCATATGCGAAAGTTTCTCCGTCATCATCATATAAATTGTAAGTAATTTCTCTATGTTCGTTAGGGTAGAGATGAATTTTCATATTGGTTTCCGCAACCATTGTTGAGTGCTTGATCGCTCCATTACCAATCATCGATCCTTTTTTTATAAAAATAGGCAGAGTTTCCAGATCAGCTTCAAATAAGATATGGGTTCCACCTTGGATAACCTCATCGTTCCAGTAATTGACCCAATCTCCATGGGGTAAATAAACTACGCGGTGATTAGTATCAGGCCTCAAAATTGGGGCAATAAGAATGTTATCACCAATTAAAAATTGATCTGACAGATTGGCTGTCTTCGGGTCATTTGGATATTCTAAAAACAATGGTCGCATTACAGGAATTCCAGTTCGGCTTGCTTCCATAAATAATGTGTAAAGGTGAGGAAGCCATTGATAACGAAGTTGAATATATTTTTTTATGATTTTTTCATATTTTTCCCCGAATGCCCATGGTTCCTGCGGTACTGTATCAAGTGCATTATGATTTCGGAAAAATGGTGTAAAAGCTCCGACCTGCATCCATCTTGTTAATAATTGGCCGTTTGAGTCATGGGCAAAACCGCCAACATCCGGGCCGCAAAATGGAATCCCTGAAATCCCAAGATTCATGCACATCGGCAGAGACATTTCTAGATGCTCCCAAAAGCTCCGATTGTCCCCTGTCCAAACTGCCGCATATCTTTGGATACCGGCATAGCCTGCACGAGTTAGAAGAAAGGGGCGCCGCCTACCATTTAACTGCTGTTTAAGGCCCTCATACGTGGCCTTTCCCATTAATAAACCATATACATTATGGAGTTCTTGATGAGTTTTTAAGTCCCCATCATTGTCATGGATCACATCAAGATCCATTGTTTTTGTCTTATTAAAAACAGCAGGCTCATTCATGTCATTCCATATGCCTTCAATTCCTAAATCCGTGTAAAATGAATGCTTTTCTCCCCACCATTTTTGTGTTTCTGTTTTTGTGAAATCAGGGAAGGAACTCATTCCTGGCCAAACTTCGTCTAGGTATAGGTCACCTTCTAGGTATTTACAGAAATGATTTTGAAGAACCCCCTCTTTATAAATGTAGTAGTTTGGATCCTTTTTAACACCCGGGTCAACGATTGGTACAACATGAATCCCCTCTTGTTTTAAATCTTGTATCAGTTGTTTTGGTTCCGGAAATGCAGCACGGTCGAACGTGAAGACTCGATAGCCGTTCATATAATGGATATCAAAATAAATGGCATCAATGGGTATTTCTTTTTGGGCGAATTTACTGACAAGCTCCCTAACTTCCTGCTCCGATTTATAGCTATATTTTGACTGATGGTAGCCTAACGCCCATTTAGGTGGAAGAGGCATGCGCCCTGTTAATTCGGTAAACTGCTCGATTACAGCCTTAGGGGTTGGACCTGCCAAAATGTAATAGTCAAGCTGTCCACCTTCGGCTGAAAAGGAATAGGTATCGTTGTTTGACATAAAATCAAATGTTGTTTTAAATGTATTATCAAAGAAAATCCCGTGGGCTTTTCCGTTTTTGACAGTCATGAAGTAAGGGATTGATTGGTATAGTGCGTCGGTTTCAGGATTGTGTGGGGAAAAAACATCAGAATTCCACATTGTCATTTTTTCCCCCCGCTTATCAAGAAAACCTGTTTTTTCACCAAAGCCATAAAAATGGTCATCTACATCCATATCTTTAAAACAAAATACAGCATTCGAACTTGTATACCCCATTCCTAGTTCGGATTCAGTAACAAGGATGTTTCCATTTTTATCTTTAACGCAAACACGTAGCGGTGATTTTTGAAGCTCAATAATGATTTTAGATGAGGTTAATGTGATCTTTTCATCAAGCTCTTTTAGTTGAACATGAACTGTTTCCGGCTGTTTAACTAAAGCAACACTGCTCTTTAAGGAAGGTTCCGAAGAAGGATTCATAACCATACGTACAATATCATCTCTATAAAAAAGTAATCGAACAAATCCATGTTGACATTGAAACGTGAATATTGAATCGGTTTGGTGGAAAGAGAGGAGTGACCCAATATCGTAATACGTAATCTTCGTTAGGTTCTCAATAGAATCAGGGTGTATCGCAAAGCTTGAATCTTCTAACATGAACAAACCCTCCCCAATTTTCTTTATATAGAATATTTTACCATAGTTAAAGTAGTGGGGCACCATCAAACGGTGGAGGTAAGGGGGTACTGTACAGCAGTTTCAACTAGTTTTCTTCAACTGTCGCAATTGTGGTGAATGGAGCGGTAGACGGATGACTGCTGCACCAACTTTAGTATGGTGACTGGTACGGTGACTCGAATCCCAGGGTGAATAAAGGACGAAGACCAAAATTAGAGTTGGAACCTTGTGAACTGGTCTTCATCATTGGTATGAAGACAAAAATTTACGTCAGATTTTTGAAAACATGTCTTCATCTCCAGAATGAAGACTAAAATTAGAGTTGTATCCTAGGGAAATGGTTTTCATCATTGGTATGAAGACAATAATTTATGTCAGTTCCTTGGAAACATGTCTTCATCTCCGGAATGAAGACCAAAATTAGAGTTGGAACCTTGTGAACTGGTCTTCATATTGGGTATGAAGACAAAAATTTACGTCAGTTTCTTGAAAACATGTCTTCATCTCCAGAATGAAGACTAAAATTAGAGTTGGAACCTTGGAAATTGGTCTTCATTTTAGGTATGAAGACAAAAACTTAGTTCAGTTCCTTGGAAACATGTCTTCATCATAGGTATGAAGACAATAACTATTGTTAACTCCCTGGAGGATGGTCTTCATTAGGAAAACTTTAGCTTGCTCTTGTTGTCTGGGTAACGTCGTCTCGTGTTCGGACTCGATTGCCAGCACACTCAGCAAAGCTGTCCGAAGACACCACGTGTTCGGACTCCATCGCCAGTATTTTCACCAAACGAGTCCGAAGCCCCCCAAGGTTCAGACACAACCGTGAGTACTTCCACCAACCGAGTCCGAAGCAACCCGAACTTCAGACACAAACGCAACGCATATCCCCAAACTCAGTCCAAACCAGTCAAACATCAATCAACTTGTCCCGAAAAAACAAAACAGCCATCCCAAATAGGGACGGCCATTTCCAAACCATAAATTAAATTAATAATTTAACTTTGCACTTGTTACATTAAAATACTTCGGTGCGGTGTTAATAAGCAACGATACAAAAATGGCACTTAAAATAAAAGCAGGAAGCATATAGGTACCATTGTATAATAGTGAATAAATGGCTACTGGAGTACCCGCGGGTGCATACTCACCGAAAAATACGATTCCAGCTACAACATGGGCTGCGTACCGCAAAGCACTTCCCAATAGTGTTCCAGCAATCACATAGGTTATCACTTTACTTTTTGAGTGCTCATTAATGGCATGCTGGATTTGTTTCATAAACACTCCAGCCAATCCAAGAACGATAAAGGCAACGAAATAATCAAGCAAACCTTGAACAGGGTGGGCAATATACGCTTGACCAGATACGACCTGCAGTCCGCCCAGCAATAGACCTGATAGCATACCGCCCTTGATTCCCCATCTGAAAGCAATTAAGAAAACTGGAACCATGGCAATGGAAATGGATCCACCCTGAGCCCAAATTTTTAATTGAAAAATATTAGCTAATAAATCAAAAACAAAAGCAAGCGCTGAAAACAATGCGACTTCGACTAAAAATAGCGTCTTACTCCTTTTCATAAGTGAAAAGCCTCCTTAAAAGATAAAAATAAAATAAAAAAAGCCACCCATAGGGTAGCAAGCCAAAACGTAAAAAGTGTGAAAACATTCAAAATCAATGTTCATTCCTACGCTGGCATTACCCAGATCAGGTTAAACGGGTCGATACGTGCTAGTATCCTCTCAGCCAAGTTCCCTCAGCTCCCCTTATATTTTTCACTATATCAGTAGTGACAAGTTTTGTAAATCATTATTAATCATAACTAAAGGCAATCGTATCTGCTTGCGTCTGAGCAGTTTGATTTTCTAATAATTCCTGTGATCTAAACTTAATAAGTTCGATAGATATTTGATGAATTAGCTTTTCGTAGCTTGAAAGTTCCATCATTATGGTGGTATGATAGTCAGATTTTATGCTATATAAAGTACATACAGCCCTAGTTCCTTCCGTCTTCAAACCTTTATAAAAAGGAAATTCACAGTCTAAAAAAGCCTTTTTTACATCATCAAGATTGAGGGTCAAAGCAATCACTCCCTAATGGGTAATACGTCAAATGTTATCATAATTTATCAAAAAACGACAGTGAAAATCGAAATAGACTATTGTGAAAAAATACTTATATACGTATTCTTATAATCGTGTAAAATTGAAGTTGTACAAGAAAATAAAACAACAATTCACTATTAATTTATAACAAAGGAGCCTTTTTATGAAGAAAATACTAACTATTTTTGTTTTGGCAGCTGCAATCACAACAGCTGGTTGTTCCGGAGCAGGAAATAATCAAACTGAAACCAAAACATCATCTCAGCCTTCCCAAAATATTGAAAGTGTTGATGCAGACACATTTACTAACGTTGACGTAAATGAAGCTTTGAAGCTCATAGAACAAGGAATAGCTGTTGTGGATGTACGTACTCCTGAGGAATTCGCGGAGGGCCATATTCCTGGTGCAAAATTAATACCGCTACAGGAAATTGATTCGCGTTTAAAGGAATTTTCAGTTGATGAGCAATACTTAATTGTATGTCGTTCCGGAAATCGTTCTACTCAAGCAAGTGAAATTTTAGTGCAAAATGGAATGAAGAAAATTTATAATATGACCGGTGGCATGAATGAGTGGACAGGGGAAGTAGTCCAAGAATAAATTTGAATCCTCGGGATCAAAAAAAGTCTGGGAGAAAATACGCAAGGCACATTTGAGTCGATTCCCTCCTGAAAATTGCATATTATGGATTACAAAGGATTTTTAGATTAAAATAGTTATATTAGAAATAATTTTTATTGAAAAGAGGAATACAATGATTACATTAAAATCACAAAGGGAAATTGAATTAATGCATGAAGCCGGAAAATTATTGGCAAAAGTCCACTGTGAAATTGCTAAAATGATTAAACCAGGCGTTACGACGAGTGAAATAGATAGTTTTGTTGAGGAGTTTCTTGAAAAGCACGGTGCTACGCCGGAACAGAAGGGATATCAAGGCTATCAATTTGCAACTTGCGCATCAGTCAATGATGAAATTTGCCACGGCTTTCCGAGAAATGAGCCGTTAAAAGATGGGGATATTGTAACAATTGATATGGTTGTGAACTTAAATGGCGGACTTGCGGATTCGGCTTGGACATACCAAGTGGGTGAGGCAACGGAAGAAACAACAAAATTGCTTGATGTAACTAAAAAAGCCCTTTACCTTGGAATTGAACAAGCAGTGGTTGGAAATCGGGTAGGAGATATCGGCCATGCCATTCAAACATTTGTTGAAGGAGAAGGCTTTTCGGTTGTTCGTGAATTTACAGGACATGGAATTGGTCCTACAATCCACGAGGAACCGATGGTTCTTCACTACGGTCAACCCGGAAAAGGAACAAGGCTTAAAGAAGGTATGGTAATTACAATCGAACCAATGGTTAACGTTGGTGAATGGAAAAGTACAATGGACGATAATAAATGGACAGCTCGTACAATTGATGGAAAGCTTTCTGCTCAATATGAGCACACCCTTGCCATTACAAAAGATGGTCCGATCATCTTAACAGACCAAGATAATATTTAAATTTATTCAGCAGAAGTTCACTGCTGAATAAATTTACAGCCTCCGGCGGATGCCACAGATTTTCAATGGTAGTTTTTCGAGCATAAGATCAAAGACTAAGAACGCCACATCCTGTGGCAACGTCTTTGTGACCCACATCGTGTGGGCCTAAAAAATCTGGGCGCAAATACGCCAAGGCATTTGATTAAGAACAACTAGCGGCTCCCTGCCACATTGGGGCCGCTATTTTTATACCTAAAAACTACCTCTGAAAATCTGAAAATCCAGCCGAACGTAATGGGCCGAATAATGAGAGTTTTGTTAATTGTATAGCCATAAATTTTGGGGAATATTTCATTCCATTTTCGACCCAAAAGGTAATCACGCCTAAATAAGCTGAAATAATATAATTCAATAAAATATCCTCCGGAATTTTCACCTCTCTCTTTTGAAAAATCTCTAAAAATTGATTATAGAACGTATCCATTATGACATTTAGCATCCTTACCCTAAATTCATTAATACCATTGCTGCCGAGCATTACTTTATAAAAGTCAATGTGCTCCATCACATGTTGGAATAAAGCCATAAAGATCGGATGAGGTTCCTCCTCATTATATTGATAGGAAATACTGTGAAACGATTTTGGATTAATACTTTTTAAGAAAACTTCCAATCTTTCATCAATAATTTTCTCCAATAGGTCGTACTTATCCTTGTAGTGACGATAAAAGGTTGCACGGTTAATCTCGGATTTTTTCGTAATATCTTGAACGGAAATTGCGTCAAATCCCTTTTCGTCGATCAGTAATAAAAAGGAATTACTAATCAGCTCTTTAGTTCTCTTAATCCTAGGATCAATAAATTCAGCCATCATTTGGGCACCACCTAAAAAAATATACAACACATTTCCAATTTTTGTTGTTTTTGCAACAGTATAATTTATATTGTTGGTTGCAGGAGACATTCATTTATTTATAAATTATAAATACAGTGTGTTGCATAAGCAACTGGTTGTAATGGGGGTAGGAAAATTATGGTTTCAAAAAAGACAAATGGTTATATAGCAATCGGCTTGTCATTATTGTTATTAGTAGGCTGTAATGCAGAACCAGCCATGACGAAGGAAGATAGTAAAGTTGTCATGGTAGAAGCTGTGAAAAAAGAAAAAGGGGTGGAGTATTCAAGGCTATCTGGCACACTTCTAGCGAAGGAAGAAGCCTTAATTTCATTTGAGATTGGTGGAAGCATTCAATCTCTTCAATATGCGGAAGGCCAATATGTAAACCTGGGAGATGTTTTGGCCAACATGGACGGGCGGGATTATGAACTCCAGCTTGAAAAAGCAAAAGCGGCCATTCAGTCTTCAAATGCCAGTTTATCAGCAGCACAAGCGAATCTAGAAGAGGCCGCAAATGGAGCCCGCACGCAAGAAAGAACACAGGCAAAGCTCAATGTTGATAGTGCTGAAGAGGCTTATAAAAATGCCACCGCTGATTATGAACGGATGAAAAAGCTTTTTGAAGCGGGTGCTATTTCTTCACAGACACTTGAAGGAGCAAAATTAAACTACATAAATGCTGGGAACAGCTATGAAAGTGCTAAACTAGCATACTCACTAATGGAAGAAGGAGTTCGTCCGGAAAAAGAAAAGCAAATAAAGGCAGGCGTAAACCAAGCACAAGCGGGTCTTCTTAATGCACAAGTTTCGAAAGAACAAGCTCAATTAGCGCTATCAAAAACGTCGTTAAAAGCACCGTTTTCTGGTGTGATTACAGCAAAACTAGCATCTATTGGACAATTAGTTGGACCAGGAACCCCTGTATATAAGCTCTCTCAAATTGATCCATTGAAGGTGCTACTGCCCGTACCTGATTATCAAATTCCAGACTGGGAAAAAGGGAAAGAAGTGACAGTCGACCTTTATGGGGAGAAAAAACAAGGGAAGGTTATAAATGTTTTTCCATCGACTAACCAAAATACCGGAACAATCAGTGTAGAGGTGGAAATTCCAAATCAAGACCATAAGTGGTTCCCGGGTCAGATTGTAAAAGCTGAAGCAAAGCTTAAGGAACAACTTGGACTATTTGTACCTGTAGAAGCAGTTATAAGTACAGGGACTGATAACAAGCCTTATGTATTCCTCTATGAGGATGGGAAAGCAGTGAAAACAGAAGTAACTGTAGGGAAGCTCTTTGAAAATAAGCTAGAAATTACTTCAGGTCTTACGGATATGGACCAAGTGATTACGAAGGGTGCAGATCGTTTGTTTGATGGGGACCAAGTTACTGCCCGGCAGAACGAAGGGACGAAAAAGCAATGATAAGCTATATGATTAAGAAGCAAAAAATCACATTGTTATTTTTTGCAATGGTCGTTATTATTGGTGTTTTTAGTTTCTTTCAGTTACCAAAACAAGAAATGCCGGATATCATAGTGAACGTTGCTACTGTAACAACAATTTATCCAGGAGCTTCTCCGGAAAAGGTAGAGCAAAATGTTACTAATATTCTTGAGGAAAAAATAAATGAAATTGAAGATCTAAAATCGATAGCATCGACGTCATCACTAGGACGTTCAGTCATTGTTATTGAAGCAAATGCCGACGTCGACCCAAAGCAGAAATGGGATGAGCTGCGTAAAAAGGTGAAGGATGCTGAAAAAGACCTTCCTGATGAAGCGATTCTTCCAGTCATCAACGATGATTTAAATAGATCCTTTATTCAATCCTTCAATATAACGGCCCCCACTATAAAAGATCTTTATAGTTTGCGGGAAGAAGTGGAGGATTGGAAGCAGCAACTGAGGGCTATACCAAATGTGGCCGAGGTGCAGATTCAAGGTCTTCCGGATAAAGAAGTACGTATGGAAATTGATCTTGAAAAGTTATCAGCGTACCATTTGTCATGGACACAAGTATTACAAGCAATCAAACAAGAAAACGAGAAAATTCCATTAGGCAATCTGGATATAGATGAACGCACCTATCAATTAAAGCTTCCGGAATTATATCCAGTAGAAAATCTTGAAAATGTTATTATAACAAGAACTCCTCAAGGCTTTCCAGTCTATCTTCGTGATATTGGAAAAGTCGAATTAACAACAGAAAAGGCAGAGTATTATGCCTATCATAATGGAGTTCCAGCGATCTCCATTAATATCAACGGTGAGGTCGGCAGTGACGTACCTTCAATACAAAAGGAAATAGATCCACTTATCGATCGACTATCGAAGGATTTACCAGAATGGGCTGAGATCCATCCCCTATTTTCACAGAATGAAAGAGTAAAAGAACTATTCGGTGAACTCGGTAGGGAGATGTTAATTGCGATTGCTGCAGTCCTATTTGTCTGTACACTAGGATTGAATTTATCTTCCTCTATTGTAGTTGCCCTTGCCATCCCGATTTCACTAGCATTAGGATTGATGTTTTTACCAACTTTAGACATTACTCTAAATCAAATGTCACTTGTTGGTCTAATCATTGTTCTTGGTATTTTAGTAGATGATGCCGTTGTGGTAAACGATAATATTGAACGGAGACTTCGGGCGCTCGGGGAAAATCCGGAAAAAGCAGCCGTAAACGGGGCTAAAGAGGTTTCTATTTCAATCATCACAGCCACTTTAGCAACGATTGCTTCGTTTGCTCCATTATTATTCTTAAAAGGAAATGTTGGCTTTTTCATCAAGCCTGTTCCAACCATCATTTCCATGACGATGCTGGCATCGATGGTGATGTCATTAACGATCGTTCCAATTTATCGGCGCTGGCGCGAATCTAGGAATCTTCAAATCAATAAAACACAAAAAGAAAAACGATATGCTGGTTTATTAGGAAAACAATTATCTTCTCTGACGAATTGGTATTCGAAGCGTTTAATGCCGAAAATTCTTAACTGTCCGAAACAAGCAAGTATCATCGGTGTATTAATTGGTACCTTTGCCTATGTATTAATTCCATTTATCCCGATTGATCTCTTTCCGGTTGATGACCGCCCTGAACTGCTCGTTGATATTAGGGTGCCGACAGGTCAAAACATTAACGCGACAAATGAGGTTGTTCATAATGTTACGGAATATTTACTAAGTAGAGATGAGGTTAAAACCGTGTCTTCCTATGCTGGTGGAAGTGCTCCTAAAATGTTTTTAGGAGATACAGGAGCCGGTGAGGGGATTGAGGTAGGTCAACTTGTCGTCATTCTCGATAAAGATAAAAAGCTGCCTATAGAAATTGAGCAGGAATGGTCAGAAGCATTTAAAAAACAATTTCCGGGTGTTCTGATCACACCTAAGATTCTTGTAACTGGACCACCGGTTGGAAAGCCAATCGAAATCGAAGTATATGGTGACAACATTGACGAACTTAGGAAAATATCGCAGCAAATAAAAGAGCAAATTGCAGTACTTCAAGGAACGCATAATATAAATGATAATTTTGGGATTGATCGATATGCGCTTGATTTTAATGTGAATAAGGAATTGATGGATCAGAAGTTAGTTAGCTATAATGATCTATCAAAAACACTTCGTCTTGTTGGAGAAGGGATCACGATTTCTAAATATGATGATGGAAAAGATCTTGTCGACATGCAACTCTATGCAAATAATGGGGAGGATGACCCTCTTGCTATTTTTGAAAAATTATCGGTACCCAATTTAACAGGTCAACAGATTCCTTTATCTGAATTGGTTGAGATTAAACCAACCTTTGCTGCTCGAGCAATTGCCCATAAGGATATGGCTCGTGTTGTGACGATAACAAGTGAGATTCGAGACCGGACAGCAACAGAGGTCATTAAAGAATTAAGGCCTCACTTGGAAAATATGAAGTTACCGGATGGCTATAGCTGGAAAATTGGTGGGGAGACCTCTGAACAAACTGATATTTTCATTGATATGGGGAAACTTTCTGTTGCCGTTTTATTTATCATCATTATTTTAATTGCAATGCAGTTCTATTCCTTGTCGTTGCCACTCTTAGTGATGAGTACAGTTTACTTGGCATTTGCGGGAAGTTTAATTGGCCTGTTTATTACACAAACTCCACTTGGCTTCATGACGATGATGGGTGCTATATCTTTATCGGGTATTGTGGTAAGGAATGGGATCGTACTAATTGAATTCATTGAAGAAGCACGCCGGAAAGGTGTTGGATTGAAAGAAGCGGTTATCAGTGCCGGGGAAGCTCGTTTTCGTCCGATTTTGCTGACATCGGCAACCGCAGTAGCAGGTCTGTCACCACTAGCGATTTCAAGAGACCCATTATTTTCACCGATGGCGATGACAATCATTTCGGGCTTGATTTTTTCAACGATTCTAACCCTTGTACTGGTGCCGTCACTTTATATGGTGCTGGCAGGTTTGAAAGAGAAAAGATACCTCAAAAAGTTGCAAAAGCAGGATAAAACAATAAATGGTAAAAATTAAGCCTAAATCTCTATGAGATTTAGGCTTTTCTATTTGGAGTTCATATTTCCTTCTTTAAAGAAAAAAATTAAAGATCTGTTTTAAATAGTATTAATATGGAAATTATAGTGAAGGTGGAAATTTATTACACTTTACATCAATTTTAAAAGGAGGCATTGGCATGTTGCTTGTACCGCGAGAATTAGACAAACTCATGATTGTGGTCGCAGCCGATCTTGCAAAAAGAAGGCTAGAAAGAGGATTAAAGTTAAACTATCCCGAAGCAGTTGCCCTTATTACATTTGAAGTGTTAGAAGGTGCTAGAGATGGGAAAACAGTGGCGGAATTGATGGAATATGGGGCTTCAATTTTAACTCGTGAGGATGTAATGGAAGGGATAGCGGATATCATTGATGATATTCAGGTTGAAGCGACTTTCCCAGATGGGACAAAACTAGTTACAGTACACACGCCCGTTAGATAAAGTGACAGGAGGAAGTTAAATAATGGATATGGAACCAGGTCAATTGTTTTTAAAAGAGGAGCCGATTATTTGTAATCAAGGAAGAGACAAATTCAAGGTGAAAGTAACAAATACTGGAGATCGTCCTGTACAAATTGGTTCTCACTATCATTTCTATGAAGTTAATGAAGCTTTGAAATTTAATAGGGAAGATGCCTTTGGTAAACGACTTAATATCCCTGCTGGGGCAGCTGTTCGCTTCGAACCTGGAGATGAAAAAGAAGTGGAATTAGTTTTCTATGCTGGAGAACGTAAAGTCTATGGCTTTAACAATAAAACCGACGGGTCTATTGAAAGAGGGTAAGTTCAATGAGTTTTGAAATGTCTAGAAAGCAATATGCAGAAATGTACGGTCCGACCACAGGGGATTCGATCCGATTGGCAGATACCAATTTGTTCATTCAAATCGAAAAGGATTTTACTACTTATGGTGAAGAGGTAGTTTTTGGAGGCGGAAAGGTTATTCGTGATGGAATGGGACAGGATCCGCTTGTCACACGCGGCGATGGGATTCCTGATGTGGTTATTACAAATGCAGTTATTTTGGATTATACCGGAATATACAAAGCGGATATCGCGATCCGTGATGGGAAAATCTCAGGAATTGGAAAGGCTGGAAACCCACTAGTTATGGATGGGGTAGATATTGTTATTGGGGCTTCAACTGAGATTATTGCAGGTGAAGGAATGATTGTGACAGCAGGAGGTCTTGACACCCATGTACATTTTATCAACCCAGCCCAAGTAGATGTCGCTCTTTCTGCTGGACTTACCACTTTGATTGGAGGGGGTACAGGCCCGACCGCTGGCTCGAGGGCGACAACGGTTACACCAGGTGAGTGGAATATCCATCGGATGTTAGAAGCCGTAGAGGGACTACCAATTAATGTTGGGTTGACTGGAAAAGGACAAGCAGCATCAGAAGAACCATTAGCTGAGCAGATACGAGCGGGTGCCATCGGTCTTAAAGTCCATGAAGACTGGGGGGCAACGCCTTCAGCAATTGATCATGCCTTAAGTGTAGCCGACAAATATGATGTACAGGTTGCCCTTCATGCAGATACTTTAAATGAAGCGGGATTTGTGGAAAATACGATGGCAGCATTAAAAGATCGGGTTATTCACATGTATCACACGGAAGGAGCTGGCGGTGGTCATGCACCAGATTTAATTAAATCGGCTAGTTTTATGAATGTACTGCCTTCTTCTACTAATCCGACATTACCATATACCGTGAATACGGTTGATGAACATCTCGATATGTTAATGGTGTGTCACCATTTAAATCCATCTGTACCTGAGGATATTGCCTTTGCAGATTCTCGGATTAGAAAAGAAACGATTGCTGCTGAGGACATTCTTCAGGATATGGGGATTTTTAGTATGACTAGTTCCGATGCTCAGGCAATGGGTCGGATTGGCGAGGTAGTTATACGGACTTGGCAAGTGGCTGACAAAATGAAACTACAAAGAGGCTCCCTTGAGGGGGATAGCAAACTGTCCGATAATAACCGGGCGAAGCGCTATATCGCCAAATATACGATCAATCCGGCCATTACTCATGGCATTTCTGATTATGTAGGTTCCATTGAAGTCGGAAAAATTGCCGACCTAGTTATTTGGTCTCCAGCGTTCTTTGGAGTAAAACCGGAATTGGTTCTGAAAAGTGGATTAATTGTATATGGAATGATGGGAGACGCCAATGCTTCTATACCAACACCGCAGCCCGTCATTTGCCGTCCAATGTATGCAGCATATGGTAAAGCACTGTCTAAGAGTTCGATAACATTTGTATCCCAGGCAGCCTATGAAGATAAAGTACATGAAAAACTCGGGTTAGAAAAAGTAATTTTACCTGTGCACGGAATCCGTAAGTTAACAAAAAAAGACATGAAGTTTAATTCGGAAACTCCAGAATTATCCGTTGATCCACAAACATATGAGGTCAAAGTAAACGGAGAACTTATTACATGTGACCCTGTTGACAAAGTCCCGATGGGGCAGCGATATTTTCTATTTTGAGGTGAAAAAATGCTCGTCGAAAGAATTGAAACCAATATTGAAAATTTAGAAAGAGAAGAAGTAATTCGTCGTCATATTGAAAAAGTGTTCCTTGAAAGTGATAACCTTGTGAAGCGTGTTCAAAGGGTTAAAACTGATCATGGCAGAGAAATTGGGATTCGCTTAAAAGAAGCACGCGACCTTGTTGCGGGCGATGTATTGTTTATGGATGAAAAAAATATGATTGTGATTGACGTAGTCGCTGACGATTTATTAGTGATTAGTCCAAGAAATTTCCTGGAAATGGGAACAATTGCTCATCAATTAGGAAATAGACATCTCCCTGCACAATTCGAAAATGATGTGATGATGGTACAATACGACTACCTAGTAGAGGAATTATTAAGTGAATTAAATATTCCATATCAACGGGAAAAACGAAAAGTGAAACAGGCTTTTCGACATATTGGTCATAGTCATGGATAAAAATATTCTACCATTGTTTCAGATTTGTGATTCAAACTTTCCGACAGGAGCCTTCAGTCATTCATATGGACTAGAAAGTTATATTCAAGAAAATATAGTGTACGATCAGGAGACATTTATCAAATGGCTTCGAGTTTATATTAAGGAGCAGCTCATCTATTCTGATGGGCTGACCTGTCATTTAGTTTATCAGGCATTGGAAGAAGAACACTATCCGAAAGTATGGAAAATGGATCGATTATTAACTGTTCAAAATTTGCCACGTGAAACTAGAGAGGGTACCCAGAGAATGGGGGAGCAAATGTTAAAGCTTGTGAGCTCTATGTATAATGCGCCTGCTTTATCGGTTTATAAAAGAAGGATTGAAAAAAAGCAATCGTTCGGCCATCCTTCCATTGTGTTTACTATGGTTGCCCACTATCTGAAGGTGCCAAAACCGACAGCAATTTTATTTTACCTGTATTCTGTTGTTTCTAGCTTAGTGCAAAATGCAGTAAGGGGAATTCCTCTGGGGCAGACAGCAGGTCAAATAGTACTTCATGATGTTCAGTCTGTTTTAGTAGAAGCAGTGGAAAAAATTGAACAGATGGATGAAGAGGATTTTGGGATTGTTTCCCCGGGAATTGAATTGTCTCAGATGAGGCATGAGCGGGTCAATATTCGAATTTTTATGTCCTAAAAAGCAGAAAGGAAGTGTTGAGTTTATGGAACCTATTAGAATTGGTGTAGGCGGACCAGTAGGAGCAGGAAAAACGATGCTAGTTGAAAAATTAACTCGTCATTTGCAAGATGAGCTTAGTATGGCAGTCATAACAAACGACATCTATACAAAAGAAGATGCTAAATTTTTAATGCAAAATGGAGTCCTCCCTGCCGATCGAATTATTGGTGTGGAAACGGGAGGATGTCCACATACGGCCATTCGTGAAGATGCTTCAATGAATTTTGCAGCCATTCATGAATTACAGGAAAGGCATCCAGATGTCGAGTTAATTTTTGTTGAAAGTGGCGGTGATAATTTAGCGGCCACCTTCAGTCCTGAATTAGTTGATTTCTCGATATATATTATTGATGTCGCTCAAGGTGAAAAAATCCCGAGGAAAGGTGGGCAAGGTATGATTAAGTCAGATTTATTTATTATTAATAAAATTGACTTAGCACCGCATGTTGGAGCTAGACTTGATGTGATGGAGTCAGATACTAAAGTGTTTCGCGGAGAAAAGCCATTTGTCTTTACTAATTTAAAGGATAATACAGGCTTGGATCGTGTGACAGATTGGTTAAAAGAAAATGCATTATTAAAAGGATTGGCCTAAGATGAGGAACTGGACAGGATCTTTACATTTAAATGTTAAAGAGCGAAAAGGGAAAACCGTTCCTCAAAAAGTATATTTTCAGGGTGCATTTAAGGTGATGCGCCCTATTTACCATGATGATTCAGGTCGTGTTTGTTATTATTTATTAAACCCTGGAGGTGGATATTTGGATGGTGACCGCTATCAGATGAAAATCCATCTTGGTGAAAATGCGAAATTGACGTTAACAACTCAAGGGGCTACAAAAGTTTATAGGACACCGAAAAGTTATGCCTATCAAGAGTCTGAAATTCTTCTCCAAGCAGGAAGTTTTCTTGAATATATCCCTGATCCGTTAATTGCCTATCAAAATGCAAATTACAAACAAAAAAATATCATTCGAATGGATAAAACAGCGACCTTTCTTTATTCCGACATCATTACTCCAGGCTGGTCGCCAGAAGGGAAACATTTCAGTTATAGTTCGATCCAATTATTAAATGAAATCTATATAGATGATGAATTAGTGGTCTTTGATCATATTAAATTAGATCCTTCGTTACAAAATATTAGGGGATTAGGCTTTATGGAAGGATTTACTCATTTAGGCTCGATGATAGTTGTTGGAAACCAGTCAAACAGTTCCTTGCTAGACCGGTTATATTCCGTAATTGAGACGAATACATATGATTATAGAGTTGGGATATCGGAGTTGCCAGTTCCGGGATTTATAATTCGTATGTTTGCTAATTCAACACAAGTCATTGAAAAAGCATTCTCAGACATAAGCCGTATAATCAGTCAAGAATGGTTAAAGACAAATTCATGCTTTCTAAGAAAATATTAATATAAAAAGAGAATAAGTTCTTTGGGGGAGGAAGAAAAATGGATATTACATTGATCTCAATTTTGGGATTGGGTTTTATTTTAGGGATAAAACATGCCATTGAACCCGATCATGTGATCGCAGTTTCTACGATTGCAAGTCAAAGTAGAAAGCTTTGGCAAGCGTCACTTGCTGGAGTTTTTTGGGGAATAGGACATACGGCAACTTTATTTATTATCGGGATCATTCTAATTATGATGAAGAATGATATCCCGGAAAAATGGTCAATGACATTAGAATTTTTTGTTGGAATCATGCTTGTATATTTAGGAGTAGCAAGTATGCTATCCCTTAGAGGAAATAAAGGAATGCAACATCAACATGAAGAGTTACATAATGTTCCTATAAAAAGATATACATACTATAAATCCCTAATAGTTGGCTTTATTCATGGTCTTGCGGGAAGTGCAGCGATGGTAATTCTTACAATGAGCACTGTCAATTCAGTATGGGAAGGGGCCATATATATTGTAGTTTTTGGATTAGGAACGGTTATTGGTATGTTGCTGTTTACAACAATCATCGGAATTCCCTTTATTCTAAGTATGAAAAGGACGATAACTAGTAAAACACTGCTATTTTCTACTGGTGTGATTAGTACGGGTTTTGGAATATATTATATGTATAATTTAGGTGTTAATGACGGTTTGTTTAGCCTTTGGGTTTAATTTCCGGTATTAATTATTTATAACATAAGAGGAGGTCCAAAAGGGCTTCCTCTTGTTATTTTTCATTATAATTTAGGAAGAACTTTTCTAGCCCCAAGGATAAGCCATGTACATAACACGAAAGGCATAGTGAGGGCAGGGAGCCCAAATGGTATAAGCCAAGTAGCGATGCTTGCTGTAATTGGAACTGTTAAACACGAAACAAAAATTCCAATTAAAAGTCCATGCCGTTCATTATCTTTAAAAACAATGGAAACAGCAATAATGGATAAAATGGCGTTATATCCATAAAGTCCCAAGAAAATCACGTGGTGCTCTCCTCCTAGGCCGTACGCTGTTAGTAATGCAGCAATATTCCCGATTATGGCATAAAATCCAAATCTCCAACCTGCCCAAAACACAGCCACAAAAAGCAAAATCCCTGATAAAGTATAATCAAGGAAGTATATTTGACCAATTCCATGCACGGCTCCTTCTAGCCAATTTTCATGTTCCCTTCCTTCAATGTTTAAATGCCAAGAGGCTAAATTTTGTGGCACGAGTTCAGGAGATAACTTGAAACTAACTAATTTATACGTTGTCAAAAGCAAAAACCATGTTAAAGCAATAAATGGAAATGTTAATATCGGGATGCCTGACGGATCCATGAAGTGCATCATCGCTGCGCTAAAAATGGCCACGATTGCTGCGCCACACAAGGCGATAATCCAACGATCATCTCCTATTAAAAATAAAGAAAGTGCCATACCTGTAAGTACGGAGTTATACCCAAACAAACCTTGACTGATACTATCCTGGCTCGCGCCACCAATTTTCGCAATTAATGTACCAATAACCGCAGATGAAAAAGCGATTATTCCTAATGAATAGGATGCAATGGTGATTGCGACCAAAATAATAAATCCTGAAACTGCATTTTCAATTAGGATTACCTGAGAAATTCCTTTTAGAGAAGAAGTGATTACCCAGCCGATTGTGTTTTTGTTTATATTTTGTAAAATGTCTACCACTCCTTTGGGAGCTTGAAATCATATAATAAGTCATTTAATAAAATTCCCTTGTTCAGGAAAAAGTATTCCAAAAACAGAGGGAAAAAGGGGAAAATAAAAAAACGCTTGTAATCCAAGCGTTTTTTAAGAACCTAAATATTTTTTAAGCTTCAGCTGCCCCGAAAAGACCTTTTAACCAATTTAAAAATGCAATCAATCCGTCGATAATATTGTTCATAATTCCTTGAGTTCGCTCATCTTTCATAAATTCCTGCAGACGTTCTGAGACATACACTAAATCATTTTTTACTTGATTCCAGTCAATGTTCATATTTTTCATTTTATTAAATAAATCAATTAACCCTTGTTTTTCGGTGTCTGTTAATTGGATGCCAAGTTCAGCAGCAATCCGGTCAATTAAAGCAGAAACCTGCTCATCTGTTAAGTTCGGGTTATTCGCAATTTCCTCTTTAATTCTTGTGAACAATGCAGTGGCTTCATCAGCTCCAATACGTTCACCTAATTGCGCTGTTTTTACCATTTCTTCGTTTGCGATTTGCTTTTGCTCTTCCGGTATCACTTTTTCACCAGAAACTTCATAGGCTTTTAAAATCCCCGTTAATCCGGCTGTACCTGATACTTCAAAAGGTGCTGTTACATAGATATCAGCATCTTTAACACCAGCTGTAATCAATGAATTTGAGTACATATCCTCAGTAACCCAACTAATATTTTTAGTTTCGACATTAAGCCCTGAGCCCGCCTCTTTTAAAGTGATTTTGGCTGATGAAATAGCTTTTGAACCAATTTGCGCTTTACTTATATATTGACCTAAGTATTTATGTTCTTCTTCATTGCTGACAGTGACAATGGTGTCACCTTCTTTATAGCCCATTTCTTGTTTAATGGCCTCTTGCTGTTCAGGCGTTAAGTTTTCTCCAAGAGTAATAATGACATCTCCAGGCTGTGCGTCGGCATAACTGATTCCTGCCGGAAGTCCAAAGAACAATAAAAGCAACCATCCAACGATGATTTGTTTTTTCATTTTAAAAAAATCCTCCTTTGAATCCAACCACAAATTCTATACTTATCATAATTGTTTCCAAAAATTTAGACATCAGTCTTAGGACCGATGGATATAACCCATTTTAGCACAGAAAATAATTTTGAAAAGAAAAAAGAAGCCCTTATAACAACAGGGGCTTCCTCGTTTTTCTAGGATCATTGTCCAGCTCCAGCGCCCAGCGACTCGTAAACTTCGCTAAACGGGCGCTTCCGCTTTTCTTATTTTAAAGCTTGAGCTAAATCCTCAATTAAATCCTCTACATCCTCAAGGCCAACTGAGATACGAACTAGACCGTCTCTAATACCAAGTTCTGCCCGGCG
>JAENZK010000405.1 GCA_016841285.1 Guptibacillus hwajinpoensis | reverse complement strand
AGTTTTCACGTTCCTTACGGTTAATCCCCCACGGATTGCCTTGACGTTCGATATTCGATATATTAAACTTTAGTCTTTCATAACTATTCTTCACCCCTTTGTTTTAAAAGTAATAGAGATAATGAGACAAAAAAACCCAGTAACAAGCATCAAAATAACAGTGATGTTGTTGCTGAGTTATACTTACGTTATGAGAAATTATTTTGGTAATCCCCCGATAAGTATTCAGCATGATTACATTTGTTTTCGTAATTTTTGTAATCATCAGAATTATTTAACTATAGAAATTGTAACATTGTGACAAATTTGTGTCAATTACTTTTTCGGACAATTTTATTTTAAGGGATTTTAAGATTTTTTATGCTTAAATGCCATAAAGGTACCTGTAGTAACACATAATTTATCATGATCTTGATTATAGATTTCGCATTCCACAAAATTAACTTGACTTCCTTCTTTTACATAGCTAGCAATCGCTATGAGCTCGCCTTCACCAATACCCTTTAAAAATGAAGTCTTTAATTCTAAAGTTACAAATGATCCTTCTTTGAAATGTGAATTTAATAATCCCATAACCGTATCTGAAATATATGAAAATACTCCACCATGTACTCTTCCAAATGAATTCAACATTAATTCGGTTACTGGACAAGATACTTTACATGTCCTATTTTCAGTATCATACTTAGCATCAAGACCAAAAAGATTATAGAGAAGTACCTTTTCTTGTAGTTTAGTTCCATTATTATATTTTTCACGTGCCATGGTTAAAATCTTATCTTTATCCACCCAACCACCCTTTCATTTAAGAAGTAAATAAAAAACTCAGCAACAAACATCATAATAAAAATGATGTTGTTGCTGAGTTATACCTACGCAATGAGAAATTATTTATAGTAACTCCCCAGTAAGCATTCAGCTTTTTTGTAATTATCCGAATTTTAACACTAATGAAAGTTCCTTGTCAATGCCTTTGTCCATTTTTATAATGCTTTTTCTAAAATTTCAACAATATCTAATGTGGAAACACGATCTTCCACTTCTTTTGCCTTCGTACCATCACTAATCATCGTTAAGCAATATGGACAACCGCTGCCGATCATCGTTGGATTGGCTTCTAGGATTTGTTCTGTACGTGCGACATTGATCCGTGTACCTGTATCCTCTTCCATCCACATTAGGCCCCCACCGGCACCACAGCACATCGCGTTTTCCCGATTTCGGTCTGCTTCCACGAGTTTTACTCCCGGAATTGAGTTTAAAATATCACGAGGCTGATCGTATATGCCATTATACCGGCCCAAATAACAGGAGTCATGGTAGGCAATAACTTCATTGACCTCTTTTGTTGGCTTCAGTTTGCCTTCTTTAATCCATAGATCAAGTAATTGGGTATGGTGGAACACCTCTACATCTTCTAGTCCAAATTCAGGGTATTCATTTTTAAACGTATTAAATGCATGCGGATCGACCGTGACGATTTTCTTCACATTATGCTTTTTAAACGTTTCGATATTATCACGGGCTAGTTCTTGGAATAGAAACTCATTCCCAATACGGCGAGGTGTATCTCCTGAATTCTTCTCTTTATTACCTAAAATGGCAAACTTAATACCAGCGATATTCATAACACGCGCAAAGGATTGCGCGATTTTTTGGCTACGGTTGTCAAAGGAACCCATGGAGCCGACAAAGAATAAATATTCAAATTCTTCGCCTGCTTTTTCTGTTTCTTTTACAGTTGGAACTCGAACATCCTCGCTAGCCTCGCGCCAGTTTTCACGTTCCTTACGGTTAATCCCCCACGGATTGCCTTGACGTTCGATATTGGTAATCGCACGCTGAGCATCCGGCTTCATCTTACCTTCCGTTAAAACAAGATAACGGCGCAGGTCCACGATTTTCTCAACATGCTCATTCATAACCGGACATTGATCTTCACAGTTGCGGCATGTTGTGCAGGCCCAGATTTCTTCTTCGGTAATCACGTCGCCAATTAAACTCACATCATATTCTAATGTAGCAGCAGCCTGTGAATGAGCCGCACCCTGAAGCGCTAATTGATTTCCTCTTGTCTTGTTAAAAGCAAAGGCCGGCAGCCAAGGTGTTTTCGATGTGACAGCTGCTCCCTTTTCAGTTAAATGATTGCGCATCTTCACAATTAAATCCATCGGTGACAACGTTTTTCCTGTTCCGGTGGCCGGGCACATACTCGTACACCTTCCACATTCGACACAGGCATATAGGTCCACTAAATGTTTTTTGGTAAATTCTTCAATTTTACTCACACCAAAAGATTCCTTGGTTTCATCTTCAAAATCTATCGAAGACAATTTACCAACCTTACTGTTGCGACCTAAATATACATTAGCCACACCTGCAATCAAATGGGCATGTTTTCCTTGCGGAATATAAACTAAAAAAGCAAGTAAGAATAATAAGTGCATCCACCAAAAAACAAAGAACATGGCGGCAGCTACTCCCTGTGGTAGCCAGCTAAATACAAAAGCAATGCCCGAAGCAATCGGCTCAGACCATGATAATTCATGTCCATGCCAAATGATTCCCATTCCGTTTGCAAGTAAGGTCGCTGTCATCAATCCACCAAGAAATATATAAACAAGGCCAGCCATAAAACCGCGCTTTAAGCGTGCCAATTTTTCAATATAGCGACGGTAAAAGCCCCAGATGGTGGCAACTAAAATCATCAAGACGACAATTTCTTGGGAAAAAGTAAAGAACGGATAAAGTGGTCCTAAAGGCAGATGGGAACCAAAAACAATCCCCTTCCAAATAAGATCGATCGCACCAAATTGCACAAGCAGGAACCCATAAAAATACATGACATGGATTGTTCCGCTCTTTTTATCCTTTAATAGCTTTTTTTGCCCGAACACATTGACAAGAATATCATCGATGCGTTCTTGGACAGTTCTATTAAATTCCTCTTTTTTCCCTAGTTTGATATAAGCAATACGTGTCTTCACTAAGGTTGCAAATAAATATATTGCATAACCAGTAACGACAATAAATAGTAATGTATTGATAAGTTGTAGTGGACTCATGATAATCCCCTCCCTATCTTAAATTTTTTTAGTCCAATCCTTAAAAGAATTGGACTATGCGTTAGCTTAACTCACGGCTACACTTTTCATTTCTTCTATTAATAATGGAACGACTTCAAATAAATCACCGACAATTCCATAATCAGCTACTTCGAAAATCGTTGCCTCTGGATCTTTATTAATGGCTACAATTACTTTCGAGTTAGACATACCCGCTAAATGTTGAATCGCCCCTGATATACCGATTGCAAAATAAAGATCAGGTGTAACCACTTTTCCCGTTTGCCCAATTTGCATCGAGTAATCACAATATTCCGCATCACAAGCCCCGCGTGAGGCCCCAACAGCCGCACCTAATACACCCGCAAGCTCCTCTAAAATCTTAAATCCTTCTGCACTTTTCATCCCACGGCCACCGGAAACGATAATTTTTGCTTCAGACAAATCAATTCCACC
>JAENZK010000404.1 GCA_016841285.1 Guptibacillus hwajinpoensis | reverse complement strand
GAAAAAGGCTTTCTCAAACTATGTAAGGTTTTCGTGTTTGAGAAGCCTTTTTAAATTATGGCTCGATTATTTTCAATATCAGATATTAATGAATATGTGTTCGGAGCGACTTGCTTTACTACTTCTCTTGTATTTGTACCAGAATAATACATTGCAAAGGCTTCGGCAAAAAATTCATCTTGATAATTTGAAAAATAATTTCGTCCAGGCATCAACTTTGGTGCTTCCTCTTTCCAAATTTGATTATAGTCCATGTTATTTCGTAGTTCCTGATAATTTCTTTCGAATAAATGACCGACTTCATGCAACTCCAAATTGACTGAACTATGCCCCATCCCTGTTTGACTTGCCCCTATTTTAGCGACAGCAAGAGTAGGACCACATCCTCCTGGAACATCATCCCATGTTAATCCATTATTCCAACCTCTTGGTGCCGATCCTTTCAAATCTTGAAAGCCGGGTTCATCCGTTAATTTACCATTAAATAGTTTAACCTTTAGATTGTTTTCTGTTAGGAAGGATAAAATTGTCGGGTTTATGTGTGAAATAGTCTTAATCATTTCTAATGCACTTGATTGATCATAATTATTATCATCAGGAAGTACAATTAGATCCCCTAAAAGCATCTTAATATTCTGATCATCTATTTGAATATTGGTGAGATTTTCATCAAGCAAAGGGGCCCCTAAAGACTTTCCTTCTGCATAACTATGTGCAGATAAAATCAGAGACATAGAAATAAAGAATGTAATGATCTTTTTCATACTACCTTACCTCCAAATCCTTTTGATATTTACAATATAATCCTAAAGTCTGAAAGTTATCTGAAATTTTCGGTCTTTTTAATTCAGATGAAAAATGTCAATACTAAATACGAGTTATTAATGTTCATTGGAGGTATAAAATGAAAAAGATGTTGTGGATCATCCTTGCATTTGTTTTTATTGCCGGCTGCGAAGAAAATAATGTTGAAGCTCCATCAACAACTAAAGAAGAAAATCAAACACTCAAACTCATATCAAATAAAAATAAACAAAACAAAGACAAATTCCAAAAAAGCCCCGAAATGAACAAAGCTGAGAATTTGGTGAGGCAGTATCTTGAATTAGGAGACAGCCCTAATACTGCAGTTGAGTTTGACCATAAAGTTGGAGATGGATACGTTATCCATGTTTATGATGTTGTTAAGCAAGTCAATCAAAAAGAAAAATCAAAAACAAGAGGCTGGTTTTTAGTAACGTTAGAACCGGAAAATATAAAAGTATTAAAGTAAGAGTTTTGTTCATAAATTCTTACTTTTTTTCTATTTATGTGTGATTGCGAAAATGTTAATATATGGTTAGTTTGAACAAAAATGAAGGAGTCGTGATTTTTTGAATAATCAAAGATTATTAAAATTAACTGAAAACAAAGAGAAAAGACCTGAAGAACTTCTATCCTATATTCATAATGGTGACGATCTTATTATTCCTCTTGCTAATGGGGAGCCTCAGGTTCTTTTAGATGTCCTTGAACGAAATGCAACAGCGTTTAAGAACGTCCGCATTCATCAAATGCATGCAATTAAGGAAAGAGATTACATATGGGGTAAATATCAAGGACATCTCGATCATGTCTCCTATTTTTTAAGTCATGCAACGCGAAAGGCTTTTTTAGAAGGTAAATGTTCTTTAGTTCCTAATAATTTTCACGAGGTTCCTAGAATTTTAGAGAAAACAACAAAAATATCCATCATTTTAGCAGCAGCATCTCCAATGGATGAACACGGTTATTTCTCGCTTGGCGTTTCAGCCGATTATGTTGCTCCATTTATTGGGAAGGTACCATTTTTCTTGGAAGTGAATCAACAAATGCCAAGAACGTTTGGGAGTAATGAGATTCACATTAGTCAAATTGCTGGATATGTAAATGTAGATTATCCGTTATTTGAGGTGCAACCAGCTAAAATAACAGAAGTAGACCAAAAAATAGCAGCATTTGTAGCAGAGCAAATTGAAGACGGATCAACTCTACAATCTGGAATAGGTGCGATTCCAAACGCGATCGTATCCATGTTGACAAACCACAAAAACCTTGGAATTCATACAGAATTGCTAGCGGATGGTGTAATGGAGTTGATAGAAAAAGGTGTTGTAACAAATACGGAAAAAAAGTTGCTGCCTGGAAAAACCCTAGCAACATTTGCTTTAGGAACAAAGGATCTATATACCTTTCTTAATAATAATCTTGGGAGTGAAATGATGCCGGTAAACTATGTTAATGATCCCAGAATCATAGCTCAAGAGGATAATATCGTATCTATAAATGCCACGACTGAGGTGGACTTTTTAGGACAATGTGCATCAGAAACTATACAAGGCCGTTATTATAGCTCATCTGGTGGCCAAGCAGATTTTGCAAGAGGTGCTATGTTTGCAAAAAACGGGAAAGGATTTATTTGCTTACATTCAACTGCTAAGAATGGGTCAGTTTCCCGCATCCAACCACAATTAACACCTAGATCTGTCGTTACAACTTCTAAAAATGATATTGATCATATTGTAACAGAATTTGGCATCGCAAAATTAAGGGGAAAAAGCATTTCTGAACGGGCCAAGGAGTTAATCAATATAGCACATCCAGATTTTCGAGATGAATTACGTTTTACTGCTAAGCAATGGGGATTATTATAGTGGAAAAAATAATATAATAGGTGAAAAGTCACGAAATTTAGCGTAATATATAGATAGATATAATATTTATAATTTTCAGAACAGGGGAGTTAGATAGGGGGGCTAGAATGAGTAGATTATTAAAAACAAAGTCTGCTAAACAAGCATTACAAAAGGTCGAAAATGTTGCAACTATCTTGAGGAGAAACTGGAAGACAGAGATTCCCATTCATGATCAGATTGAACACCTTCGTTCCATACTAGATAAAGAACTGAAGGGTGATGAATTCTTTGTTATTGTCGACCAAACGGGAAAGAGTTACGTTCATACAAACCGTTTGCGAGAGGGCGGACATTTTGGGGATGAAGTAGGTTTGAGGGCGGCAAAATCTAGTAAACCTTTGCTACAATTGTACCCAAGAAATACGGGAGAAGTATTAGTAGATGCTTGCTGCCCCATTTTGCAAGATTCAAATGGCAACAACTTTGTCCTAAGGATGGGAAGACTAATCCACCGGCCATTTATTGGTTTCATGTTTACAGTATTAAGTTTAGCCCCAGGGATTGTGGGAGCGCTTACAACTTTGATGTTTGGGTTAAAGTTTACCCAATCATTCGTTGTTTTCCTGTTGACAACGGGATTAACCTTTTTGTTCAGTCTATTTTTCTATTCTATAATTAGGAATCGATTAAAAAATTGGTATTCGGTAACAAAAACGATTTCTTCAGGAGATTTAAGTGCTGAAGTAAAAACGAAAGGTGCGAGAAATGAGTTTCATCAAATTGGATATGAGATTAATAAAGTAATCTTGGGATTTCGCTCAATCATTAAAAATTTTGAAGAAGCGACTGGATCCGTTGGGACAATTAGTGAGCATCAGGCAAATTCGGC
>JAENZK010000403.1 GCA_016841285.1 Guptibacillus hwajinpoensis | reverse complement strand
AAGTCTGCACTTGACACTTCTTGCCAGTTCGTAGTTTCTGTGTTCATTGTTTGCATTTTTTCATAGCCTTCATTTAATGCCTGTACAATTTCACTTTCGTTCAAATTCTTTTCAAGTAGGGCATCATGTAAAGGGCGATTTCCACCGCAACAAAAATCAATTTTGTATTTTTTAAATAAGTCAGCAGCCTGTGGGTATTGTGTAACGATATCTCCAACATTCATTGTACTTGTTATTGTTAATGACATAATCATGTACCTCCTAGTGTTATTTGTTATTTGTATTAAATATAAATATATAATAACTTTTCCACTGTGTGAGTGATGCAAATCACAGAAGATCTTGTGTTTTTTACTACTTTAAAAAAATGTTCAAAAAATGTTTTTAAAAAATTCGAAAATTTGTCAAAATTTCACTTTAAAAAGTTTGTGAACAATTGTACAATTAAAAATATATATAACAACATAGATTAGTGTAACTAAGTTAGAAATAGTGTTATTGGATTATCGAAACATTGAAAACGTTTGCTTGATTTTCGGGAATTACGGTTATTTAGAGAATAGAAATAGTTTTATTCTATTTCTAAACTCTTTTAATATAACATTTATTCGAGAGGAGTGTGTTTCTTTTGCACATCGTTGTTTGTGTAAAACAAGTTCCAGATACAAAAATCATCAAGGTTAATCCAAAAACGAACACATTGGACCGCCGTGGAGTTCCTGCTATATTGAATCCTTATGATGGGCATGCAGTAGAAGAGGCAGTTCGAATTAAACAGCAAGTCGGTGGAAAGGTTACCGTTTTATCGATGGGTCCCCCACAGGCTACAGACGTTATTAAGAAGTGTATCGAAATTGGGGCAGATGCAGGCTATTTAATTACTGACCGACGTTTTGCCGGTGCGGATACATTAGCTACCAGTTATGCATTATACAATGCTCTCGAAAAAATATCAAAAGATGATCCAATTGATTTAGTGCTTTGCGGCTTACATGCCATTGATGGAGATACAGGACAGGTTGGACCGGGTATAGCCAGACGATTGAATATTCCACCTGTTACAAAAGTAATAAAAATTGAAGAAGTAAATGAAGACGGAAGGTATATTAAAGTCCACCGAAAAATTGAAGATGGCTATGAAGTAATTCAATCTCAGCTGCCATGTTTAATTACAGTTGAAAAAGAAATTAACGACGTTTCTTATTCACCAATGCCAAATATGATTAAAGCTGCAAGATATCAACCGGTTATTTGGACGGTTGACGATTTTGAAGGCGTTGATATCGCTCAACTAGGCTTAAAAGGTTCACCAACAGTGGTTGGAAAAATGTGGGCACCACAGCCGCCAGAAAAAGCGAAAATATTAGAAGGTGGCCCTAGTGAACAAGTTAAGGAAATCGTATCAACTATCTTTGCTGAAAAGGGCGAACTTTTTCAGGCTGTAAAATAGGGGGATATAAAATATGATCGAAGAATATAAAGGCGTCTGGGTATTTATTGAACAGCGCGAAGGCGAAATAGCTGGAGTATCACTTGAACTTTTAGGTGCAGGACGTGAATTAGCGAATAAACTAGAGGTGCCTCTTGCAGGTTTCCTTTTAGGAAATAATATAAAGGGCTTAGCAAATACATGTTTTGAACATGGTGCTGACGAAATTTATTTAATTGATGATCCCGTTCTTCAAAACTATCGGACAGAGTCTTACATGCATGGTTCTAGTCTTTTAATAAGAAAATATAAACCTGAAATCATTCTTTATGGTGCTACATCCAACGGGAAGGACTTGGCAAGCGCTATTGCTACAGATATTAGTACCGGTTTAACAGCTGATACAACAATGCTAGATGTAGACCTAGAAAAACGTCTATTTGAAGCAAGTCGCCCTGCTTTTGGCGGAAATATCATGGCAACCATTCTTTGTAAAAAACACCGTCCACAAATGGCAACTGTAAGACCAAAGGTTATGAAGGCATTGGCGCCTGAAAAAGGCCGTACAGGTACCGTTGTTGAGGAAAAATTAGGTTTAGAGGAAAAGAGTCTAAGAACAAAAGTTTTAGAGATTGTTAGAGATACAGCGAAAAAAGCAAACTTGGCTGATGCCCATATTATTGTTGCTGGTGGTAAAGGTATGGGAGATGAAAAGAACTTCCAGTTGCTATATGAATTTGCTGACGTTATTGGTGCGACTGTTGGTGGAACTCGTGATGTTGTTGAAGCTGGATGGCTTGATCATCACCTGCAAATTGGCCAAACAGGTGAAACTGTATCACCAAAGATTTATTTTGCTTTTGGAATTTCCGGAGCTATTCAGCATGTGGTTGGAATGAAAAACTCTGAGCTTATTATTGCTGTAAACAAAGACCCGAATGCAGCTATCTTTGATGCATCGCATTATGGAATTGTTGGAGATGCAATGGAGATTCTTCCGTTACTCATTCAAGAATTCAAAGCAGCACTAGAACAGTCCGGAGGTGTAGTTGAGCATGTCTGAGAAATTTGATGTAATCATTGTCGGTGCGGGACCTGCAGGTTCAGCGTGTGCGTATACAAGTGCGAAGGCAGGATTAAACGTCCTTTTAATTGAACGTGGGGAATACCCTGGCGCTAAAAACGTAATGGGTGGTATTTTGTACAGAAAGCAGTTAGAGGATATTATTCCGGAATTCTGGAAAGAGGCTCCGATAGAAAGACCGATTGTTGAACAGCGCGCATGGTTAATGGATAAGAAATCTTGTGTGACATCAAGTGTGAAGAATGAAGAGTGGGGTGAGGCTCCATACAATTGCTTTTCTGTCCTCCGTGCAAAGTTTGACCAATGGTTTGCTAAAAAAGCTGTAGAAGCTGGAGCACTACTTATTAATGAGACAGTGGTCCTTGAATGTATTGTTGAAAACGGAAAAGTTGTTGGGATTCGGACTGACCGTCCGGATGGGGATGTATATGCCGATGTTGTGGTATTAGCTGATGGCGTTAACTCACTTTTAGCAAAACAGCTTGGTTTCCATAGAGAGCTTCGACCTGATGAGGTTGCACTTTGTGCAATGGAGGTTATCAATCTACCAAAAGATGTGATCAATGACCGCTTTAATGTTGGTGATGACCAAGGGGTTTCAATTGAGGTCTTTGGTGAAGCAACAAAAGGTAATTTAGGAACCTGTTTCATCTATACAAATAAGGAAAGTGTAAACATTGGTGTCGGTACAACTTTATCAAGCATGATGAAGGAAAAAATCAAGCCATATGAGCTATTGGAATATGTGAAAAACCACCCAATGGTTCAGCCGTTAATTAAAGATGGGGAATCAGCAGAGTATTTAGCTCACTTAATTCCGGAAGGCGGATATAATTCAATTCCGAAATTATACGGGGATGGTGTATTAGTAGTCGGTGATGCCGCTCAATTTGTAAACGGAATCCATCGTGAAGGATCGAATATGGCGATGACTTCAGGAAGGTTAGCTGCTGAAACGATTATTGAAGCAAAAGAAAAAGGAGATATTTCTGAAGCTGCATTATCGAGATACCGGGAAAAAGTAATGAACAG
>JAENZK010000402.1 GCA_016841285.1 Guptibacillus hwajinpoensis | reverse complement strand
GCTCCAGCGCCTATCGCCTAGCAAACTTCAGGACTCCTCCCTACGATAAGTCAACAGGTGAGGAACGCTGATGCCCATCGCCGGATATCCTTTATCTCAGTCGTAGTCCCTCCAGTTTGTACGGCGATGAGCAAGGCGCTTTCGCTTTTCTAATAAAAAACACATATTTTGATTATATATGACACAACGAGAGGATGAAAGAAAACTTTTTTCCATATCGGGACAAATTGCTTCTATATAATACGCTATTTCCCGGGGAATCGACATGCAGTAGCTGCTTGCCTTCCAATGGGAACTAGCCGTAGCGTATTATGGAGATTTATACCGCTAGGCATTCACCTAATTGCCACTGTTAACATATGGTATTAAAGGAATATTTCCAAATCCGTTTGTAGGGAGTGTAAAAAGAATATGGCTGGAGCAGTTAAAAATTATTACGCTGGAGGAAATACAGCGAAAGGCTTCCATAATTTATTTGATTCAAATCTTAAAAACTTAGAACGGCTATTTATTTTAAAGGGTGGTCCTGGGACGGGGAAATCAACTTTAATGAAAAAAATAGGAGAAGAATGGCTAAATAAAGGATTTAATATTGAATACATTCATTGTTCTTCCGACAATAATTCCATAGATGGCGTTATTATAAGAGATATACAGGTTGGAATTGTTGATGGAACTGCCCCTCATGTGATCGAACCAACAGCGCCGGGTGCTGTTGAGGAATATGTAAACTTAGGGGATGCTTGGGATTCCAAGAAACTAACTTGTCATAAGGATGAAATAATAAATTTAACAAATCAAATTTCTGACTCATTTCAAACTGCGTATGCCTTGTTTTCCCAAGGGTTAAAAATTCATGATGAATGGGAAGTATTTTATATTCAAAATATGGATTTTGTCGAGGCTAATAAATTGACTGAAGAACTTATAGAACAATTTTTCGGTGGAGTAAGTCTGAATAAAAAGAGTAATGTAGTCCATCGCTTTTTAGGGGCAGCTACGCCGAAAGGTCCGGTTGATTTTATTCAAAATTTAACAGCAGATATAGAAAATCGTTATTTCCTTAAAGGACGCCCAGGCTCCGGGAAATCAACTATGCTAAAAAAAATTGCGGCAAACGCAGAAAACCTAGGATATGATGTGGAAATTTATCATTGCGGTTTTGATCCGAACAGTCTAGATATGGTTATTTGTAGAGAAATTGGTGTTGCCATATTCGATAGTACTGCCCCACATGAACATTTCCCAGATCGAGAAACTGATAAAGTAGTAGATATGTATACAAGAGCAATCAAACCAGGCACGGATGAAAAATACGCTGCCAAAATTAGTGAGATCCAAGAAAGATATTCAGCCAAAATGAAGGAAGCAACTTCCTATCTTGCTCATGCAAAAGAACTTCACGATCAATTGGAAAACGTATATATTGAAGCAATGGACTTTAGTGTTTTAAATATAAAACTTGAAGAAATAAATAATGAAATATTTAGAATCCAAGAAAATGTAGAAAATGTAAAAGGAAAATAGAACGAATAAAAGGTGTGGAAAAAGAATTCCACACTTTTTTGTTGATGTAAAATACCGAAGAAAACTAACAAAAACTGACAAAAAACTAGGTTTATTTTACCTAATTCCTTTAGTCTAATAATCTCTTGTCGACTAATGTACCAAGCCATATAATAAAATAGAATCGATAAAGGCAAAGCCATTGAAAAGTGGTGACGCAAAACTAAAGGGGCTAAGTCTGTTGATATGCCAGCCAGTTACCGAATACCATCTGTGTTATGAATGCATACATAGCTTATTCGGCATATAAGGATAGGCTTTTTTTGTATTTATAAATCCTATCCGCTCTATAGAAAATTAATAAATTGAGAGGGGAAAGAAAAATGAAGAAGATTGTTGGTATGTTGTTGGCTGCATCGTTAATAGTAACACCGACATTTGCTAGTGCAGCTCCTATTTTTGACGGAGATTTCCTAATTGCCAAAAAAGGTGGAAATGGCAATAGCGGTGGTGGAAAAGGGAATAGTAGCGGCAATAGCAGCAGTAAAAGTAGTAGTACTGATAAAAGCGATAGTTCTAAATCAACTACATCAGAAGTTAAAAGTAATAAGGTAGAAAAGCAAGTTCCAAAAGATAACGTAAAACAAACCGTTGAAAACACTAAGAGCCAAAAGACTTCGAAAGAAGAAATCATTAAAGAAAAAACTAGATTAATAGAAGAATATAAAAATAATAAACCAGCACTAAAAGCAAAAGCATTAGAATTGCGACAACAGTTGGAATCTACAGTTGAAACAGACAAAGAAAAAGCAGAATTGTTGGAAACAACAGCGGTCCTTTTGGACGAGGCTGGGGAATTAGATGAGGCGATTACTACCCAAGAGGAAGCGGTGCAAGAAGATTTATCGAATGTAGAGCGCTACAAGAAGTTAGCGAAGTTAATGGAGAAAAAAGGGAACAAGGAGATCAAAGCTTTTGTAAATGGGAAGCACCCAGTATTTGATGTGCCGCCAGTTATTAAATCTGGACGTACACTAGTTCCAATAAGAGCAATCTCACAATCATTAGGTGCAACGGTAAATTGGAATCCAGAAGACCAAACGGCCATTATTGTGAAGGATGACGTTGAAATTAAGCTAGTATTGAATGAGGTAAAAGCATATATTGACGGCAAAGAAATCGAGTTAGATGTTCCGTCCTCTTCAATTAACGGAAGGATTGTGGTTCCATTACGATTTATCAGTGAGGCATTCGATTCAGTTGTGAAATGGGAAGATGAAACAGATAGTGTTATTATTGTTGACGATGAATTAATCGATGAAACTACAGATGAAAATGCAACAGTGGAAGAAACTAGTCAAACTGACAGTGATGCAGAAGGAACTGAAGCTACAATTGAAGACCAAGAGGTTATTAATACAGATGATAGCACTACAACATCTGAAGAAATAACTGATCCGACAAATGAACAGACAACTGACACAACTGTTCTAGACGAAACTGAAACAGATTCTGCAAATGATATCGTAGATGAAACTACAGACGTAACAACAAACGATACAACTACAAATGATACAGAAAGCGAAATATAATAGAAAATGCTTATGGGGTTCACATGGACCTCATAAGCATTTTTTTGATTATATTTTTCTAATATTTCCTAACTCAGCAGCGATTGCTTGCATTTCGCTAATGCTGAACGACGTTTTAGTAGTAACTAGATCGTAAATGTCTTTTAATTCCTCATACATTTCTTCATTAAAATGGTCTGCTTTAAAAGCATCGACATTGGCCATTCGCAGTTTTTCTTTTATTGCCTCTATCATAAACACAACATTTTCTTTTGATTTTTTTGTTAAGTCCATTTCCGTTCCCCTTTTCACCTATATCTAGATTATTAAATATATCCTACCATATATAAAAAAAAGGTTGCAATTTTGCAACCTTATTAGTAAAAATTAAGCACCCAAGTTAGAAGATTTGCTTTTTTCTTCTTGCATAACCTTTTTAAATCGTCTTGTTTCAGCCACTACAACACCTGATAG
>JAENZK010000401.1 GCA_016841285.1 Guptibacillus hwajinpoensis | reverse complement strand
CCTACGAGACGGGATCTTAAGTCCCGCGCCTTTGGCCACTTGGCAACCCCCGCCCTTCTGTTGTTGATTTTGGGTTGAATTATCCCATCTGGGAACGGGATTGTACCCTTCACCGCTTTAGGAGATATAAAAATGTCCAAGAAGCGGTTAGATGTGAAATGGTCCGAAGATGCCCAACCAGCAACGGACTTCAAGCGGTTATTAGTTCGATATAAGAACTACTTAAAGGAGATCGGTCTGCGAGAATCTACCATTGAATCCTATGTGGGTTGTGTTGGAAGGTATCTTGAGTTTGCTCAAACTGATAGGCCCTCTGCAGAGGATTCTGTGAAATTTCGCGAATTACTACATGAAAGAGGACTCTCAAGAAGTACTATCAATAATTATAGTTTTGGCATACAAAACTATCATAAAATGCTTGGAGAATCTGTGCCCGTTCAATTTTTACAAGAAAATGAGCATATTCCTTACTACTTCGACGAAGACGACGTTTTAAGGATCTTCTCAGTATGCCACAACATCAAACACCTGGCGATGCTCCATACCCTCTTCTATGGGTGCCTGAGAGCTTCTGAGTTATGCCATTTAGACGACGGCGACATTGATCTAAAGAACCTGACCATCAGAGTTCGCGAAGGCAAAGGGGGCAGAGATGGGATAGTCTACATCTCCAACGAATGCGCCGCCGTATTGAAGCGATACCTAGAAGTTCGCCCTCCTTTAGATATCGATGGTAATTACCCGCTATTTTATACTGACTTCGGAAAAAGGTGGGATAGAAAAGACGTTTACCGGATGTTCATCACCTACAAAAAGAAGGCTGGCATAGAGAAGACCGGCGGCGTTCACGTCTTTGCGCGACACACTCCAGCCACAATTATGATTGCGAAGGGGTGCGACATACGTATTGTTAAAGAAATATTAAGACATAAGGATATTAGGACTACCTTGAGGTATGCACATGTAGCCGATAAGACCAAAAGGGAGAAGTATGAAGAGTATTTGGTGTTGTGATTTTATATGAAATTGCTTCATTGGTTCCATTTCTCAATTTGTAAAATTATTTCATTCATTTTATCATTAAGATCCAACATGTTACAATTGTCCTTAGTGAGATGGTTTCTTATTTCTTTTGAATAAGGAACTTTATTTTTGTCGTATTGTGTACCCAATCCAGGGATGATAGAGTTCAGATATTCAAGAAATGAATCAAATTGCCCCACATCCCTTTTTTCATCATCATTTTTAATAAGTTTTGAAATGGCTGATGCAGGAATGTAGTTCTCAATTTCTCGACCTTTGGTTATCCAGCAAAGTCCACTTCCACTTTTTCCAATTTCATCCAAAATTCTTTTTTTTGTTTCTTTAATTTCATCTGCCTCGCTTTTTTTATCGCTATCCATGATTATAATAGCATTTCTATTTAATGAAAATATTTTAATTAAATCGTCTGCATCTTGAGAGAATTCAGCTGATAAATGATCAAGTGTCCCTCCTCCATAGAAAACACATTGGTACTGTACATTTTCATGCAAGCTACCATTCGACCATAGGTCTATCCACTTATTGATATAAATTCTATCTGACGGACCTTCCACCCAAATTACACCGTTGGATTGCAATACGTCGCTTGCTCGAATTCCTAGATCATCTAAAATTAATCTATCTCCAGAATATCTATCAACTAATGTAGAGATCGCATATTTGCCATCATGGGAAATATGGTATATTTGTGCGATGGGGTCATAATTAAATTGATCGATTGCTATGCTGGAATGTGTTGTTAAAAAAAATGTGGCCCCTTTCTCTTCAGCAAAGTTTCGTATATATTGATATAATTTGCGTTGTAGAGCCGGATGTAAATTATTTTCAAGTTCTTCAAAAGCGAAAACGAAATTACTCTCATCTATGCATTCTAACACGGGAAGAAGTTTTGTATAAACTAAGACTAGTAATATTGTCTTTAAACCGCTTCCTGATGCAGATAAAGGTATAGGCTGTTTTTTATTTGGATCATAAAGGTATATTTCGCCAGGCAAATCATCATTAGAAAAATCTGATCTTACATCTATATCATTAAAGACCATATCCGGTGCTATTATTTCATTTAGATTCTCTAAAAGCAGTTCAGATACTACAGATTTTTGCAGACGTTTATCTTCCAAATATCGACGAAGAATATTAGTAGCTCCTTTTCCACTTGAATCTATAGTTATACTATCCTTTCGTAGTGGTTCAGCTTTGATATCTCTTTCTGCACGAAGAACCTTGAACGTTTTATCCTTAGTAGGTGGGAATGATGAAATAATATTTTTTCCTTTAACAAATCTTTCAAAAATATCTTCTATAAACATTGAATTTGTTTGATATTTATTTAACTCCAAGGGTGGATCGAAATTTTTAAAAACTGTCCCGTTTCCAATCTTGTATGAGATAATAACTTTTCTGCCCATCATTATATCATTTATAAATTTTTCCGGATATTCACTATCATATCCAGTAGGATTCATTATCAAAATATCTGAATTTGTCATACTATTTATCAGGTCTGTATCGGTGAGGAAAGCGCTAAATGGATAGCCAATAATTATTTCGGTTTCGGCTTGTAAAGGTTTACTCATTCCTAGAAAATCAATTAGGTCTATTAATCTGTACTTACCAGAATTGTTCTTACCAATCAAGATGTTTATTGGTTTTATTGATTCAAACCCCTGTGGCTCTTCACCAAAGCACGCATAATTTTTTATTTTAATTGAGACCTCGTTCATCATCTTACTTTTATTAAGCTAATAGCTATAAATAGATTTTGTGTTTTTAATCGCTTTATTGAATACTGCTGGGGATCTCAATTACTCTGCAGTAGCGACTTCATAGTATATTCGGCAAAATGAATCATTATCGAGGCATCAATGATATATACTATTATTTATATAATTATGCGTTGGTGGCTGAAAAGCATTTCTGTTATCTCTATTATAGCCAAAAATACCAAGAGGATTGAAACTAGAACGATGAAGTGACCTATCAAAGCCTTAATAGGTCCTCTTATATCGGACCAGATCTCTTGATGAATGTGGGCTTTGGACATTCATCGTTTATAGATTCGCTCGGGGTAGTTAAAGGTTATCGGTCTACTACTTCAAGTGTATTAGCTTAAACGCTAAATATAGACGAATCCAGCTTGTCTTTCCTCTTCTCTAGGTTGTTGGAAAGATAGATCTGAGTTATCCCTAAACTAGAATGTCCTAACTGTAACCTAATCGTATTCAAATCGATCTCAGCCTCTACCATCTGCTCTGCACAATAATGACGTAGAGAATGGGGGCTATAATTTCCTAAGCCTGCCCTCTCACAAGCTAAAGAGAAAGCTTTTCTAATTGCCCTTGTAGTTAAGGGCTGGAGTTCCCCATCCTTCAAAGTTTGCCCCTTGAAAATGAACTCTTCCGGCTCCATTCCAGTAATGAAGGCTGAAAGATCCGCCAGAAGGGACTTAGGGATAATTACCTTTCGTGACTTGCCGTTTTTGGTGTTAGCCTTATCTAAGGTGATAATACGGCGGTCTAAATCTATGTCCTTTGCTTTCAAGGTCACAAGCTCATTAG
>JAENZK010000400.1 GCA_016841285.1 Guptibacillus hwajinpoensis | reverse complement strand
GAAAAGGAGGAGCAATAGACGTGGATATTTATGAAAAAATTAATGAACTATACGATCGCCGTCGCGAGGTCGAATTGGGTGGCGGGGATGCCCGTATTGAGAAGCAGCATGAAAAAGGAAAGTTAACAGCACGAGAGCGGATCGATCTTTTATTGGATGAAGGAACATTTGTTGAAACAGATCCATTCATTGACCACCGTTGTGTAGATTTCGGAATGGCCGATCAAAAAGGTCCGGGTGAAGGGGTTGTAACTGGTTACGGAAAAGTAAATGGAAGACTAGTATTCGTGTTTTCACAGGATTTCACAGTGTTTGGTGGGGCTTTAGGTGAAATGCACGCGAAGAAAATTGCTAAAATTATGGATCTTGCCGCTCAAAGCGGGGCGCCCATCATAGGTCTAAACGATTCTGGTGGTGCGAGAATTCAGGAAGGTGTTCTATCATTGGATGGATATGGACACATCTTCTATAGAAACTCCATTTATTCAGGCGTAGTTCCACAAATCTCTGTTATTATGGGACCATGTGCCGGCGGTGCTGTATATTCTCCTGCGATTACAGACTTTGTATTCATGGTTGATAAAACGAGCCAAATGTTTATCACAGGTCCTAAAGTTATTGAAACGGTTACCGGTGAGAAAATTTCTGCTGAGGATCTTGGCGGTGCTAAGGTGCACAATACAATTAGCGGTAATGCTCATTTCCATGCGGATGATGAAGAGCAAGTCCTTAAGGATGTTCGTCGCTTATTAAGCTATTTGCCGCAAAGCAATGAAGAAAAACCACCAATGGTTGAATATAAAGAGGAAGACAATCATTACCGCCCTGATTTAACTGAAGCGATTCCGTTTGATGCTATTCGTCCTTACGATGTAAGAGTTGTAATTGATCAAGTTGTTGATAAAGATTCATTTATGGAAATCCAATCTGGTTTTGCTAAAAACGTGGTAATTGGTTTAGCGCGAATTAAAGGTGAAGTTGTTGGATTAATATGTAATCAGCCAAAGGTAATGGCCGGTGGATTAGATATCGATTCTTCAGATAAAGCAGCCCGTTTTATTAGATTCTGTGATTCCTTTAATATTCCGATTATCACATTTGAAGATGTAACAGGCTTCTTCCCGGGAATTAAGCAGGAACATGGTGGAATTATTCGCCACGGCGCCAAAATTCTTTATGCTTATTCAGAAGCTACTGTACCAAAGTTGACAGTAATTTTGCGTAAAGCCTATGGTGGTGCCTATGTGGCATTAAACAGTAAATCAATTGGCGCTGATATTGTATTAGCTTGGCCAAATGCAGAAATTGCTGTTATGGGACCTCAAGGTGCTGCTAATATTATCTTTGCCCGGGAAATTAATGAAAGTGAAGATCCCGAAGCAAAACGCCAAGAAAAAATCAATGAATACCGCGATAAATTCGCAAATCCATACGTAGCGGCTTCCCGCGGTATGGTGGACGATGTAATCGATCCGCGCGAAACGAGGATTAAATTGATCCAATCGCTTGAAATGCTTCGCAATAAAAAAGATTCAAGACCTAAGAAAAAACATGGAAATATTCCTCTTTAAAAGAAAAGCGGAAGCGCCCGTTAAGCGACGTATAAACTGGAGCGCATCGACTGAGATAAAGGAAACACGATGAACAAAGTGAATCGATGTTGACTTATTGTAGGGAGATGGGCGAAGTTTACGAGTCGCTGGGCGCTGGAGCTGGACAAAATGAAAGCGATGTATCATTTTTTATGATGCATCGCTTTCATTTTGTCTTTAATAAAATTACTATTATAATAGTTGGTATAAGTTAACAAAGGAGGCTTTTTTTATGATAAATAAAGACCGTATCGTCCAAGAATTTATGGAGCTTGTTCAAGTAGATTCAGAAACAAAATATGAGGCGGAGATTGCCAAAGTATTAACCAAAAAATTTGAAGATCTAGGTTTAACTGTTGTTGAAAAAGATACAATGGCACAAACTGGTCATGGAGCCGGCAATTTAGTATGCACACTTAAAGGTACAAAAGACGTTGATACAATTTATTTTACATCCCATATGGATACAGTTGTCCCTGGAAAAGGTGTAAAACCTTCCATTAAAGAAGGACGTATTGTAACTGATGGTACTACCATCTTAGGGGCAGATGATAAAGCTGGATTAGCGGCAATGCTTGAAGCCATTAAAGTATTAAATGAACAAAATATTGAACACGGTACGATCGAATTCGTTATTACCGTTGGTGAGGAATCAGGGCTTGTAGGTGCGAAAGCGCTAGATCCCGCTTTAATGAAAGCGAAATACGGTTATGCTTTAGACAGTGACGGAGACGTTGGAAACATCGTTGTTGCTGCGCCAACACAGGCGAAAATTAAAACGGTTATTAAAGGGAAAACGGCTCATGCCGGTGTTGCACCGGAAAAAGGAGTTTCGGCGATCACAATTGCTGCTAAAGCGATATCTAAAATGCCTTTAGGAAGAATAGATGAAGAAACAACGGCCAATATCGGTCGTTTTGAAGGCGGTAGCCAAACGAATATCGTCTGCGATTATGTTGAAATATTAGCGGAAGCTCGTTCTTTAATTGATGAAAAAATGCATGCCCAAGTTGCTAAAATGAAAGAGGCTTTTGAAACTACAGCAAAAGAAATGGGTGGAGAAGCTGTTGTAGATGTGGAAGTGATGTATCCTGGGTTTAAATACGGTGATGGGGACCATGTTGTTGAGTTGGCGAAAAGAGCCGTTACAAACATTGGCCGCACACCAAAGCTTGAACATTCAGGCGGGGGCAGCGATGCAAATGTATTCGTAGGTCATGGAATTCCCACGGTGAACCTTGCTGTCGGCTATGAGGATATTCATACGACAAATGAGAAAATGAGGATTGAAGAATTAGTAAAGACGGCTGAACTTGTAGTGTCCATTATTAAAGAAGTAGCAAATGGATAATTTTTATCCAAAAAACGGAAGAGTCATACTCCATGTGGATATGAACAGCTTTTATGCATCTGTTGAAATGGCTCATAACCCTTTGTTAATAGGAAAACCGTTGGCAGTAGCTGGTAATCCTGAGGAACGCCGAGGAATCATTGTTACTTGCAGCTATGAAGCTAGGGCGAAAGGCGTTAAAACAACAATGCCTCTTTGGGAAGCCAAAAGGCTATGCCCGGAGCTTATTGTCTTACCGCCTGATTTTGAAAAATATCGAAAAGCTTCCATTTCGATGTTTCAAATTCTTGCAAAATATAGTTCCCTCATTCAACCAGTATCGATTGATGAAGGGTATATGGATATTACAGAGTGCAAAAACTTAGGCTCACCGATTGAAATTGCGAAAAAAATCCAAGAAGAAATTTTAACAGTATTACATTTGCCCTGCAGTATTGGAATCGCACCAAATAAATTTCTTGCCAAAACGGCTTCTGATATGAAGAAGCCGCTGGGCATTACAATTTTGCGAAAACGGGACATCCAATCAAAGCTTTGGCCATTAAAGGTTGATAATATGCATGGGATCGGCAGACGTACAGCTGAGAAGTTAAATAAGATTGGGATTACGACAATTGGCGAATTGGCTAAATCGAATGACTACCAACTAAAGCAACTGTTGGGGATTA
>JAENZK010000399.1 GCA_016841285.1 Guptibacillus hwajinpoensis | reverse complement strand
TTAAATGATTTGAACCAATAACGGAGTACAGTCATTAGGATTACACATGGATAGAGAGGAAATGCCATAGGCTGAAAGCATTTCTCCATGATGACTTAATGAAGAACACTCAAGAGGTTCCACTCTGAAAAGAAACCTTAGTAGGAGATGGACGTTTCAGGCGTTATCTGAACAAAGTGGAAAGGCATCGTATTGATTTTATTGCTTTTCAACTAGGGTGGCACCACGGGTAAACTCTCGTCCCTACATTTTATGTAGGGGTGGGAGTTTTTTTATTTGATTAATTTTATTGTTTGGGAGGGAAAAATATGGCGATAAACATTCCACGCGGTACGCAAGATATCCTGCCAGGTGTAGTGGAAGAATGGCAGTATGTGGAACAAAAAATGAGAGAAATCACGAAACGATATAATTATAGCGAAATTCGTACGCCGATTTTTGAACAAACAGAGCTGTTCCAAAGAGGTGTAGGGGAAACTACAGATATCGTTCAAAAAGAAATGTATACATTTGAAGACCGCGGCGGTCGAAGCATGACATTACGTCCGGAGGGTACTGCTCCAACGGTTCGTTCTTATGTTGAAAATAAAATGTATGGCGATCCTAATCAGCCAACAAAGCTATTTTACATAGGCCAAATGTTTCGTTATGAACGACCACAAGCAGGCCGTTGGCGCCAATTCGTCCAATTTGGGGTAGAAGCCCTGGGCAGTAACGATCCGGCTATTGACGCAGAAGTGATTGCGTTAGCAATGGATGTATACCGAGAGTTAGGCTTAAAGCATTTGAAACTTGTGATTAACAGCCTTGGCGACATCGAAAGTCGAAAAGAGCACCGCAATGCTTTAATAGATCATTTCAAACCAAGAATTGGGGAGTTTTGTTCAGATTGCCAAGGTCGACTTGAGAAGAACCCAATGAGAATTTTGGACTGCAAAAAAGACCGTGACCATGAATTAATGAAATCTGCTCCATCGATTTTGGATTATTTAAATGACGAATCGCAAGCCTTTTTTGAAAAAGTGAAAATGTATTTAACAGACATGGGAATTGAGTTTGAAATCGATCCACGATTAGTGCGTGGATTAGATTACTATAATCACACTGCTTTTGAAATTATGAGTAATGCCGAAGGCTTTGGAGCCATTACAACCTTAATGGGTGGGGGACGTTATAACGGCCTCGCAGAAGAAATCGGTGGTCCAGCTACACCGGGAATTGGATTTGCGCTTAGTATTGAAAGACTACTTTTAGCGTTAAAAGCTGAAGGTATTAGTTTACCAATTGAAAAAGGACTCGATTGCTATCTTGTTGCCCTTGGAGATTCAGCCAAAGACAAAGCAGCTTCTCTTTTATATGAATTAAGAAAAGCTGGATTTACAGCAGAGAAGGACTACCAAGATCGCAAATTAAAAGCTCAGTTTAAAGCAGCAGACCGTCTCAATGTTAAATATGTTGCCGTACTTGGTGAAGATGAGCTTGCTAAAAATGTAATTAATATTAAAGACATGGCAACTGGAACACAAGAAGAGGTCGAGCTGTCAAACTTTATTGAATATTTACTTGAAAGAAGTTAAGGGGGATATAGGAATGTCAGAGTTAGGAAGAAGTCATTATTGTGGTGAATTACGTGAAGAGCATGTTGGACAATCCGTTCAATTAAAGGGTTGGGTTCAAAAAAGACGTGACTTAGGTGGTCTAATCTTTTTAGATCTAAGAGACCGTACAGGAATTATCCAGGTTGTTTTCAGCCCTGAGGTTTCTGGAGAAGAAAATGTTAAAACAGCAGACCGTGTAAGAAGTGAGTTTGTTTTAGATATTAAAGGAAAAGTTGTTGCACGTGCGGAAGGTACGTATAATAATAAAATTCCAACTGGAATGATTGAGGTTTTAGCTGAAGACGTGGCGATTATTAATGCATCAAAAACACCACCATTTATGATTGAAGACGATGTTGATGCATCTGAAGAGCTTCGCTTAAAATATCGCTATCTTGATCTTCGTCGTCCAGAAATGTTTAATACATTAAAAATGCGACATCAAGTTTCTACAACAATCCGTAATTTCTTAGATCAGCACGGATTTTTAGATGTTGAAACACCGATTTTAACAAAAAGTACTCCTGAAGGAGCACGTGACTATTTGGTACCAAGCCGTGTTCATGAAGGTCAATTTTATGCATTACCACAGTCACCACAGCTTTTCAAACAGCTTTTAATGGTTTCAGGTGTTGACCGTTACTACCAAATCGCACGCTGTTTCCGTGATGAGGACCTTCGTGCTGACCGTCAACCAGAGTTTACACAAGTGGATATTGAAACTTCATTTTTAGATAAGGAAGATTTAATTGCCTTAATGGAAAAAATGATGACATTAGTACTTAAAGAAGTAAAAGGCGTTGACATTACAACTCCATTCCCACGGATGACCTATGATGAAGCAATGTCACGTTACGGTTCTGACAAACCGGATACACGTTTTGGCATGGAACTGGTTGATGTAGGAGAATTAGTGAAAGATACTGAATTTAAAGTGTTTGCGAATGCAATCTCAGGTGGCGGACAAGTGAAGGCCATTAATGTTAAAGGTGCTGCTGAAAAATACTCTAGAAAAGATATCGATGCATTAATGGAGTTTGTGGGTCGTTATGGAGCAAAAGGATTGGCTTGGTTTAAGGTTGAAGAAGACGGCTTAAAAGGACCAATCTCAAAGTTTTTTAATGAAGAGCAGCAATCAGGAATCCAAAAAACGATGGAAGCTGAAACTGGAGACCTATTATTGCTTGTTGCGGACTCAAAACAAGTCGTTGCAGATAGCTTAGGTGCCCTTCGCGGGAAGCTTGCAAAAGATTTACAATTAATTGATGAAAACAAATTCAATTTCTTATGGATTACGGATTGGCCTCTTTTAGAGTTTGATGCGGATGCAGGCCGTTATTTCGCAGCCCACCATCCATTTACAATGCCGGTGCGCGAAGACTTGCCATTATTAGACACAAATCCAGGTCAAGTTCGTGCGCAAGCCTATGATATTGTCTTAAATGGCTATGAGCTAGGCGGTGGTTCTTCACGTATTTACGAACGCGATATTCAAGAAAAAATGTTCAAAGTTTTAGGAATGCCTGAAGATGAAGCACGCGAACAATTTGGCTTCTTACTAGATGCATTTGAATATGGTACACCACCACATGGTGGAATTGCCATTGGACTTGACCGCTTTGTTATGCTTCTTGCTGGACGTACAAATCTTCGTGATACAATTGCGTTCCCTAAGACAGCAAGTGCAAGCGACATTATGACCAATGCACCAAGCCATGTTAGTCATGATCAATTATTAGAACTAAACTTACAAGTTAAATTGTAAAATCAATAAGTCGACTTCGTGAATATTATTGATAATATGACAGCTATATGTTAATATTTATTTACAAAGTCCTGAGGTGCACGTTATTTAACCTATTAGTTTTGACCGAACATATTAACTAGGGGAGCTTGGGGTTTTCAAGTTACGTACATGCCTCATACGGAAGCTGGCATTTCGCCGCCCAGAGGAAGTACAATGGCCTGAAATAGAGCACCCACCTGCTATAAGCGGGTTCAAAACAAAGGCCGAGT
>JAENZK010000398.1 GCA_016841285.1 Guptibacillus hwajinpoensis | reverse complement strand
GTTAAGACACCGCCCTTTCACGGCGGTAACACGGGTTCGAATCCCGTACGGGTCATCTAAGAATAGACTAACAGATCGTTAGTCTATTTTTGTTTCCAAAAAAAGTCTCTAAATCTTAACTTAGTGACCTAAAAATGAGTCACTAAAGCTACGTTTAGTGACTGGACCACGCTCTCACTAGTAATTCTAGTAACTAAAGAGTCCTTTAGTGCCCAACTGCAGCCCCAAACCAAGCAAACGGTAACGCAAAATCAGCTAACGTTCCCGATACCGTCTCCAACCAAGAAAATGGTAACGCAAACCCGTCTAACGTTCCCAAACGTCACTTCAATCGATGCAAATGGTAACGCAAACTAGTTTAATGTTCCCTACCTCATCCTAAAAACAAAAAAAGGCACGAAGGAGAATCCTTCAATCCCTCGTCCCCTAAATCAAAGTCCCTACCAAATCACAATATCTACAGTACCAAATGATAGGTAGGCAGTTACAATTACCGCGTTAACCGGAAGTACCGCATTTTCCTGAATTTGCTGAGGCTCCATGTTAAGCTCTACACCACGATTGGACATATTAACTAAAAAGATTCCATTATGTAGATTCAAAAATTCACTAACAGAAGCCTTGGCTAGTTCGTCTATTTCATCGATTGATTCTTCAGCGTAAATGGAGGCAAATTTAAGAAAGGTTTCTTCATCACAGCCAATACCTGTTGAAAGTGTCTCTTCACCATCTTCAGTCCCTTTAATTAATTGGGTAACTAGCCAATTAGTTTCATACTGGCCATTTACTTCTTTTGCTTCTAACCGTACTTGATCATCAATGAAGCGAATCAAATTTTTAGCAAACAAGGATAGATAATTCGTGAATATGTCCCTACTAGAACTTCCGTCCAAATCTACGATCGTTTCTACTAATGTATCAATATCTCCAGCTTTAATAGCATCAAATTGTTCATCTGATAAACTATTTTCTTTTTTATAATTATTTAAGGCTGTTGAAAATTGGTCGATATTCAAAATCCCGAGATCAACTAAGGCTTGACCGAGTATTAAATGATTTTGTTTTTGCCCAGTAAGCAACTGATCTAGCTGTTCTTCTGTGAGAAAACCGAGCCCGATTGCGATCTCTCCGAATCTTTTATCAATCTGCTTTTGTTTTTCGTGCACTTCTTCCACTTGAATCGGTGTCATATAGCCTGCATTTACTGATAAGACGCCCAATTTAACATGCGTTTCAGCTTGCAGCGCTAATGCTTCTTTTAACTGTTCCGTATTGATTAATCCTTTATTCAATAAATAATGTCCAAAATATTGACTAAACATAGTAAGTTTCCCCCGCTACTCTTTAATTATTTTTTCAATAATATTTGTCACAGCTTCCAATGTCACTGGCTTTTGAATAAAATCATAGGCACCAAGTTCAATTGCCTTTCGTAAATGGGATTGTGTACCAGCGGATGAAGCCATGATTACTTTAATATTTGGATTAAATTCTTTTATTTCTTTAAGGGCTTCAAGTCCATCTTTATCCGGCATGATTATATCTAAAAATACAATGTCTGGCTGTTCAAGCTTTACTAATTCAATTGCTTTATTTCCATTTTCTGCTTCAAAAATCGTTTTGCAATTACATTTTTCAAGAAGACTTCTAAGCTTTTTACGTATTAATATTGAATCATCAGCTAACAAGATTTTTAAATTCACTTCCATTATGTGAGCACTCCTTATAATAGATATTATTTCATATTGGTTAATTTCGTTGAAAGATGCCAAATTCCTGCAGAAAATGACGAAAGATGGGAAATGTTCCGGTATTTGACACAATCAATAAAATAAGTGTTTATTGTCTCGGATTAACTGTTTTGCTATAATTAAATTTGGTTGTAAGACATATCCTCATGTAGGGTACATAATTATTGAGAAGACGTTATTCGTCTTCTCATTTTTTTTGCCCAAAATTATATTGTTTACAAATTTTTAACAGTTAGTTAAAGGATTTTCATGTATACTTCTTGAATATAGGTTTTTAGACAGAAGTTATCACCAAGAACGTGTTTAACTTTAATAAAGTTAAAGCCTCCGGCGAATGCCTCAGATTTTCAAAGGTAGGCCAAGGCGTATTTGATTAAGGAGAGGTATTTCAATGGTAATTTCTCATCCGACAGAGTTTGATGCCTATTTATTTCATCTTGGGCAGCTTTTTCAAAGTTATAAAACGTTTGGAGCCCATATTCGGAAGGAAAATGGTGTCTCAGGTGTTCGATTTACAGTTTGGGCTCCTCATGCTGAAAAGGTTAGTGTGATTGGCGATTTTAATAATTGGAATGGGGACTATTATCAATTAGAAAAATTAAACGAAGAAGGGATCTGGACTACCTTTATTCCAAATATTTCCGAAGGGGCTTTATATAAATACGAAATTACCACAGCAGATGGCCGTATCTTAAAAAAGAGTGACCCCTATGCATTTTATTCAGAAAAACGTCCACATACTGCCTCTATTGTATACGATCTTTCAAATTATAAGTGGAAAGATGAGAAGTGGTTCCATTATAAAAAACACCATTCAACTTACAATGAACCAATGTTTATTTACGAGGTTCATTTAGGAACATGGAAAACAAAGGAGAATGGAGAATTTTTATCCTATCGTGAAATGGCGGATGAATTGATACCCTATGTAATCGAAGGGGGCTATACTCATTTAGAATTATTGCCGTTAGTTGAACATCCATTTGATCGTTCATGGGGATATCAAGGAACAGGGTATTTCTCTGTAACGAGCCGTTATGGGAATCCGCGTGAGTTTATGGAATTTGTGGATCAATGTCATCAACATGGGATAGGAGTAATATTGGATTGGGTGCCAGGTCATTTCTGTAAAGATGCTCATGGCCTTTATTTATTTGATGGAGAACCAACTTTTGAGTATGCCAATCCTTTTGTTATGCAAAATGATGTTTGGGGAACAGCCAATTTTGATCTAGGAAAAAATGAGGTCCAAAGCTTCCTAATTTCCAACGCCATATTCTGGATGGATGTTTATCATATTGATGGGCTTCGAGTGGATGCTGTAGCCAATATGCTTTATTGGGATATGAATGGTGACGGTACGATTCAGGAAAATCAATATGCTGTCGCATTTCTAAAAACTCTGAATGAGAAAGTTTTTAAATTCAATCCAAATGCCTTGATGATTGCCGAAGATTCTACAGAATGGCCATTAGTGACGGCTCCAACAATAAGTGGTGGATTAGGATTTAATTATAAATGGAATATGGGCTGGATGAATGATGTTCTAAAATATATGGAACTTGATCCGGTTCATCGAAAATACCATCATCATTTGCTGACATTTTCTCTTTTATATGCCTATACAGAAAACTTCATCCTTCCTTTTTCCCATGATGAAGTGGTCCATGGAAAAAAGTCTTTGCTGAATAAAATGCCTGGAGATTATTGGCAGAAATTTGCGCAACTCCGCTTATTATATGGTTATTTAATGGCCCATCCGGGGAAAAAATTAGTTTTCATGGGTGGCGAGCTCGGACAATTTGAAGAGTGGAAAGATTTAGAACAAGTGGATTGGTTTCTATTAAATTATGACATGAATAATAGAATCCATGCA
>JAENZK010000397.1 GCA_016841285.1 Guptibacillus hwajinpoensis | reverse complement strand
GAGGTAAGTCTAACTCTTGGTAAAAAATATATTACAAAAAACAAAAATTCCCCTTTATTATTACGCGGTGCTGGAGTTGATAAATATTTAATTAGAAAAGAAATGAGCCAAGGAGAATTATTATATATAAACGAAAAAAAATATTTATCAAATATCCCGCCAAGTAGAAGATCCCATGTCGAATCCAAACGTATTGTTATGCAAGGATTAACTGGTGTCAACGAGAAAATACGTTTGAAAATGACCATTATAGAAAAAGGAATTTACTGCGCAAATTCTGTAAATTATTTGGTTTTGGATAAAAAAGAGCCATCAAGTTATATCTTAGGATTGTTAAATAGTAAGATTATAAATTATGTGTTTAAAAAATTTAGTACGAATAGCAACGTAAATGGTTATGAAGTTGATAATTTACCACTACCCCAAAATATTGATTTGAATATAAAAGGAAGGATTATTGGTACAACTAACAAAATCCTCGCCATAACCAAAGACGACGACTACCTGCAAAACTTGAAAAAACAGACCAGTGTCAAAGAACTGGAGCGGGAGATTGACCAACTCGTTTACCAACTCTACGGTCTGACCAAGGAAGAAATCCGCATTGTGGAGGGCGAGTAGAAATAGGGTGCGATGCAATACACCGAAAAACCGGTAGATGTAAAGTTACAGATATATAATAAGTGTTTTATCCATCGTCCCGCAACAGTCCAAGATTAAAATTATTTTGTTGTTATTCGCTGAAGGTGAGGAAAAATCAGAGCGTCAAGCTGAAGGGCGGGATGATTGATAAAACAGATGTGTACGATGCCGCCTTCATTCTGGCATGAGAAATGCTATATGGGTAAAGTATCCACTTTCTCTTTTCATTATAATTTCAGCTATTAACATCGCATGGTCATTTATATCTGTAAAGAGGGAATTTACTGCGCTGGTAAAAAAAGTCGCCTATAAAAACGAAATAACAATTTATTTCGAAACCATTATGTAAACGGGGGCCAAAACTACCGCGAAGCGGTTTCGTACAAATATCCGCTCTAACAGCTATGCCATCAAAGACCGCCTTCGGTTTCTGCAGGAATTTTATGAGGATGAAGAGCCGACTGATCCCGCCGGATGTCTGGGATTGCTTTGAAGAAGCTTGTCCTAAATATATCGGGTGGATTCCAAAAACCGAGGAAAGCGTTGAATGAGAGGGTAAATCGTTGACTTTGCAAAGTGGATTTCTTGATTTGGCGCAATTAAATTGGCGGTGAATGAAATTTGTGAATGGCTCTGGTTAATTCTGCAGATTTTTCCCATTCTGGCGCCGGAACCCAAATCGATTTTCAAAATCATTTCCCGTTGCGTATCGAGAGCGGGCCACAAATTAGAATCCTTTTTTCTTGTACATATTATTTTGGTTGTTGCAACACCTCGCCGCCTGATCGCCAGAGGCGCCCTTATATTGCCAGCAACTTTTCATATTCGTCAACAAACTCCTCCTGAGTTTTGAACCGGGACCGCGGATGATCGAAACAGATGTGGGTGCGGCCGGCTTTACCATCCCCTTTCTTATCAACCTTTAGCGCCAACTTTTGGAGATATCATTAGCCGGGGCAGTTGCGGCGTATTTTCCTAACACACTCAACATAGGGTCTCATTTACAGCACTCTATAGAACCAAAAGCGCCAACAACTGACGGATTTTGTCATTTTCCTAAATATATTCATTTTACAACATTTTCCGTCGCACTGTAATCATTACTAATTTTTTCGCACTAATTTCGGCATTAATTTTGCTTAACATTTCAAATGGTTAAATCCAATGGCATTCGACTAATGTTCATCTAATGGAGGCAAAGCGCCATGATTAAGAAAACTCACCGAAAACAGTTAATGGATGATCCTGAAATTCAATATGAAAAAATCCACAAAAGATTTACAAGTGCATTAAATCTTGTAAATTACATTTTCAAGTCCCTCTTTCGAGTTCCTAAAGGTTATCATCTTTGTCCCGGTTGTAAGGCAATTGAACCGTTGCGTCTCGTTAATACTAAAAACATTAAAAGTAACTTTCTTTCGACCAAGTATGAGGACGTATTTTTCTATTGCAGTTGCGAAATATGTGAAGGCAAAGGGTATGTAGATTTTGCAACAAATACTATGAATCAGGGTGAAGAAAGTATTTGGCAGAATGGGTTAACATTATCAATTCATGCAAGTAATTTTAAAATTAAAGAAATTGCTTCAAATATTTTATATCTAATCTATGATAGTGATAATTATTCTGGTTTTGATGTTAACTTTAAAAAACCGAATTTGGATAAATTAAAATCGAAAAAGGCTAAAGAATTTGTAGAATATTTTTATGATTACAAAAATCAGCGTGACAAAAGAAAAAAGTTTATTGAAAAAAAACTCGAAAGTTTGAGGTCAGAAATTTTTAATCTTATTAAAATAACTGATATACCAAGTGGGATGATAACATGTGAATTTTGCAAGGGACAACCTATAGATATTTACCATAATACCGATTTCGATACTATAGAAATGGACATCTGCGGAAAATGTTATGGGTTTGGCTATCAATCTAAAAAAGATAGCTTACCGATTTATGGAAAATATGGGTTTCATCTTATTGAGTATGATTATTCATCTAAAAAAAGAATGATGAAAGACATATTAGTATCCTTCATAGTTTGCCGCATAAACTTTGCACACAAACTTAATAATATACAAGATCGTGAAAACAAATTGAAGGGTAAAAATGGCGGGGCGCAGCATGATTATGTAGGTTTACCCCTGAAAGCATCAAAATATTTTTCTGAGGGTCTTCATTAGCCTGCTGGATGTTAATATTTAATTGTTAATCTGATTCGAAATTAAAATTAACAAAAGTAAATCCAGATTCTGACCTTTTAATAGTTGTATCGCCTTCCTTATAGAAAGGTAGTTCTTTAACTATTTTTTCAATATCTTGATCTTCAAGATCAGCATCATTTTCATCTAAAAATATGATACTGTCAGCAGTGAAACCGTCCCATTCCCATTTTTCATATAGAGCTTCAAATTTCCCAAAGTTAGTTTCATGCCGAAATAGTACCTTTGTATCAGCTTCAACCGGAACTGAAGCAAATTATTTATTCATAGTTAATCTCCTGCATTTTTGATCAAATAATCAATAACAGATCTCCAAGATGGAAATTTTTCCGTGCCAAAATGGATATGTTCTCCCTGGAACTTATCTGCTCCGTTTTTAAGCCTATCATCGACAAGAAAGTGGCCATTATTCAAGTTCTTGTGGTGGGTCAAAATAAGGCGTTTATATGCGTGCTGTCCGAGGTGTCTTTTTACCCAATTCAATTTATCTGACCATGCTGACGGATTTTCCCACGGTGATGTTGAAAGTATGTATGTATCGAATAGTTCTGATAATTGGATAAAAGCATCGATAGCTCCAGGAATCGGTTCCATTTCCGAGAAAATACCAGCCACCTCATCTAATCGCCCTTCGTAAAAAGTAAGCTTATCCTTTGAAATATTAGTTAATGCGGACTTGAAATCAACCAGCACATTATCCATATCAATATAAAGAATTTTTTTCATAACCGTCCTTAAACTGATGACAGATGAGTTCAGCATTACTC
>JAENZK010000396.1 GCA_016841285.1 Guptibacillus hwajinpoensis | reverse complement strand
GTAAATAATTCTCTACCTATTATACTAATTTTTATTAGGAAAAATAAATGTAAAGCGCTTCCTACGCACCTTCCTTATAGTCGTGACAATTAGGCTTTTTCATTGGAAAAGCATCCACGGTACCGCCAACAACAAATCCGGAAATACCACATCAACTCCTGGGTTATCTTCTGGATTTCCAATAAACACGGTTTTACAACCTGCCTTTTTCCCGGCTGCAATGTCTGGCTCCCTATCCCCCACCATAATGCTATCTGGTAAGGAAATGTCGTGTTTTTCAGCTAAATCAATCAGCATTTGTGCCTCAGGCTTCCGGCAACGACAACCAGCTTTCGGTTTGTGCGGGCAATAGGCAATGTCATCTAACTTGGCCCCAAATCGGGCTAAATCTTGCTCCATTTTCTTATGAATCGCGTCGAGAGCAATTTCTTTCATGTATCCTAGGCCGACACCTCCCTGATTCGTAACAACAAATACAGGAAGCTCCTTTTCATTCAACAGCCGAATAGCTTCCCCCACTCCATTCAACAAATGAAATTCCTGAGGTTTATTCACGAATTTAACCCGGTGGCTTAATACCTCATTGATCACTCCATCTCGGTCTAAGAAAATTCCTTTTTTCATAGAATTTTATTTCTCCTTTTTGATGTGATTTTGTAATAGTTTTGATAAATCCCGCTCAAGTCCTTCAAGTTTACCTTTCCTAATTCCGCTTTGAAACATGCATACTCGGGGCAATATCAAAACCTTTTCATAAAACTAACGAATAATTTTTTCCTATAAAAGAAAAATAAAGAAAAAAGGGGTGCAGCATGAAAGAAAAAAAGGAACCACAATTCAGAAGCGGAGAAAGAGTAGATAATAAACAAAAAGGATATTTCGGATTGGATCCAGAAACCAGTCTCCAATCAGTTAATTTTTCAACTACAGAAAATGTATACTTAAACGAGCATTATCAAGAAGATTCTAAGGAAGATTAGGATTAATTATTTTTCGGAAAATAAAAAGAGTAGACCATAACATAAGTTATCGGCCTACTCCAATGACAAAATTTAATTGTTTTTTCGTAATTTTATAATTTCTTGTTCACTTAGTTCTGCTATTTCAGAAATGATTGAAACATCATAACCATCATTAAGCATTTTTAATGCAATTTCTTGTTTTCCCTTTAATATACCTTCCTTTATCCCTTCTTTTCTATCTTCTTCCTTCCCTACTCGTCTTTCTCCTTCAAGATTGCTTAACAAATCGCGTAACTCCTTTGCCTTTGCTTCATAAATAACACGATTTTCTTGGCACTCAACGTTTCCCATTCAATAAGTGCTTCTCTAACTTGTTCACGATCCATCGCCCATTCCTCCAATTCGGACAATAATTCAGCATCAGCCTTTTTCACTCGATAATCGGCCACCGAAAGCATCATTAACCATGGTAATTCTTTATTTTCCTCTTTCATCATTTGCCGTCTGTATTTCCTCCATTGTATCATGAATGAACTTAAATCAAACACATGGAATTCAAGATGACTACTCCAGGCAAAGTTTTCTGTTTTCTCTTTAATATGAAATAAGGAATGAAAGGAGTCTATTTCAGATTGAAAAAGTGAATAATTCAAGATGGAAATCATAATAGTGGGTTTAAGCATAGTATAGGGTTGTCCGGAATGGATGGATGAAGCGTATATTTTGGCCCAATAATAAAGAATCCGTTCAGGCATATCATGTTGATTAATGATCTGTATTTCTACATTAATTCGTTCACCGGAGGCAGTATTAACTAACAAATCTAGCCTGATAGTTTTCCCGTCTTCTGTATCTTTGACAACCTCAGTGTTTTCAAACGTCAAACAGTTATTCTATCTTCATCTTTTCTTCACAGCAAATCGTTTAAAAATGCGATTGTAATATGCTTTCGACTTGATTCAATTTTTAAATCGAGGTATTCTTTTGACAAGGGAATCATCCTTTCTCGGAGTTTTGAAAACATTCAAAGTACAGGTGTAGATTGGACAAAAAGCATTAGTGAGTAGTTGATATGGTTTGAGGAGTTCAGTTCGTCTGTTCTCAAATCTCATGAACATATATTCGACATATTTCTTTAAAATCCTGCTTTTTCTTATCATTAATGATCTTGATCTTTTAAGAGGATAGTATGCCTGCTATCCTCTTAAAAGCTACTGCCAGTGCAGTTAATTTTCCTTTTGTGGATGTGGACATGCTTTTGGATGTCGTACTCCATAGCACGATCTATCAGTGCGAACAGTCCCAGTTACTGTTCGCTTAATAAAAAAATAATATTACGTAAAAAGCACCAATTCCAAAACAACTTGGAGCAAACATTCGCAATGACTATTTGCTGATTTACAATTCTCTCCACTTCACAATTTGGAATATTCGAATATCTATTTCTGTTTAATCTATTTTAATAGTAAAATTTACGTCTATGAATTAATTAGGGTATCATCATTAATTTTATTTTCCTCAATTGTTTTACCTGGTTTAACAAATATTAAGAATATCATTGAAAGCATAGCAGCTATTGAAGCCATAATAAACATCGCATCATAACCATGACTATAAACTAAGTATCCAGTCAAAGTTGGAGCGACTATAGCTGCGATATTGACAAAAAAGTGAGTAATTCCGCTATAAGACCCGGCTTTTTCAGGTTCAGTATCAATAATAATAACCCAAAATAATGTACTAGGCAGAAATGCTAAGGCATTTCCTATAAGCATTAGAGTTAGAACTGCACCCGGGCTGTTTACAGTTAGGATAAGTAAAAAGCATATGGCTGATAAAAAAAACGAAACAATACCTATGCTAGTTCTAGCAATGCGAAGATTGTTAGTCTTTCGTCTGAGAATATCGGAAAGCTTTCCTCCCAGCAGTATAGTAATACATGCACCAATCCAAGGAATCATTCCTAGATACCAGAGAGAAGATAATTGAAAGTTAAATTCATCTTGTAAGTATTTTGGTGTCCAAGTTAAATTAATAAAAGAAATAAATTGAAAACAAAAATATGCTAGTACATTAAAAATTAAAGTTGGATGTTTAAAAAAGTGATACCACGGTGTTCGTGTTAGACTGGATTTATTCACCATTGCTTCTGATTCAAGTAGTTCTGTTTTTGAACGAATTTCTTCTAATTCTTCTTTTGTAACACGTGGATTATCTTCTGGGTAATTTGTAAAAATTTTAAACCATACTAAAGCCCAAATAATACCTACCAAACCTAAGACTACATACATTCCCTTCCAACCAACCCAAGATATTAAAAATACAGAAATTGGAGCAGTTAATAACGCTCCTAGAGGTACTCCAAGGTAACCTATTGCAGTCATTATTGCTTTATCTTTTGGAGCTGACCAATTTCCCACAGAAGAATTTTGAGCGGCATTTATAGGTCCTTCAAAAAATCCAAACAATACCCGGAAGATTGCGAATCCGACAATTGCAGCACCTCCAAATATCGCAATTCCAATTTCACCGGCAATTCCTAACATCATTGCGCAAACTGACCATAAAACAGCAGCAATAATCCATAAAAACTTAGGTCCTTTTTTATCTGCCAATAGTCCGCCAAACAACCCTCCAAAAACGTAACCGTATCCAAAGAAACCTAGTA
>JAENZK010000395.1 GCA_016841285.1 Guptibacillus hwajinpoensis | reverse complement strand
CTAATATTTTGGATGAGGTGAGTACCGTCATCTTCGATTTTTTTTCTCAATAAACGGACTAAGGCATCCAAATTATTGCTATTCACGTCAGCATCATAGCCCCAAATTCGATCTATCAATAAATCCCTAGGCAATGTTTGGTTTGGGTTACGTAAAAATAATTCCAAGAGCTGGTATTCCTTTGGTGTTAATTGGATTTCTTGACCATCTTTTTCAACTACATGGGTGACAACATTGAGCTGGATCGTACCTACCGTTAGAATTTCGTCTTGAACTAATGGTTTAGATATTCTCCGCTGCAACGCACGGATTCTTGCAAACAACTCCGCAAATTCAAATGGTTTAACAATATAATCGTCTGCTCCGTAATCAAGACCTTTTACACGATCTTCTAATCCGTCCTTTGCCGTTACCATTAAAATCGCACCGTCATAACCATATGAACGTAGTTCTCTACATACCGTTATCCCATCCTTTTTCGGCATCATCCAATCTAAAATGATCAAATCGTAATTGGAATTTTTTGCGAAAAGAAGTGCATCTTCCCCATTTTGCACCCAGTCTACTTGATGTTTTTCCTTCCTTAACATGTGGACAACAAGATTCCCTAGTCGTTTATCATCTTCTGCCAAAAGGAGTAACATTATTAACCAACACCTTGTCTATATCTTTTTAACTCTATTATATAGCAAATTTTTCCTATGCACTTATTACCTTTTTTGTTTTCGCTTTAATAAGAAGTAGTTTTACAATTAACAATGATAGAATGATCGCGAGTGAGCTAGCATAGAGGACGATCGCCCATCCGTTACTACTATCTGTCCCTAACATAATTCCATGGGTACTAATTAAGATAACCATTGGTAACGCCAGGCGGTGGATCTTCTTCCATACTTTGGCCCCGACCTTTTTCATTAAATCTCCTGAGATGAATAGAAGGACCATAATAAATAAAGAAATCGTTCCTAAGCCATTTAATAGTGGCTCATCTTTTGTTGTAAATGGAATAAAGATTTCTACTAATGAATAAGGCTTATAGGTGTCAATATACAAAAGCAGCCCATGAAATAATCCAAACAATAAACTAAACCATCCTGCTGATTGATGAGCGACTTGCAAAAGTTGATTTGTTTTTGGTTTTGCCGCCTTTATACTAAACAATAAGCCACTTGACACTGACACGAAAAGTAAGAAATAGGAAGTCAGCCCTGCGGCACGAATCAACTCCCATGTTGGTAAAGACATCTTACATCACCATCCTTGATACATAATTTTTTACTGATTGACTAATAGCAACTTGGCCCTCATTTTTAACTAGAATACAGCCGGTATGCGGAAAGTGCTTCATCAGCCATGGAATTGCCTCTTTAAAATTATGCATACATAATATTTTTGCTAATACATCGGCTTCTGCTGTATTTGATGAGAAAACCGTTGCTTGTACGATATCACTATTAGAAGGACTGCCTTCTCTTCCATCTAAAATATGATGAACTCTTTTCCCACTAGCATTCCAGCTTCTGTATAAAGTATTTGATGTTGCAATTCCCCCATTACGCATCTTAAATTGAATGATATCTTTGTCACCATGCTCAGGGGATGGGTGCTGGACACCAATCGTCCTTTCCTCTTCACCCCAAACAAAGATGTCACCGCCGGCATTAACAATTCCATTTTCAAGCCCAAATTCTTTCACAATGGAAGCAACTTTATCAACGCTCCATCCTTTGGCAATACCACCAAGATCAATTTCGGAATCTATCTTTTTTATTACTCCATTAATAACTGGTAAAAATACGATCGGTTCATCCATATAGCATTCATATTGATAGGGAGCAATTACTAAATCGCTTTTGTCCTTGATTTCATTAAAGGTTTCCTTATACCCATATGCTTTTATAGCTTTGCCAAGAAATGGGTTAAAATAAAAATCTGTTAGTGTTGAGTAATGGCTTGCAGTTTTTAAAATTTCATAGAGTGTCGGATTAATTTGAATCACTGTTTCGTTTGGCTGATTGTTCAAAAGCGAGAGCTCACTAGTAGGTCGAAAGCGTGAGCAAATATTTTCAAATTGTTCAAACCAATTTTCGATCTCCTGCTCCCATTGGAACAAATCAATTTTACCGGTTCCGGCAATTTCGATGAGAGTATCCATCGCCCTAAATTGAAAATAATAATCCTGCATCAGCATCATGATCTCCTTGTACGCTGCTGGGCTCGATCTAAATATGGCATGCTGTTTCTTGGAGAGGCGATAATCGTTTCATTGCTGTATTCAACATCCCAATTACTTTCATCCCAGTCTAATGCCAGCAATTGTAGTTCGCGCTCTTCTTGAGTTATTTCAGTATTTTTTATAGTATTTAGCACGTTCACGTTCATATTTTCGTTTAAGGCATAGTCTTCATTGCCATTCGATGCTTGGTTATTCGTATCGATCGTCTGTAGAAATAGTGTAAAGGCCGAAATCCCACCAACACCTACAATCCATTTCATCCATTTATTGTTCATAGCTGAGAGCCACCTTTTACTTCAATTTGATTATTCGCTGTTGTTTCCATTATTTGATAACCTAAACCATTCGCAAGTACAGAAAGAGGCATGTAATACTGATCATTTTTCTTTGTAACCTTGGCTTGCATTGGTGTTTTTTTCATGTTTTCGTAAACAACTTTTGTATTGTTACGAACGATAAGATGCATAGCATCTTTATTAATTTCCACAATTTCTGATTTTGGATAGATCACTGTTTTGGCCCCAAGGTATTTGGCCACTTTCTCAACTGGTACTAAAAGCTGACTGCCCTCTGGAATGGCCTCAATTTTGATAGGTTCTTCATTATTCATTTTTAGTGACATTTCACTTGCTTGACTGATCGGTAGTGGTGCAATTTCACTAGGTTCTGCTACTGATCTTGACCATTTAAACCAAGATTCCTTAACAACATTTATTTGCTGTTGATCGAAGTTGTAATAATTGTCATCTTGTTCATACTCCTCGTATTCTTCGTATTCATCATCATCGTCATCATGATGGTTTTCATATTCATCATGGTCTTTGTAACGATTTTTTTCATAATCTAACTGTTCATAATTTTGTTCGTCATAATTCTTGTAATAATCTCTTTCTTCGTGATCATCATCCGCCTTAGCAACGAGGCCATAACCCAAAATGCTACTTGAAAGCAGAATGGCAGCTGGTAATAAATATATTTTTTTCATTTTCAATCCCTCCACACTTACATCCTAACCAGCCAAAATGAAAAAAAAGTGAAAAAAACAATATTTTTTTCATTAAAGTAAAAAAAGAGACCAACCCACTGGTCAGCCCCATCCAAATAAAATTTATTTATTCATTTTTACTGTAAAAAATTCTTGAAATAAAGATACCAATGATACCAATACCGATAAACAAAATCGCTCGAATTGCAATCGACACCATAAACAGATCAAAAAAGACGACTTTTATTAATGAGATAAATAATAATCCGACACCTGTTAAGCGCACTGCCTTTGTATTTCTTTTAACCCCTATAACTACTAAGGCTACTGAAAGAATCGCCCAAACAAATGAAACCGTCATTTGGATGACATTTTCATCTAATCCGGCAAGTAATAAAGGTATAAAAAGCAAAGTAAACCTC
>JAENZK010000394.1 GCA_016841285.1 Guptibacillus hwajinpoensis | reverse complement strand
TATTCTTAATATTATTATGTTCATTTAATGAAGTTGTAAAGATCGTTTCTCCGTTAGGACGTGAATAAAAATACAAGTATTTACCATCGGCAGGATTTATTGCAGCAGCCATCGATATTTCTCCCGGACTTGCAATAGGTCCCGGCGGCAAACCAGGATTTTTATACGTATTATACGGTGAGTCTACTTCTAAGTCATCATAGGTAATTCCGACTTGATGTTTGCCCATTGAGTACAAAACGGTTGGATCTGTTTGTAAAGGCATTCCCTTCTTTATACGATTATAGAAAACAGAAGAAATTTTCTCACGGTCGGCCTTTTCAGTTGCTTCCTCTTCAATTAAAGAAGCCATCGTCATAAACTCATGAACCGATAGATCTTGCTCTTCTATTTGACCTAAATAGGACGATACTATATCGTCTGTTTTTGAAAGCATATCTTCGATGATATTTTCTAATTTGGGATCATCCTCAAAAAACTCAAAAGTAGCCGGAAATAAATACCCTTCCAATGGATGACGTATTTTTGAATTTAAAATCTCATCCGATAAAATCGCAGGGTACTTTTTAATTAAGCTTTTTATATACTGTTTATCATCAAGCTTCTTGATGATTTCAGCTTCTGAATATTTTGTTTTCTTCGAGATAATCGTTGCAATTTCTTCAAGCTGTTTACCTTCTGGAATGGTAATTGTAAATACAGGCTCTTTCATAACCTTACCGGTTTTTAATTGCGCAATAATGTCGCCAAATTCCATCGACGGACTTAAGTTATAGTCACCTGCCTGAAATCCCGATTCATTTTTAAATTTTACATAATAGCGGAAGACTGTACTATTTTTTATAATGCCGTTTTCTTCAAGAATATTCGCGATTCCTCTTACGGACGAACCAATTGGTATTGTTACTTTCTTTTCTGAATTGTCCGTTGCATCAACCGGCTCTAACGCTGATTTTATATAAAAATATCCGAATAATGATGTACCAATAATAATGAGCGAGACAACTGTAAAAATGATAGCTACTATTTTACGAACTAAGCGTGCTTCCTGCTCACGTTCAGAAAGTATTGTGTTGGAATCTTTTTCTTTAATTTTGCCCAAAAATGCCCCTCCTTCCTATCCGTATTATTATACTATATATGCAACAATTTTCGAGTAATTTTTTGTAAAAAACAAGAAAAGCGGAAGCACCCGTTTAGCGACGTATAAACTGGAGCGCATCGACTGAGATAAAGGACATCCGGCGATGGGGTAACGAGTCCTCTACTGTTGACTTATCGTAGGGAGATGAGCGAAGTTTACGAGTCGCTGGGCGCTGGAGCTAGACAATGTAAAAAGGCGCACCATTATCTGGTACGCCTTTTTTAAATTATACACTATTCTATTTTATTCCTTGTCCTCTTGTTCTTCTGAGAAAGTGTTCAACATTTCCTCCACTATCTCCCACTCTTCTTCAGTTTCAATTGGGAATAGTGCAAGGTCTTCTTCGTCTTCACCGTCTTCAAAACGGAAGGCAAATACTTCAACTTCTTCGTCTTCGTCGCTAGTGCCAACAGGTTCTAATACCATATAGGATTTACCGGATTCTTCAACATCAAAAGTAAATAAAACTTCAAATAGATGCTCTTCACCGTTTTCATCTGGAATAATAATTCTTTCTTTTTCTTCTTTAGCCATTCGTTTTCCACTCCTTATTGTTTACTATCAAGGTATCCTTGCAAAATCATGACAGCTGCCATTTTATCGATTACTTTTTTTCGTTTTTTACGACTGACATCACCGCTTAGTAAGATCCGTTCAGCAGCCATAGTTGATAGTCTTTCATCCCAAAGAACTACCTCAATATGAAATTTCTTTTTCAACAGTTCAGCAAATTCCAAGCAGGCTTCCCCACGAGGTCCTACTGTTCCGTTCATATTTTTCGGAAAACCAACAACTATCTTTTCTGGATTATACTCATTAATAAATGTCTTAATTCGGTTAAGCCCAAAATCATTTTGATCTACATCTATTTTAATTGTTTCAATACCTTGCGCGGTCCATCCTAATTCATCGCTGACAGCAACACCGATCGTTTTCGTACCTACATCTAAACCGATCACTCTCATTAGTTTGTGCCTTCCCGATGAGTCTCTAAATAGGATTTCACTAATTCCTCAATTAATTCGTCCCTTTCAAGTTTGCGAATAATATTTCGAGCATCCTTGTGACGTGGAATATAGGCAGGGTCGCCTGAAAGTAAATAGCCAACTATTTGGTTAATTGGATTATAACCTTTTTCCTGTAAGGCTTCGTACACTGTAAAAAGTACATCCTTCACATTTGTATCAATTGGCTCTTCTTGAAAATTAAATCTCATCGTATTATCCAGTGAGCTCATCATGACACCTCCGTTCTTAATGTCCATAGTACCATTGTACACTATATTGAATCATTTACGAAATAGATTTCATCCATTCTTCCGCATAATTTAAGGCATCTACTAGTTGTTCTGGATTTTTTCCTCCCGCTTGGGCCATATCCGGACGGCCTCCACCGCCACCACCGCAGCGTGTGGCAACCTCTTTTATTAATTTTCCAGCATGATAGCCTTTTTCTATTAAATCCTTTGTTACTCCGGCCGTTAAGTTAACTTTATCATCACTTACTGCACCAAGGATGATTACTGCAGAACCTAATTTTCCTTTTAAATCGTCTACCATTGTGCGCAGGCTGTTCATATCTTTAACGTTAACTTTTTTTGCAAGTAGTTTAACCCCATTGATTTCTTTTACATCATCCACAAGGTTAGATGATTCAATATTGCTTAACTTAGCGGATAATGATTCATTTTCACGCTGAAGTTGACGAATCTCACCGTGTAATGCTTCAACTCTTGCTGGTACTTCTTTTAAATTAGTTTTTAATTTATGGGCAGCATCTTTTAGTATATTGATCTGATCATTCATTAAAAGATAAGCCCCTTGACCAGTAACAGCTTCAATACGACGAGTTCCTGCACCAATACCGGATTCTGAAACAATTTTAAATAAACCGATTTGCGCTGAATTCGATACGTGACAGCCTCCGCAAAGCTCTAAACTATAATCTCCAACTTTAACAACCCGAACAATATCTCCATATTTTTCGCCAAATAGTGCCATTGCTCCCATTTCTTTTGCTTCTTTTATACCTTTTTGAGAGATTTCTACTTCAAGACTGTTCCAAATTTTATCGTTAACAATCGCTTCTACTTGATCTAGTTCTTCCGGCTTTACTTGTCCAAAATGAGAGAAGTCAAAGCGAAGACGGTCTGGTGATACTAATGATCCAGCCTGTGCTACATGATTGCCTAGAACATCCTTTAATGCTTGGTGCAATAAGTGTGTAGCTGTATGGTTTTTAATGATTGCATTACGCTTAATTTCATCAATTTTTGCTGTTACTTTCTCACCTTTAGTTAGAATACCCTTTTCTACAATAACGGAATGAAGATGTTGTCCATTTGGTGCTTTTTGAACATCTTTAACACGAAGTGTAAGTCCGTCATTGACTAAGTAGCCTTGGTCAGCAATCTGACCACCTGATTCAGCATAGAACGGTGTCACATCTAAGATTATTTGGGCCTCATCACCTGTTTGTACATGCTCTACATAATCATTGTTTTGTAAGACAACTTCGATCAG
>JAENZK010000393.1 GCA_016841285.1 Guptibacillus hwajinpoensis | reverse complement strand
GCAGATAACACGATATGAGTTAAAAGTATAAAATAATACACATTTCGGATTGCTCCCTCTCCACCAAAAGCGGTCGATTCCGCCATTCCATGATAGGTCACGTATGAAACTAAAAATAGAGCAGTCGTTGTAAAAGCAGCTAAAATAAAGCGTTTATGAAGCTTAATATTTTTTTGTTTAATCATAACTAAGGCTGCCACTAGAAACACAAACGTAAAGCTATTGAATACAGCATTTAAAAACGGTAAAATCGTTAAATCCACATCGCTTAATGTTTCGTATTTGGGCATAAAATACAGAAAAGCTACAAGTGCATTGATTACAATTGTTAATAAAACAATGATAGGTGTGAAATTGCGTTCTTTAACAGAATGGTCATTCATTCCCGTTCATCCCCTCTTAATTTTCCTTATCTTATTCTATCTTATTCTTGTCCTAATTATAGTCTATTTCAAAGAAAATACCGACTTTAAAATCAAAATAGTCATAGTTTTGACACAAATTCTACTTTTTATATTTATAAATATGTTATTATTATAAGATTTTACTGCAAATAATTCCACTTTTTCATTTTTTATAGTAATTTATGACTAGTTTTGTCGAAGCTATTATATTATTTTTCAAAATATGTAATAATAGATTTACATAAAAAAAACAGTATATTAACAGAGTGTTTTCAGCATTTGTTGCAAGGATTTTTTTAATATTTTTTGAATTGTGGGGAGAAGAACAAATGACTAATGTAACAGGAAACGTTATGTTACTACAACAACAGATAGAAACAAAAAGAAAACAAATGTTTGATTATGCAGCTGCTTACGGCATTAACAGCATGCTTACATTACAATGCAGTCAAGAACTTGATATTTTATTGAATCGCTTGGATTATAAGGTATATCATAAACAAACAGCTTGAAGGACTGAAGAAAAAGTGTCTGGCATCGGCAAAAAGTAATGCTAGACACTTTTTCTTGTGAGAGGGTCTCTCACCTTTCTACCACCAACCATCAAAATTCCTCCTTCTTTTATTTCCTGCACTTTTAGTGTATGTCACAAAAGGTTTATGGTTTAGGCCTCTGCCATATCCTAAAGTAATCTTTCTGAAAGTATAAAGTCGCCTCAATATCACAAACTAGAATCGAATGGAAGCGCACTGCGTTTTCATAATACTTTGTAGAGGTGATAGCGATGGCTGAACATGCTGGAAAAGGAAAAAAATCAAAAACTCCTGAAAAGCGTATCCATGACGGTCTTAAAACAAACGTTGAGACAACGGAATTTTCTAGTGATTTTTCTAAAGCACAGAAAGAGCAACACGGTTATAAAGAGTTTTTCAACTAGGGGCCAGTCCCCTATTTTTTATGGCTTTTTTATTGTTAACCTATAATAAAAACAAGTTGACAATAACTAACTACCCATACTATTATAAAATTAACAATATTGAGAGGGGAACTCGGATGAAACGTTTTAGGACGATTGATTTTACGATGGTAGGGGTATTTGTTGCATTAATGGCAATTGGCGCTAATACAACATCATTTTTAGTAATTGGCGGTGTACCAATCACGCTGCAAACCTTCTTCGCGATCCTCGCTGGTGCAATTTTGGGAAGTCGTATCGGAGCTTTAGCGATGATTGTTTATACTTTAGTCGGCATTGCAGGTGCTCCGGTATTTGCACAATTCACAGGTGGTGCGGCTATTTTAATTAAACCGACATTTGGCTTTATTTTATCTTATATTCTTGTTGCTTATGTAATTGGTAAAATTATCGAAAATGGACAAACACCGACGGTCCGCCGTTTTATTACCGCCTCTTTAATCGGTATGGTTCTCAATTATGTAATCGGCACAAACTGGATGTATTACGCTTATAAGCTTTGGGCGGATGCTCCGGATGGCTTTAGTTACGCTATGGCTTGGGGATGGATGATGGCACCGCTACCAAAGGACATCATTTTATCCGTTCTTGCCGGAGCCATGTCACCACGTATTTATACTGTGGTACAGAAATCAAATCCATTATCTAAAAAGACCGTTGTTGAATAAATTAAAATCGCCTTTGAATTTCAAAGGCGATTTTTTTGCTAGTTATTCCTGATCCGCCATTCTTTCCGCTAAGGTTGCCAGTGTTCGAACCATAACACCGGTTGCTCCAGCTGGCCCAAGGTCATAATCTTTTTTCGATGTGGCCGTGCCCGCGATATCGAGATGGACCCAAGGAGTTTCTTCAGCAAATTCACCTAAAAATGCACCCGCCATAATGGCATGACCTTCACGTCCTGGGGAATTACTTAAATCAGCGATTTTGCTATGGTTGCGTACTCTTTTTTTATGAATTTCAAAATAAGGCAAACGCCAAATTGGTTCCCCTGCTTCATGAGAAGCTTCTAAAACCTCTTCGTAAAATTCCTCATGATTGGTCATTGCACCTGTTATCTCTTCCCCAAGGGCAACAATGACACCACCAGTTAACGTTGCGATATCTACAATATAATTCGCCCCTTGATGCTTTGCATATGTTATCGCATCCGAAAGAGCTAAGCGACCTTCTGCATCTGTATTCAATACTTCAATCGTTTTCCCGCTCATAGAAATAATGACATCATCTGGTTTGTAGGCTGTGCCACTTATGACATTATCTGTTGAAGGAATAACCGCAACAACATTCATATCCGGCTTTAATTCCCCGATAATTTCCATTGCCCCAAGAACTGCTGCTGCCCCTCCCATGTCAGTTTTCATGCCCACCATGCCTTCACGGGGTTTCAGGCTATACCCTCCTGTATCATAGGTAATTCCTTTACCTACAAAGGCTAGGACATCATCCCATTTTTCTTTACCATGGTATTTAAGCACAATCATTTTAGGAGGTTCCACAGACCCTTTATTAACTGCCAAAAGCGCCCCCATCCCCAGCTTTTCCATATCCGACTTTTCAAGTACTTCATAATCCATTCCGTATTTATTGGCTATCCCAACTGCATAATCTGCCAGATCAGTGGCAGTCAGCATATTAGGAGGTAGATTAACTAAATTACGGGCTGTATTCGTACCTTGTCCATAAACATAACCAACCGTTAAAGCTGCCCGAATTTCACTCTCTTCTACGCCCGAATATATATCTATAGACTCTATCCGTTTATCAGGGATATTCGGTTTTTTCTTATAGTTTTCAAATTGATAGCCAGATAAGGCTACAGCTTCCCCAAGGGCATGAGCTGCATCCTGCTCCTCAATCTCGGTTGTTGTAAAAGTATCTAAAACAAAAGTAAGACTTGTTAACCGATCTTTATTTACCTGTTTTATTAAGCATCCGAACAATTCACGCAAGCAGGAGAATTTTAAATCTTTTTCCTTTCCAAGTCCAATAAAATAAATGCGCTTAAATCCAATTTTACCTAACGTATGTATTTTTGAAATAGTCTTTTTCTTACCGGTAATTTCGCCATCTCGGATTAATTCAAACAATTGCCCATCAAATACATCATCGATCTCCTTAATAACCCCTTCAAACTTTTGATGATCGAATAAGCCAATAATCAGCGCTTCCTGCACTTCATTTAAGGCCAATTCCTCCACTACTTTAAACATATACAACACCTCCATTTTCATTATCCAATGATTAGAAAACAATTGCAAACATCGAATGAATGCCCTGAATTATGATATAA
>JAENZK010000392.1 GCA_016841285.1 Guptibacillus hwajinpoensis | reverse complement strand
CCTTGTCCAGATCCAGAGTTGCCACCACCAGGGTTTCCTCCTCCAAATCCATAAGGATCTGCTTGACCGCCTCCTTGGTTAGCACCTTTAGGCTCCAAAAACTGCACGCTATCTGCCACAACTTCTGTAACATAAACACGACGACCATCTTGTCCCTCGTAATTACGAGTTTGCAAGCGACCATCGACACCAGCCAAACTTCCCTTTTTTAAGAAGTTCGCAACATTTTCAGCAGGACGACGCCATACAACACAGTTAATAAAATCTGCTTCACGCTCACCTTGCTGATTAGAAAATGTACGATTAACAGCGAGTGTAAATTGGGCAACAGCAACTCCGTTTGGAGTATAACGCAATTCAGGATCTTTCGTTAACCTGCCAACGAGTACCACGCGGTTTAACATCAGAATCACTCCTTAATGGAAATTCAAACTTAAATCAAATGAATAAAGTTAATTACTTATCTTCTTCACGTACTGCGATGTGACGGATGATGTCTTCGCTGATCTTCGCTAAGCGGTCAAATTCGTTGATCGCTTCTGGCTTCGCCACAACGTTAAGAAGCATGTAATAACCTTCACGGAAATCGTTGATTTCGTAAGCTAAACGACGCTTACCCATGTCAGTTGACTTAGCGATTTCAGTGCCTTCGTTCGTTAAAATATCATTAAAACGATCGATTACAGCCTTCTTTGTCTCTTCTTCAACGTTTGGACGAATGATGTACATAATTTCATATTTACGCATATCTTTCACCTCCTCTTGGACTAAACGGCTCACTTTTTTAAAAGGAGCAAGGAGCAATATATTCATATAATTACTCACGAAACAAAATTATACCATGATTAATGGGCATGCGCAAGTGCCTGTTCCACAATTTGGGGACAGGCACTACTGAAGGTACTACTAACGATACAACTGGCAGTACTACTGACACCCCAACCGCGGTATGGGGACAGGCACCTATACGTTAAATCTAAAATGCATAACGTCTCCGTCTTGAACGATATATTCTTTTCCTTCAAGGCGTACTTTTCCTGCTTCACGAGCAGCCGTATAAGAGCCGCATACTAGTAAATCGTCATATGAAACTGTTTCTGCACGAATGAAACCACGCTCAAAATCAGTATGAATAATACCCGCACATTGTGGTGCTTTCATTCCTTTTTTAAATGTCCATGCTCTTACTTCTTGTTCCCCAGCTGTAAAATAGGTAGCTAATCCTAATAAAGAGTAAGCAGCTTTAATCAACTGATCTAGACCTGATTCTTGAATGCCCAGCTCTTCAAGGAACATTTGCTTTTCTTCCCCTTCAAGCTCAGCGATTTCAGATTCAATTTTTGCACAAATTACGATAACCTCAGCATTATCTTCTGCAGCAAATTCTCGAACCTTTTGAACATACTCGTTTCCTGATGTATCTGCTACTTCATCCTCGCCAACATTAGCAACATAAAGCATAGGCTTAATTGTTAATAGATGAAGATGTTTAACAAGTTTCATTTGCTCTTCAGTAAATTCTACCGTACGGGCCATTTTGCCCTCTTCAAATGCTTCTTTTAGCATAACAAGAATTTCATGTTCTGCTGCCGCATCTTTATCCTTTTGTTTCGCTAATTTACCGACACGATCAATACGCTTGTCCACTGTTTCAAGGTCAGCTAAAATTAATTCTAAATTAATTGTCTCAATATCCGAAATCGGATCTACTTTACCCGCTACGTGTGTAATTTCATCATCCGCAAAACAACGGACAACTTGACAAATAGCATCCACTTGACGAATATGGGATAAAAATTTATTCCCTAACCCTTCCCCTTTACTGGCACCTTTTACAATACCGGCAATATCTGTGAATTCAAATGCAGTTGGCACTGTTTTCTTCGGCTTTACTAATTCTGTTAATTTATTTAAACGCTCATCTGGTACTTCAACAATCCCTACATTAGGATCAATTGTACAGAACGGGTAGTTTGCTGATTCCGCCCCTGCCTGTGTAATCGCGTTAAAAAGCGTCGATTTTCCAACGTTCGGAAGACCAACGATTCCGGCTGTTAAACCCATTAGACATTCACTCCTTAAATAAATCTTCGTTCTAACTCATCTTAACAATTATAGAAACAGTTCCCTAAAAGCGCAAGCATTGATTAAAACGAAACAAGCCAATCATTGCCCGAGAACTCGGTTGCAATAATTGACTTGCCTCATTAGTTAACTACACTTTTCATGTGGTATGCTACTCTTCATGTTTAACAAGGATCTTCTTTAACTTTCTTGTGAACTCTTTTCGGGGTATTAGTACACTATGATCGCAGCCTTCGCATTTAATGCGAATATCCATACCGACACGAATAATCTTCCAGCGATTGGTTCCGCATGGATGCTGCTTTTTCATTTCTACAATATCATTTAGGCCATAATCTTTATCAACCATTCTGCTCCCCCTTCATTTATTCACGGTCGGAATATCATTCTGCCTGACTATCTTTTATTTTACCAATATTTCGTTACCATTTGTAGCGATTTGCTATAGGATACAATAAAAGAGCGGCTAATATATATAAATTTAATAGTCCATACAACGGATAAAGAATTGCGACTAATGTTGAAAATCCAAACGTTGTTAATGGTACCATTACCAATAATATAATTAAAGCCATTAACCATAATGGCATGGATGTTTTCTTTCTAAATCGTGTTGCTAAACCGAAAACTCCGGAAGCGGCAGTTGTATAAATGGCACACCATAAAACCAAAGACATCAATATTAACATAATATAATGATAATTTTTTAATATAGCAAATAAAGGAATCTCGTAAAGTACTATATCCGAAGCTATTTGCGATAATATTTCGTTATATAGAAATGTTAGACTTCCTAATAAAATCCCGCTTCCAAAACTCGCAATCCAAATTTCACCCTGATGCTTGATTTCCTTTCCAATCGCCGCAAGGACAGCAACCAATGGCAGGATGTTTAAAGCTGTAAACGTAAAGGCCGATGGCCAGTTCCCCTGCTTAGCCCAATCGAAAATCATTGGCTGTCCATATTTTAACGTGAATGAAAGAAGAGCTCCGATCAAACCAGCAACTAATAATGGAATGATAAAGGCATTCATGGATACCATTCCTTGTATGTCCCAAACAAATAAAAATACTAGTAAAAAAACTGTAACAGCTATGCCGGCCCAGAATGGTAAATAAAACACTTCTAATGCCGCCCCTGCTCCTGCCAACATCACAACCGTAACTGAAAATAAATACAAGATAATCATTAAATCATATATTCCAGCCAACTTCTTTCCTAACAAAGTCTCCAATAACGGCAAATAGTGAACGGTTTTCTTTTCATAACTGATTTTCATAATAAAGTAACAACAGATTATGAATAATACAGTAAATAGTAAAATAGCAAGTCCGCTTTCGTCCCCAAAAAATTGCCATATTTCTCGACCCGAGGCATATCCCGCGCCAATCATTGTACCCAAGATTAGAAACATCCATTTAAGACCGGCTTTCCACATTGTTTATCTTCCTTTCTTAATCAAATGCACTTTGGCGTATTTGCGCCGAAGTCTTTAACTTTTGTTAAAATTTTTCAACTTTATGTATAGGAACTTAATAAATTCCGTATACTGTTACTACTATTAAAGAGGAGTGAATCCTATGAATCTAAAACC
>JAENZK010000391.1 GCA_016841285.1 Guptibacillus hwajinpoensis | reverse complement strand
ATTTCCGAAATCCGATTGAGAATGCTGTCCGGGACATGACGAAGCTGTGCTGCCATTTCCTGAAGCTCCTCACTCTGTGTCCAATTTATTAATAATGGTGCATCCGCCGGAATATTTTCCATCCTATCCTTCTCTAGGATTTTCCCTGTTTCTAATATCGGATAAAAGGATGTACCGTCAATTAAGTAGGCTACCCTACTATTTTCCCTTACAACTATCTGGATTTTATTAGGGAATTTCCGTTTGACTTCAACCTTCGCTAATTCATCATGCTCATTTATCTTTTTGGCAATAGTAACAGGGTCAATTTTCCAAAAGCTTGTCCCTTTTTCAATACCGCTAGAGTTTATGATCTCCTCATCAGTTACATGAATATTTCCTAAAACATGGATAGCTTGAATTTTACTTAAAGGGGATTGAAAATAAAGTATGAAGATAACAAGTACAAAGAATAAAGAAATGTACGATATAAATCTTCTGTTTGCTTTTTGTTTTCGCTGCTCTTTTAATTTCGGTATACGATCTTCGATATCGATTACTTTACTATTTTTCATCCAAAATCCCCCAACTGCTCTCTTACAATGCACAATACAATCAAATGCGCCTCGGCGTATTTGCTAAGGCGCATTTATTTTAATTCTATTATAACAAAATTTATGTGATTTTGTTATTACTTCTGTTTAGTTTTTACCAATTATTTCAACCTCAGTTTTCATTTCTACGCCGAACTTTTCCATAATCACATTTTGAATATGTTTGATTAAAGCTAATACATCACTAGCTGTCGCATTTCCCGTATTAACGATAAAGTTTCCATGCAATTCAGATACTTTTGCACCGCCAATTTGATAGCCCTTTAATCCAGCTTTTTCTACAAGTTGACCTGCATAATTGGGTAATGGATTGCGAAAAATACTTCCGGCACAAGGATAATTATAAGGCTGTGTTTCACGACGATAATCTTTGTTTTTTAGCATCTCTGCAACGATTGCAGCCTTATCACCTTCTTTTAGTTGAAAAACGGCTTCTACTACTATACCCGGCCTAATCTTTTGTAATACAGATGTACGATAGGAATAGTTCATTTCCTCATTAGACAGCCAATCACAACTACCATCACGAAAAACGATAAGGGCTTTTTTTAGGATTTTAGAAATATCAGAACCATGGGCCCCGGCATTCATGTAGACGGCACCACCAACTGAACCTGGAATACCACCGGCAAATTCGAAACCGGAAAGGCCCCTTTTGCTGATTGTAGTAGCTAATGACACGAGTGAGAAACCACTGCCAACACGCACTTCATTTCCATCGATCTCTAGGTGATTCAAGCCTTCACCAAGTTTTAAAACAACACCGCGTATCCCTTCATCAAGTACAAGTAAATTAGATCCGCGTCCAATAGGTGTAATTGGAACTCCTTCTTCGTGAATGATTTTGATCGCATTGATTACACTCTGGATATCTTTCGGTTCTACAAAGAGATCAGCAGGACCACCAATTTTCATTGTTGTATGGTTCTTTAATGGTTCATTTAAAAGAACTTTGCCAACATTGGCATCTTCAAGCTTCTTTTTCAAATTTTCCACGCTGCCCCTCCTTCCGGTTACTTTCATTGTAGTTAAAATAGTTTATGTTAAGTAGGCTTGTCACGTACGATTAATTAATTGGACAGATAAATCATATAATTTTTTTGCAGCGGTTGGGATACCTAACCGAAGAGAGGATTGCCTCATTTCCTCTAATGTTCTTTCATTTAAAAGAATATGATCAATATCTTGTAATAGTGTAGAACCATTCATCTCTTTTTCCAATCTTACAATAGCAGCCCCGTTATCACCAAGTGCACGTGCATTTTTTTCCTGATGATTGTTTGTTACATAAGGACTTGGGATTAAAATACTTGGAATTCCAAGTGCTGTAATCTCCGCTAAGGTTGTTGCTCCCGCCCTTGCCACGATTAAATCAACGCCAGCTAAAACCTCGGGCATATTATGTAGGAAAGGCTTGATGATAACATTATCCGGATTTCCTACTTTGTTAACCTCATTTAAAACATTTTTATAATGTACGTCACCGGTCACATATAATACTTGATAATTTTTTTCGCGAACTTTCGGTAACACTTCTAAAAAGGCGTCATTTATAGGCTTTGCTCCCCTACTTCCGCCTACAATTAAGACTACTTTTTTCGTTGGATCAAGACCAACAGATTGTATACCTCTTATACCATCGTTTCCAATGACTTCAGACGCCCTCGGATTCCCAGTTAAAATCGTTTTTTCTTTTGGAAAATATTGGCCTGCCTCTTCAAAACAAAGCGCCACCTTATCAACATATTTGCTCAAAAACTTATTTGTTAAACCTGGAACGCTATTTTGTTCATGGATAATCGTTGGTATTTTAAGCTTTGCTGCAGCATAGACAACGGGTCCGCAGACATACCCTCCCGTCCCTAATACGACATCAGGTTTAAATTCCCTAATATACTTTTTACTTAATGATGTTCCTTTTAGAAAGCGAATGATCGTTTTAATATTTTCAAACGACAATTTCCGTTTGAAACCGGTAATTTCAATTGATTTGAACGGAATATTTTCCCGCTCCACGATTGTTTTCTCCAATCCTTTTTCCGTTCCAATATATATAAATTCAGCGTCAGGTTGATGCTTTTTTACCTCATTAATAAATGCAATAGCTGGATATATATGACCACCCGTACCGCCACCACTTACTACTATTCTCATGGTCATCCCCCTTTATAGAAAAGCGCAAGCGCCTTGCTCATCGCTGTACAAACTGGAGGGTCTTCGACTGAGATAAAGGAAACTTAAATTGCGGTAGCAATTTTTAGTTGACTTATCGTAGGGAGAAGACCTGAAGTTTGCGAGGCGCCGGCTGCTTGCGCTAGACAATATTTTTAAAAAAAGATAACCCTGTTTTCACAGGGTTTTAGCTTCTTATATTACATCTAAAAATGTGTAAATTGTCAATCGTTATTAAGTCCCATATCTCTTAGATGAATAAAGTTAATACCTAGCGTACCGGCTAATATTTAAGAGTACGCCTACCGCCATTAACATTAACGTTAATGATGACCCACCATAGCTTAAAAATGGAAGTGTAATACCTGTAACAGGCATTAGCCCGGTAACAACCCCGATATTAATGCTCACTTGGATCGCAATCATCGCAATGATGCCTATTCCTAAAAAGCTTCCAAACAAATCAGGGGCCCCTAGCGCGATTCTAACACCTCTCCATAATAGTAAGCTAAAAAGTAAGATTACAAATGTACCACCGATAAACCCAAGCTCCTCTGCCAAAATAGAAAAAATCAAATCGGTTTGCGGTTCGGGTAAGTAATAATGCTGTTGTCTGCTCTGGCCAAGCCCAATTCCAAGTAACCCGCCTGGTCCAATCGCATACAATGATTGAATAATTTGAAACCCACTTCCTAATGGGTCTTGCCATGGGTCAAGGAAGGCAGTAATCCGTTTAATTCGATATGGTGCAGAAGCAATTAAGGCTACAAAGCCAAGAACCCCTAGTAACCCAAGGCCCATAAAATGTCTAATCTTCGCCCCAGCAACATAAATCATTACAATACATGTTCCAACCATGACTACGCCTGTACCTAACTCAGGCTGCAGCATAATTAAGCCATATGCTAAAAAAACTAATGATAAAGACGGAACTAAGCCTTTTCGAAAAGAAGTAACAAGCTTTTGATTTTCT
>JAENZK010000390.1 GCA_016841285.1 Guptibacillus hwajinpoensis | reverse complement strand
GTATATAATGCAATTTGGCCCACCATTGAATGACCAACAATATTCACTTCTTTTAGTTTAAAATAATGGATGCAATTTCCAACAAGCTGGGCGTAATTTTTAAAAGAATATACAAAAGAAGACGACTTTTAACTTCTCCCAAAGCCTGGAAAATCAATAGCGATAATAGAAAAATGGTCTTTAAGTAAAGGAATAAGTAGATTAAATGTATAAATCGATGATGCAAAGCCATGGATTAAAAAAAGTGGTGGCCTTCTATCATGCAAGGAATATTCACAGTATATTTTCAAATCACAAATATCGATATACTCTTGATTTAATGTCATTTTACCCATCTCCAACTGGTCTGTTAGAGATATTTTGTGCTTCTTATTGAATTACAATGTATATTTACAATCAGATTCAGAAGAAAAATGTTTTTTCACATCTAAAACTTCTTTCCCTGCCACCAATATGAAATCAGTGTGAATGTATTTTGTCCCAAGTGTATTTTGCAAGTGAGAAAAGTCCATTTGATCTGCTTCTAATAATGTATCATCCTCTAAATAGATATAGATTCTAAAATTCTTTTGTAAAAAAGCAAAAAATTCTTCTGCTGACACTCCGGATTGCTTAATATAATCACTATTAAATTCAATGAAGCCTATTGCAGATTCACAATTCATTAATAAGTTTTTCATTCCTTTTAAAACAAATGCCTCATATCCCTCTACATCCACCTTAAATAAGACTGTTTTACAGGTGATTTCTTTAAAAAGAGAATCAATGGTCACGGTACTAACTGACACCTTTTCAATCATATTGTGAGAAGGCTGGTACGAGGCTGATGATGTCCCCGACCAGTGTTGATCAATATAAAATACTTTTTGGCCTTCAATTTTATCTGATGCCAATGCATTAATAATAGTCATTTGTTCCTGATTTGGATGAGCCTCTTTTGACTTTTTAATATACCCCAACAAATAATGATTGGCCTCAATTCCATATATGAGCGAATGGCTTGGATAAATAGTAGAAAAAATACATTCTCCATAATTCACACCAACATCTATGATTAAATCCGGAGAGCATTCTTGTACTGATTTGCTCCAAAATTTAAAAAGTCTATTTTGTGTAATACCACCAGTTAGTAATATTGCCCTGCCTCTGTTTTCATTCGGGTCCACATAAATATAAGTTGAAGATGGGAATGTCACCTTCTTCGGTAATTTATCAATTTTAAGTGTTTTATATTTAAGTAAAATACCAATATTAATCATCGCCTTCCATATACTTGGATGCTCCTCCCATAATTTAAATAAGACAGGCCAACGAAATATGATTTTTGTTTTCAAAATAACCCTCCTACCTTGAATAGGTTTTATGAACATCTATTACTCCCGAAAATACCAAAGAAGTATTAACACAATATTGATGAAAAATTAAGTTTTTTCAAAGGTTCTTCTTAAACACCCTGTCCTTTTTTCGACATAATCCGATTTAAATTTACAAATTCTTAACGGTGATTTACATTATTTTGTTTTATGATAAAAGAAAAAAATTCCAAAAAAGGGGACATGAATCGAGTGAAACTAGGGGTTACCGGCAAGATCACATCTATTGTTATGGTAATTATTTTTTTGAGTGTTGGTCTTTTAAGTGCTATTAACTATAAATCCAGCTATAATCAAGTGCTCCAAGCTGCTGGTCTTGAGTTGATTGGTTGCGCTAATATAACGACTGGTATCATTGATATCGATAAATTAACACAGTTAATGAGCGGAGACCGTAGTGTACTTTCTAAAATCGAGGAAGATATTAATTGGACCGTTACAAAGAAACCGATTTTTGAAACACACTACATTTTAAGCATGGATGGAAAAATTTTAGCAGCTGATGAACATTTACAGAAGCAGGGATTTAAAGCCGGAGATGATTTTTTTGTGGACAAAATTGCGTTAGATCGAGTAATAAACATGAAACATGGTGAGTACACGGAGATTTACAAATTTGGGGGGATGGACCGCCTTACAGGATATGCACCGATTTTTGAAGACCATGATCCAAATAAAAAAGTAATTGCCATTAATGCTATCGATTTTAATGCAAACATAATAAAGGATCGAACTTGGGAAATGGCAAGAACGACCATTCTTATTGGAATACTACTTCCCTTTATTGCTGCCTTGATTACCCTCTTAATTGTTCGCAAGATGATTAAACCTGTCATACAGATTAGTGAACATGTTAAAGAAGTTGCATCTGGTCAGTTAAACATAAAACCTTTAGCTTTTAAGAATAAAGATGAAATCGGTCAACTATCAGAGAATTTTACATCTATGACTAATAGTTTAAAAAAGATTATAGAAAACGTGTCTAATAGTTCAAAACAGTTAGTTACAACTTCCCAACAATTATCAGTCAGCACAGAAGAATCGACCCGTGCAACAAACAACATCTCAAATTCTATCCAAGATGTGGCGTTAGGGATGGAGCATCAAATGAAGCATATTGTTCAAACCAAAAACGAAATGACCACTATTTCCGATACAATTGAGCATGTAGAAAATGTTATTCATAGGGCAATGGCCGTATCAAATGAAGCGGCAGAAACGGCACAAGCTGGTAACGAAAACGTGGATAGAGTGATACAACAAATGACCGTAATTGGTACAAACACAAGTACAATGAATGAGACTATTTACACTTTAAATTCCAAGACCAAAGAAATAAACCAAATCCTTACCCTTATTACAGCTGTTTCTGAGCAAACAAATTTACTTGCGTTAAATGCTGCAATTGAAGCGGCTCGGGCTGGAGAACATGGTAAAGGATTTGCCATAGTAGCCGATGAAGTTCGAAAACTTGCTGATGAATCGGCTCGCGCCACAGAGCAAATCAACATTTTGATTAACGAAATCCAAACAGAAGTGCAAAAATCAGTCAAAGCCATCGATGATGGCACAGTTGCGGCCAAGGAAGGAATTGAAATCGTTAATAAAACGAGCGAATCTTTTAAAAAGATCTTGCAGACGACATCAGTGTCCGAAAAGTCATTAACTATTGTGACAGAACAAATGGTTAATATAAGGAATGAATTTCAGCAAATGATTAAATTAATTACCGAAGTTGCCAATATTTCTACCAAAACTGCTGAAAACACCGAAGAAATTACAGCTTCTTCCCAAGAACAAACTGCAGTCATGCAGGAACTCGCTGACGCTTCCCAAGAATTAGCAATCATGGCGGAAAATTTGCAAAAAGCCATTAGTATTTTCAAATAATAGTTGTATATTTTATATGATAAAAGCGTTCCTATTTTTAGGAACGCTTGATTTATTTTACAAAAGTTTAACACTTCATAAACTATACCTTAACAACAAATTGCTATTTTTAATTAAAGAAACGTTGAATACTATTAAAGGAGCTGCACTTAAAATGCCAGCAGTAATCACAACTCCAAAAACTGTTATCGATAATCCAGCCTATTATAATAACCGGGAATTAAGTTGGTTAGATTTTAATCTAAGAGTTTTGCAAGAGGCTATCGATAGTAGAAATGCATTATTGGAAAGGTACAAATTTTTGGCGATTACCAGTTCAAATCTTGATGAATTTTTCATGGTTCGAGTTGCCGGATTACTCGATCAAGTAAAGGCTGGGTTTAATCGTCCAGAGAATAAAGCCGGGTTAACACCAATAGAACAGTTAAAAGCTATTTCAAAGGTCACCCATACATTCATTAAAAAACAAGACGAAACATACTTAAAGT
>JAENZK010000389.1 GCA_016841285.1 Guptibacillus hwajinpoensis | reverse complement strand
TTGAGAGGTTAAGTAAAAGAATTGATCAATGATTGCGATACTTTCCCCATATTCCATCTTTTTAACAATGAGCCATTTTGACCATTGATCAATTAAAATAACAATGATTGCGATAAAATAGTAAATCACCATGCTCCTCCGATCTTCCTCTGCCAAAAATTTATTTCTGTAAAATTGTAGCATAGTAACAACAAAATTAACAATATAGAGACTGTTCAACTAAATATGGAAATTGCGTCATTGCCTCTGCTTCTCTTAGCGTTCTAACCGTTGGAACAACCTTTAACAGTTCTGTTGGTATTTTTTCTCCCGTTTCCTCACAAACCCCGTATAGTCCTATATCCATTTTGAGTAATGTTCGTTTTACATCCTGTAGTTCTGCTTGAATATGTTGATCTACTTCATTTGTTTTTTCACGATCAAAAAACGAAATTCGAAGTAACCCTTCTTCAAGTTCCATTCTTGTTAATTCAAGTTCCGATTTAATTCGAGCGTAGTGATCGTTCATAATCAAGCTGCCTCCTTGGAAACTTTGAGTTATGTTGATTGATCATTAAATTGTAACTTTATTGTTGCCAGAACAAGTGAAATTAGACAGGCAACATTTTCAAGCGAAAGAAAAGGCGCACGAATGGAGTGCGCCTATCACTGTCTAGCTTCAGCTCCCAGCGATTAGTAAACTTCGCTAAACGGTCGCTTTCGCTTTTCTAATTTATTTTACATAATGCTCTTGAACAATAGTTCCGCAGTCTTTACATAATGTTGGATGTTCAGATACTGCTCCTACTGTTGGTGTAACAACCCAGCAGCGTTCACAAGTTTCGCCCTCAGCCTGCTTGACAACAATAGATAAAGTATCAAAGCTCCCGGCCTCACTAGGAGCATTGTCTTGGTCTCCAGCCATCTCTAAATGTGAAACAATGAATAATTTTTGTAAATCTTCAATATTTTGAAGAAGGTCCTTATATTTAGCATTTGGATATAATGTGATGCTTGCTGTTAATGATTTACCAATTACTTTTTCATTACGAGCATTTTCTAGTGCTTTTAAAACATCATCACGAATTTCCATAAATGTATCCCATTTTTCTTCAATAGCAACAGCATTGTCAATTTCTGTAACTTGAGGCATATCCACCAATTGAACGCTTTCTTCTGTAACACCTGGAATATACTCCCATACTTCTTCTGTCGTATGCGGCAAGATTGGAGTTACTAATTTAGTTAAAGCGAGCAATGTTTCGTATAGTACGGTCTGGATTGAACGGCGGTTTTTACTATTGGCAGCCTCGATGTATAGAACATCCTTTGCCACATCCAAGTAAAAAGAGCTCAATTCAATCGTACAGAAATTATTTACTGCATGATAAATTCCTGCAAAATCATAGTTTTCATAAGATGTCAGAACTTTATCAATAACCTTATTCAGTTTTACTAAAATATAAACGTCAACCTCACGCAAATCACTTTGAGAAACCTTATGAACTGCCGGATCAAAATCGCTCAAGTTTCCAAGTAAGAATCTGAACGTATTTCTGATTTTTCGATATACTTCTGCCACTTGCTTAAGAATAGGATCGGATACGCGAACATCCGCTTGATAATCAACGGAAGCTACCCATAGACGAAGAATGTCTGCACCTAATTGAGCCATTACTTTATTAGGAACAACAACATTTCCTAATGATTTACTCATTTTGCGGCCTTCACCATCTAATGCAAAACCATGGCTTAAAATGCCTTTATATGGTGCTTTTCCAGTTACAGCAACACCAGTTGATAAAGATGAATTAAACCAGCCACGATATTGGTCAGAACCCTCTAAATATAGATCTGCAGGACGCTGTAATTCTTCTCGTTCTACTAACACCGCTTGGTGAGAAGATCCCGAATCAAACCAAACATCCATAATGTCTGTTTCTTTTGTGAATTTGCCATTTGGACTGTGTGGTGATGTGAAGCCTTCTGGTAATAAATCCTTTGCTTCTCTTTCAAACCATACGTTTGAACCATGTTCTCTAAATAAATCTGAAACATGCGCAATTGTTTCATCCGTTATGATCGGTTCACCGTCTTCACCGTAAAATACTGGGATAGGTACACCCCATGCACGTTGACGAGAAATACACCAATCTTCACGGTCTTTAATCATATTGAATAATCTTGTTTCACCCCAAGCAGGAACCCATTTTACTTCTTTAATAGCCTGCAGCAATTCTTCTCTAAAGTCCTTAATAGAGGCAAACCATTGTGCAGTTGCTCGGAAAATAACCGGTTTTTTAGTTCTCCAGTCATGCGGATATGAATGTGTAATAAAAGTAAGCTTTAATAAGGCGCCCACTTCCTGTAATTTTTCCGAAATAACCTTATTGGCATCATCATAAAATAAGCCTTCAAATCCAGGTGCCTGACTTGTGAAATATCCTTTATCATCAACCGGATTTAATACATCTAATCCGTATTTTTTACCAACCAAGAAGTCATCTTCACCATGGCCAGGGGCGGTATGAACGCAGCCAGTACCTGCTTCCGTTGTAACATGCTCTCCAAGCATTACTAAAGAATCACGTTCATAGAACGGATGGCGAGCGACTACATTTTCAAGTTCTGAACCTTTTACAGTTTTAACAACCTTCACGTTTTCCCATTCAATTGTTTTTGTGACTGTTTCTAACAACGCAGATGCAAGAACATATTTTTCCCCTTCAACTTCAACAACGCTGTATTCCAAGTCAGGATGGACACAAATACCGAGGTTCGCTGGAATAGTCCAAGGTGTTGTTGTCCAGATGATAATTTTTTCATCACCCGCTAAGACACCTTTGCCATCCTTAACTGGGAAAGCAACGTAAATGGAAGCAGAACGCTTATCTTGATATTCAATTTCAGCTTCAGCTAATGCTGATTCAGAAGATGGTGACCAATAAACAGGTTTTAATCCTTTATAGATATAACCCTTTTTCGCCATTTCACCGAAAACTTTAATTTGCTGCGCTTCATAGTCCTTTGTTAAAGTGATATAAGGATTTTCCCAATCCCCTCTAACACCAAGTCTTTTAAATTGTTCGCGTTGACGGTTGACCTGCTCATAAGCATATTCTTCACAAAGCTTACGAAATTCAGCGACGCTCATTTTTTTGCGGTCTACTTTTTTATTTTTAGTCAATGCTGTTTCAATTGGTAAGCCATGGGTATCCCAACCTGGTACATATGGGGCATGATAGCCGCTCATTGATTTAAAGCGAACGATGATATCCTTAATGATTTTATTAAGAGCATGACCCATATGAATATCGCCATTTGCATAGGGAGGTCCGTCATGTAGTACAAACAATGGACGTCCTTCTGTTCTTTTTTGAACCATTTTATAAATATTTTTCTCTTCCCATTTCGCTTGGATATCGGGTTCACGTTTTGGCAAATTACCTCTCATTGGAAATTCTGTTTTTGGCATAAGCAACGTATCTTTATATTCCATTTTCAAATCCTCCTAATTTATAAAGCGTAAGCACCCGTTAAGCGACGAATGGACTGGAGCCCATCGACTGAGATAAAGGAATCACGGATTGTGAAACGATTCGATGATGACTTATCGTAGGGAGGTGGGCGAAGTCCACTAGTCGCTGGGTGCTGAAGCTAGATTGATCTTGTATTTTTTTACAATAAAAAAAACCTTCTCCATCCCAAGAAAGGGACGAGAAGGTATTCCCGCGGTACCACCCAAATTAGCAATAAAAGTATATTGTTCCATAA
>JAENZK010000388.1 GCA_016841285.1 Guptibacillus hwajinpoensis | reverse complement strand
GTATACGATACAATCGGAACATCGTCGATCGTAATCGGCTTGACTAGGGGCTCCATCGCACCTTCTGGAAGCTCATCGATATTGGACATAAGGATATTATAAAGACGGACTAAGCTTTGATCCAAATCCGAACCTACTTCAAATCGTGTAATGAAGTTGGCCATTCCTGGTGTTGATGTAGAATAAATATATTCGATGCCATCAATTTCCCAGAGCTTTTTTTCCATGACTTTTGTAATTCGGTTTTCAATATCTTCGGCTGTATGTCCTGGGTAGGCGATATAGACATCGACCATGGGTACAGATATTTGCGGTTCTTCTTCCCGTGGTGTATTTAACACCGCAAACAACCCGAGTAAAAGCACCGCGATGACAAGCAATGGTGTCAGCTTTGAATCGATGAATGCTTTCGCAATTTTACCTGACAATCCTACTTTTTCGTTTTTTTCGTGGTCGTTTTTCATTCAGCAGCCACCACCCGTACGCCATCCTTGACCTTCTCGATGTTGGATAGGACGATGCGTTCGCCTGGATTTAGTCCACTCAGAACTTCAACGGTTTGATCCTGTTCTTTACCAAGTTGTACATATCGAAGATGGGCAATGCCTTGATCGTCAACAACAAAGACGGCTGTTAATTGCGACCAATAATAGATAGCACTTTTGGGGATGAAAATTCCTTTTTGATCTCCTTCAGGAAAAATAGCATAGCCAAACATACCGCTTTTTATATCGTCCGCTGTTTGCGGGATTTGAATTTTCACCTTAAAGGTGCGGCTTGCTGGATCGATCTTTGGTGTGATTTCAGTTACCTTGCCCTGTATGGTATTTTTTAGTGCGTCAATAGTTACCGGAATGGTCGCTCCAATGGTAACCCGGCTTTGCTTACGTTCATCAACAAACACTTCTAAGTAGTATGGTGCTTTTTCTACTGTAAGTAATGGCATCCCCGGATTTACCATGTCTCCTTTGTCCACAGACGTCTCAACCACGACTCCGGCAAATGGCGCTGTTATCGTTGCATCTTGAACACTGATGCTGGCTGAATTATAGGCCGCCTCGACCACGCCTAAATTAGCCAACACTTCTGTGCGATTGGCTTTAGTTGTCGCTAGTCTAGCTTCCGCTTCGGCCAACTGCGCTTTTGCTGCAAGATAAGCAGTTTCGGCTTCGTCTTTTTCTTGGAGACTAACGGCACCTGCCTCATATAAACTTGTCATCCGGTTATACATTTTTTCTTTTAAAGATAAATCTGTCTGTGCCTTTATCACAGCCGCTTCCACTTGTTTAATCGTTTCATCCATACTTTTAACCTTAGCTTTTACAGTATCAATATTGGCTGACACTTGATTTAACGATGCGCTCACTTTTTCATTATTCAGCAACACCAATGTTTGCCCATGTTTTACAAAGTCACCACTTTTCACAAGGACATTACTCACTTCAGCCATCATTTCTGACGCGATCTTAGCACTCTCATCTGAGACCGTAGATCCGAAAACTTTATTCCCGGTACTATACGTCTCATTACTCACTTCCCCCACTTGTATTCCATCCACCTGCTCCGCTTTCACAGCCTTCGTCCCCGGCTCCACCTTTTCATTAAAAACTCCCGATAAAAGTAATAAAAAAGCCGTTACAGGAATGATAAGAAATACAATAACCTTAAACCAACCCTTCATTAAATCCCCTCCGTAGTAAAGTTGTTCCAGTATACCTGTAAGGGTATATTACACTTAAAATAAATGTACGTCAATATAAAATTTTGGGACGGAGGGTCGGGGGCTGGGACATGGGGTCGGGAACTCTGGCTCAGGTTTTGGGTGGCCGGTGGTGGGACATGGGGTCGGGAACTCCGGCCCAGATTGGCGGCCGGTTGGGTTCTGCTGCTCGGGATTACATAGTCAAGCATTAATAGAATAAAATAGGCTCTTTTCTTAGATATCGTGGCTTTTTGGTACCATAATTAAGGTTCGTTCTAATAAATAGTCGGAGAAATGAAGCTTAATGAGGTAATTGGATGTAAATTAGCTGAAATAGACGGAGAAATTCCGACTCATTGGTTTTAACCCGCAAAAATAGGCGACTTTTCTTTGAATAGTCGGAAAACTCCGCTTATTTAAGCCAAAATGAGCTCCATTTTGAAAATAACCGGAAACCTTCCGTTTATTTGTTAGCTTTCCGAGGGGGCTATCCTATCAGCCAGCTTTTCGTAGTGTAGTTCTTTTTCTATATGAATAAACCTCCGCTTTTCTTCCATAAACAACAAAGTTTACGAAAACAACCAAAAATAAGAGAGCGTGAGCTCTCAAGTATCAGTAGCAGATTATTCTTTATTTAAGTTCTTTTGCAACTCCAAAATTTCAACTTTTCTAAATGTAAATCCTGTGAATTTAACAATACGATCCACATTAAGTCCTTCCCAAAGCATTTCTAGGGCCACTTCTGCTTTTCCTTGTTCTCAGCCTTCTTCCCTTGCACCTTCTTTCAAAGTTGTTATATCCTTCAAAGCCTTTTGTCTGATCTCAATACAGGAACACGGGTCGGGAAATTTGCCTTGGGTTTGGGGTGCCCGTGGTAGGCCATGAACTCTGGCTCAGTTTGGGGATCGGTGTGGGGCACAGGGTCGGGAACTCCGGCCCAAATTTTGCCGCACAAAAAAAGAGAGCCAGCAAGGCCCTCTATATTTTCATTTTTATTTACTTTCATCCGTTCCCTTTACAACCAAATCCACTAAATGCTCCCACGTCGAGAATTTCAGAGCATCCATTGCTTTTCCGTTCCCAATGACACCGTATCCGAACATTACTCCAGCTGTCATGCTGACAACGAGAAGGACCACAACAATGAGCATGCGTAACCAAATAGGAATAAGCCGTTTTTTGGTCGGCTTTTTTTGTTCTGTATCCTTTTCTCGACTTGGTTGTTTTTGGGCACGTTCGGCTCGCGCAATCACTCTTGCTTGTCTCCGTTGTATACGTGATTTCGGTTCAGCTTGCCTTACCTGTTCAAATTCACTTGCCATTGTTGTTACCCCTTTTGTTTTTACTTATATATAATAGAAGAAACTTTCCCCAAATGGTATTAATTACCTCAAATTAGCGATTAAGCCAGACATTTGGTCTGCAATCGAGATGGACTTGGCATTGAATTGGTATGAGCGTTGGGCCGTTAGAAGTTCAGTCATTTCCGTTGCAATATCAACGTTCGACATTTCTAATGCCTTTTGCTGTACCAGACCTTCTTCCCCTTCCACAACTTGATAAACTTCCTCATCCAATAGATTTAATTGTTCTAAATCTGGTAAGGCAAATTGGTTCTCACCCGTTGCTTGTAGAAGTTGCGGGCGAAGCACTTGAACAATTTGTAGCTGTCCTAATGATTCTTCCGTATCATCATTGTTTTGTACAATGACTTCACCAGAATCAGTAAATTTTATATCCTTAAAATTTTCCGGTACGAATATCGGTTCACCATTTGTTCCAAGGACAAAATCACCATCACCTGTTACCAATGCCAATTCCCCTTTATCGTATGGCGAAAGGTAAAAGGCCCCGTCCCGTGTATAGCGTGTAGCGAAGTCACCATTTTCTTCAATGAGCAATTCGAAGAAATCATTTGGTCTTTTTAATGCCAAATCTAACGATCTATCTGTTAGTTTGATGCTGCCTGGTTCCATTCGAAGATTCGTCTCAGAAAGCTTAGCGCCTGAACCATGACGAATACCATTTGGAGTGCGACGGCCAACCTCTGCATTT
>JAENZK010000387.1 GCA_016841285.1 Guptibacillus hwajinpoensis | reverse complement strand
AATCGGTGATATTGTCGAAGGTCCACAACTCGCCCATAAGGCTTCCTATGAGGGGAAAATTGCGGCGGAGGCTATCGCAGGTCATCCTTATGAAATAGACTATCAGGCTATTCCGGCTGTAGTATTTTCAGATCCTGAGTGTGCGACAGTGGGCTATTTTGAAAAACAAGCGAAGGATGAAGGTATTGATGTAATCTCAGCTAAATTCCCATTTGCGGCAAATGGGCGTGCGTTAGCATTGGACGAAACTGATGGATTTATGAAGCTTGTTACCCGTAAAGAGGATGGTTTAGTTATTGGAGCTCAAATTGTTGGCCCTAATGCATCTGATATGATTGCTGAGTTAGGACTTGCAATCGAGGCTGGAATGACGGCAGAAGATATTGCGCTAACAATTCATGCGCATCCAACACTTGGCGAAATTACAATGGAAGCCGCTGAAGTGGCTATAGGAAGTCCGATTCATATTGTGAAGTAGAAAAGCGAAAGCATCCGTTAAGCGAAGTTTACTGTCGCTGGACAAAAAAGAAGCGAAAAAAAAAAGAAGGAGCTGTCTCAGAAGTATCATGCACGAAATACCAGCCGGTATTCGAGAGTGGGTGATACTTTTGAAACAGCCCTTTTTTGGCTTGCAGAAAAGTAATTATTTTATTTATTTTTTTGTTTTTCCATGGCATCCATAAGATGATTCATAATTTCTCTCTTACTTTTCTTGCCTTCAATTCGTGTCTTTTCTTCTCCGTCTTTTATTACGATTAATGTAGGATAGACACTTACATCGAACTTTTTAATCTTCTCATTCTTGTTGGTGGATTGAACAAGAATTACGTCAGCCATTTCATCTGGAAATTTCTTGCGAAGGTCTAGCAAGACATCATAATAGTTATTTTCTAACTTTATTTTTTCGTCATCTGAAAAAAACAATAGATGATAACCATCGCCATCCAAATTAATTTTAGCTATTGCATCACTATCGACCGTATTACAGGCCGCTAATAAAAACATGGATAAAAAGATCGATCCAAGTTTCAATTTCATTTGTTGCTCACTTCTTTCTGAAAGAGAAATTATGTATCTGTGCCTATGTCATATTTTATCATTCATTTTAAAAAGTGGAAGCATTGTCATCTATTTGTTACATAAATGAAAAATTCAAAATACTAGATATAGTAGTGAAATATTTCCAACTATCTAGGTAATGGTCTTAAAAATGATATACTATAATGATAATAAGGTATTTTCATAATATGGGGGACATTGATATGAGACTTAGATTGTTACTTTTGTTATTATTAATGATGGCATTAACAGCTTGTTCTGAATCAAAAGAGGGCCAGGGGCAGGAACAAATCAAAGAAACTGTGGCTACCGTTCCGGAGGAAACAACCCCAGTGGAAGTGGAGACAGCCCCAGTAGATGCAGAGGTTGAACAAACCGAAATAACTGAAATCCCGAATGTTTTGCCACAGTATAAAATCAATCCTAAAAATTTCAATATTGAACCAATTAGCGATGCGCCGGACCATGTAATATTGTTAACAATTGATGATGCACCTGATCAGCATGCTCTTGAAATGGCGAAAACTTTGAAGGAATTAAATGTTAATGCAATCTTTTTTGTCAATGGTCACTTTTTGCAAACGCCTGAAAAAGAGGCTGTACTGAAGGAAATTCATAATATGGGCTTTTTAATCGGGAATCACACGATGACTCATCAAAATTTGAAAACTTTATCAAATGAAGAACAATTTAAAGAAATTGTTGAATTAAATGATTTAGTTGAGAAAATTATTGGCGAAAGACCGAAGTTTTTCAGGGCGCCACATGGTGTAAATACGGATTATAGTAGACAAGTAGTGAGTAACGAAAAAATGGTCTTAATGAATTGGTCTTATGGTTATGACTTTATGAAGGATTACATGAGTAAAGAGGCAATAACCGATATCATGGTTAACACCGAATTGCTTCATAAAGGAGCCAATTTATTAATGCATGACCGAAAGTGGACAAATGAAGCCCTTAAAGATATTGTAGTAGGTTTAGAGAATAAAGGGTATCAAGCCGCCGATCCAAAATTAATAGAAACTATAAATTAACTGTTTCCTCTACGGAAGCAGTTTTTTTTGTTTAATTCAATAAAAATTGGAAATAATGAGGTAGTGATAAAAAGGAGGGGGTTCATTTGAAAAAACTGCTCCTCTGTCTAGCTTGTATAATGTTTATTTTAGGTTGTGAATCTAGTTTTTTTCGCAATAATACAAATAATACAGATGAAAAGATGGAGAACACAACGTGGATTGAAGTGTCACAAAAAAAGGTTGGAGAGCAAGTATTTATTCCTGTTGATTCACTAATAAATACGACAAAGGCAAAAGCTAATTTTGATGAAGTAAACAAAACGCTTCTCTTAAATGCAGGTGAACATCAATTTTATTTTATTCAAGCTGTTCCAGTTGTTCAAAAAAATGGATTACTATTACCTATTGCGGCAAATGATTTTGAAATTATGGATGATAAGGCATGGTTGTCCTTGAATTTTTTGAAGGATAAATTAGGAATGGTCGTTAAGTTCCAAAACGATAAAGCCCTTATTAATAGTACAACAACCCTCGAGCCAAAATCGAACGAAGTTACTGAACTATCTTCCTTTGGTAGCATTGAAAATGTAATGGAGATTATGGGTATTCTTGAAAGTCCGATTAAAGGTGCACAGGTTGATACAATACCATCCCATTTACCGGGCGCTAAAAGGGCGTATCGTAATGGGGTCCATGAGGGAATGGATTGGTATGGGTTTTCTACGGGCGTACCGATGAACGAACAGACGGAGGTATTTGCAATGGGTGACGGAATCGTTGTAAGGGCCGATCACCAGTATAATAGCTACAGCTCGAAGGAAGAACGAAATCGTGAACTAGAATTGGCAGCGGAAGTTGGGTTCACGCCTGTCTATATTTTAGATCGGTTGAGAGGACGTCAGGTTTGGATTCAATACGAAAATGGTCTTCAGGCAAGGTTTGCCCATCTTGATAGGATTCCAGAAAAATTAAAGGTTGGAGATGGGGTAAGTGCCGAGACCCTTGTCGGTTATGTTGGCAATACTGGGACAAGTGGTGATGTTAAAGGGGATCGGACTGAATTACATCTTCATTTAGATTTATTATATCGAGGTGAATTGTTTTGGAAGGGATTAACGGAAAAAGAAATTGAGAAAGTACTAAAAGCAATATTTGCACAGTAAAAGGGGCTGCCAGTGAGTCAGCCCCTATGAATCATTTTATTTTTTATCGAAATACATGATTCTTCCGTTGAATAGATGAACCTCTCCGTTTAATTTACGGCCTAAAAATTTTACAAATTCAACCGCTTTATTTTTATCCCCAAAATTTGCGGATTCAGGAAGAGCAACTTGGATAAAGTTTTGTTGTCTAGTTGAACCGTCTTCTTCTTTAATCTCCTCAGAACCTACTCCTAAAAGGATAAAATTATATCGATCTGAAGTTCCTTTCAAATAAAACCATTCATGATTGGAATCTTCACGCTCTTTTATTTCATATGGGAATGCGGAATTTTCATAATCCCAACCAAGTTGTTCACCAGTTTTATTTGTGATTTCTTGATAATAATGTAAATAATCTCTAAGATCATCTATAGTTACTTCATGCTTATTTGAAGCAGGTACAAGTTTTATGTATGCTGTTCTCGACATATAAAATCCCCCTCTATACCTTATCTATAACCCGTCTAATATCATAGCATTTTTTAAAGTCTAAATACAACTAGGAAAA
>JAENZK010000386.1 GCA_016841285.1 Guptibacillus hwajinpoensis | reverse complement strand
AATCCCCCGAAATGAGGTCAATTCTAAATTTAACTGAAAAATCTCCGCCTATTTTTAGTTTCGCTGTTCCGCTGGCGTCGGTTACTCAATTAAAGGACACGCCTTCTAATTTAAGAGAGGTGAGAGAAGGATTTTCTACTATTTACATTGCGCATCATTACTTTTAATATTAGTGGAGCAAACCATACCATAAATAGATGCATTTTTATTTTTATTTTACATTTCCCGTAAAATAGGAAGAGTACAACAACGGAAGGATCCACCTGATTTAATTATTTCTGTGATATCCACTTCTATAACTTGAAAGCCTCGGGTACGGAGCTGTTTGTTTACATTCTTATTGACTGGCAAACTTAATACCCGTTTATTTCCCAAACTGAAAACATTTGTGCCTAATTGAAATTGTTCTTCTTCCGAAACTTCAATTAAATCATAGCGGGAAGCGAAAAGGTCGATGCTTTTTTTCGTTAAGGCATTTGGGTAAATAAGGGCCACTTCAGATGAAACGACATTAAATACACAATCTAAATGCAGGTATTTTTCTTTAAATGGGATGGGAATAACATTGAATTGATTTAAGAGACGTTGCAATTGTTCAGCAGCTTTCTGGTCCGTCCGATTACTCAGCCCCACGTAAATGGTATCCCGATCAATCACAACATCTCCGCCTTCAATTCGTTCCTCAGCTAAATTATAATAAGAGATTTCTTCATCTTCGAGCCATTGCTTTAAAACATTTTCTTCCCCTTCTCGAACATCTGTTGCCATTTTTGCAACGAAGATGGTTTGTCCTAATGTAAAACCAATATCCCTTGTAAAGACCTGTTCAGGATATTTTTTATGATAAGGTAATAAAATAACTTCGATGCCATTTTCCTTTAAAGTTTTGACTAATTCACTATGTTGCTCTAACGCCCGTTCAATATGGATACCTTCATTTTTAAAATGCTCTTGCGTTTCATTAATTACCTCGCGAATTGACATATATTGAGGCTGACAAAGAATGACTCGTTTTAATACATCATACTCACTCATGCAAAAAGTCTTATTGTTTGTCTGTGGTGTTTCTCCCATATTGTGCTCCTTTCTGCTCTATATAAAGTTAGGTTTTCCTAAACAACCGTTATTATTTACAAACTAACACCCGCTCTATGGGTTGGGGGAGCATCGGGTTAAGCATCTTGCTTTTGATCTGATAAATAGCCGGACAAATTTCGCTTATTTAGTAAATTACTTTATAAATGGCTTAAATAGAAGGAGAGATTCCGCCTATGGACTCAAAAAACATGAAAATGATGGATTTTGACCTGCTTAATCGGAAATCCTCCGTTTATATCACCCGAAATAGGCTCAATTCTACATTTAACCGGAAAATCTCCGCTTAGTCTTAGTTTCACTGTTCCGCTGGTTGTTTGTTACTCAAAAGGAAAAAGAGTGAATCAAGTATCACTCATTGTGGACTTGTCAAAAATATGATTATATAAGATGAAGCGAAGCTAACTAAAAAAGTAGAAAAAAATAGTCTTTAAATATGGATGGTGTATATGCAAACAGAAGGTATAGTAAAGGTGAAGTCAAAATTTGAGAAATCCTATAAAGCTGGGTATCCCCTTATTCTTAAAGAAGCAATTCATAATATGGATAGCTTAACAAAAGAGGGGATGTTATTTCAGCTTGTAGATGAAAAGGGCCAATTTATCGGAAAAGGGTACTACGGGAAACAAAACAAAGGCTATGGCTGGATTCTTACTCAAAAGAAAAATGAAAAGATTGATGTATCCTTTTTTGAAGGAAAAATAAAAACAGCTATAGAAAATAGAAAAGAATTATTTAATAGTACTGAAACCAATGCCTTTCGGGTCTTTAACGCTGAAGGAGACGGAATTGGCGGATTAACGATTGATTATTTTAATGGGTATTATTTAATTAATTGGTATAGTGAAGGAATCTTTGCATTTTATGATTACGTAATCGATTCACTAAAGAATTTAGTAGAATATGAGGGCATTTACCAGAAAAAGCGCTATGATACTGGTGGGAAATATATCGATGAAGATGGATTCGTAGATGGAAATAGAGGTCAGTTTCCGATCATAGTAAAAGAAAATGGTGTTAACTTAGCGGTATACTTAAATGAGGGAGCGATGGTTGGTGTATTCCTTGACCAGCGCGATGTGAGAAAAACGATTCTTGATAAGTATGCAAAAGGGAAAACCGTATTGAACACATTTTCATATACAGGAGTATTCTCTGTTTTTGCTGCATTAGGCGGAGCCACTAAGACAACGAGTGTCGATCTTGCGAATCGTAGTCTTGGCAAGACAAAGGAGCAGTTTAGTATCAATGGGATTGATCATGAGGCCCATGATATTATTGTAGAGGATGTATTTCAATATTTTAAATATGCTGTAAGGAAAAAGAAAACGTTTGACCTAGTCATTCTTGATCCCCCTAGTTTTGCTAGGTCTAAAAAATACACCTTTAGTGCGGCTAAAGACTATAAAGACCTACTAAAAGAAGCGATTCTCATCACTGAAAAAAATGGGGTCATTGTCGCTTCGACAAATTGTGCCAATTTTGATATGAATAAATTTAAAGTATTTATTGACCAGGCATTTAAGGAATCAAACGTAAAATATAGCATCAAAGAGGAATTTTCCCTCCCTTCTGACTTTGCCACAATAAAGCAATATAAAGAAGGAAACTATTTGAAAGTCGTGTTTATCCAGAAGCATTAAAGATAAGAGTGGCTAGAAAGCATAAATGGGAAGTGAGATTTACCTATGTATACGGTTGGTATTGTAGGACCTGCGCGCTCGGTTGAAAGAATTTTAAACTATGCGAGCGAATTCGAATCAAATCTATCCTTTGTCGGATATTCTTATAATATTGTAAATGAAACAACGGATATACTAGAAAAGCACCATAATAATGTCGATTTTTGGTTGTTTTCAGGCTATATTCCTTATAAGATTGCACAACAATCAAAGCATTTTTCAAAGGATAGAATGGAGTATATTTTTATAACAGGGGACATGTTTTATCGTGGCGTTTTGGAAATAAGCCATGAAATTGGAAAATTAGCGAAAAATGTTAGTATCGATGTACTACATGTTCCAGAGGAAACTTTTTTTGATGAAATAATAGATTTAGATAAAGTTTTAGATCATGTATATATCAAACGATTTACTGCTAATACATCCCTTTCTGAAATTATTGAACATCATATAGCGCTCTGGAAGGAACAAAAAATAGATTGTGTCATTACGGTTTATCCGACTGTAGAAGAAAAATTAAAGGAAATGGGAGTTCCTGTTGGTTTGGTTGGTCCACATGCTCAGGCTATATATCACACGCTTCAACTATTTAGCGAAAAAATCCAAACATTTTATTATAAGGAAACCCAAACCACGGCTTTAGTTGTACAAATTAATAATTTTGATTTTATAAAAATGGCAAATCAAAATGGTTATGGAATTCACTTTTTACAGCTAAATATGAAAAAAATTGTTCTGCAAATGTGCGAAAAAATTGATGGATATTTAATTGAAGAAAGTAATGGCCGTTTTGTCATTTTTAGTTCGCGCGGCATTGTGGAACGAAATATTAATGCGATATTTGAAATGATGGATCGTTTGTCTGCTGAAACAGAACAGTCGGTTGTTGTTGGCATTGGTCATGCCTCTACGGTTTATTATGCGGAAAATTATGCCCATCATGCCATGCAACATTTAAGGGAGAAGGGGTCGCAAGGTATTGTTGTCATGCAGGAAGACGGGGAAATGACGGAAATTGT
>JAENZK010000385.1 GCA_016841285.1 Guptibacillus hwajinpoensis | reverse complement strand
CGACCTATTTAAGAAAATAAACGACACTTATGGCCATTTTATCGGAGACCGAGTACTAAAGGATTTTGCTCAATACTTACAGAAAAATATTCGAAGTTCGGATTTACTTTGCCGGTTTGGGGGCGAAGAATTTGTCATCGTGTTTCCAAATGCCGGTAATGAAGAAGTGAAAAATCGATTAAATGAATTAATGAAGGGTTTTTCGAAAATTGAATTCACTCATGAAGGGAAAAGCTTCTCCGTCACATTTTCAGCGGGAGTATTTATGGTACAGGATGAATCCGTCACGATGGAAGAAGCATTCAAACGAGCGGACAGTGCCTTATATAAAGCAAAGAACCAAGGACGAGCAAGGGTCGAATGTTATCAAAAGGAACATGATTCGTACCAAAAAAATGTTCTCAATATTTCTGTAATCGATGATGATGTCATTATTCGAAACGTGTTAGGACAAATGCTTCAGTCTTTAAAAATGGAGCATATAGAATTAAACATAAAGTTATTTGAGGATGGGCCATCCTTTTTACAATCCCAACATGCAAAAGAGGATGTCAACCATTTCCTAATCTTAGATGGTGTAATGCCAAAAATGGATGGATTAGAGGTTCTCCGATATGTAAAACAAGGCAGAAATGCACACAGGTACAATGTATTAATGCTTACAGGTAGAAAAAGCAAAGAGGAGATTGAACATGCTTTAAATCTTGGAGCAGATGACTATGTAACCAAACCATTTAGCATTCCAGAACTAAGAAAAAGAATTGAAAGAATGCTAAAACGGATGTAATAGTGGAGGGGTAAATTTGAAAAGAATCCTATTGGCTGAGGATGAAGAAGTGCTTCGTATGCTTGTGGTAGATACATTAGAAGAATATGATTATCGGATCGATGAGGCAGCAGATGGTGGGGAAGCATTAGAGTATATTGAAAGCAATCACTATGATTTGATTTTATTAGATTATATGATGCCGGTTTATACGGGACTGGAACTTATAGAGAAAATTAGAACGCTTGAGAACCATAAACAAACGAAAATCCTAATGCTGTCAGCTAAAAGTCAGAAAGATGAGCAAGAAAAAGTCTTAAAAGCAGGGGCGGATTATTTTATGGCTAAGCCGTTTAGCCCATTAGACCTATCAGAATTAGTTGTGAGGATTTTAAATGAAAATAATGAATGATGTGACTAAATCCTTATTAAGTAAAGTGTTCTTTTTATTTGGATTGTGTTTTCTGATTTTCATGATTGGAACTGCGGCTTTATTTTACTTTCAACATCAAGCACAGAAAGAATATGTAAATCAAAGAGAAATTATCCAAGAAAAAATTAAACTTATTAATGATATTTACGACCGGTTTAACTCCCAAACTTTGTTTATGGCTGACTCTTTATCAATTAGGGTGCCAATTACTGAAGAAGAGGCCATGGACGAAGAAAAAGCTCTGAGACAAGAACTTGATGAATTTGATAAATTGATAGTGACCAAGGATGAGAGGTCTATTTATCAGCATATAGATGATTTTATAAATTATTATTACACAGAAGTAATTCCAGGTGTTATTAATGACTATGAACAACACCATGATCCTAGTGTGGAAGTTTCCAAAAGTAATATTTATCTAACCATCGAGGAATTTTTGGATGATATGAATTCTACAGGAATGATGTTTGAAGAACAGCTGACAAATAATGCTGAAAAATTTACAGAAGAGCAAACAAAATTACAGTATAGTCTTATGTTTTTTTTGCTTGTATTTCTAATCCTATTACTGCTCGTACTTCGACGGATGTTCAAAAGTATTGGGAAGCCTCTTGCTGAATTTACGCAATCTGCCAATGAAATAGCGGCTGGAAGAGAGGCTGTTATAAATGTCGATTCAAATCGAAAAGATGAATTGGGTACTTTATCGATCGCGTTCCATAAAATGATAAAAAGTATTCAGGATAACGAGCAAGATTTAGTAGCTCATAATGAAGAACTGATAGCACAGCAAGATGAACTCCAGGCCCAGCAACAGGAACTACAAGCTACCCTTGAGATTTTAACGGAGAATGAACAAAAACTGGTGCAGAGAAACGAGCTGATCAACGGTATTTCTACCTCCCTTGATAAACAAGAGGTGCTTCAAAGTATCGTTGAAAGTATGTGTAAGGTTACCCGGTCTGATAAAGGAATCATAACCTACCTTCATGAAGAAGCCTTTGCATCGTATGGTATTTCTGATTTGGGCGTTCAGCAATTTATAAATCATTTGAACAGTGGCTTGGTTTTGCGATTGAAAAAGGAGAAAAGGGCTTATACTGTCAAACGAGAACAGCATTTGAGCGAAAAGGGATACCATGAAGCACTTCAGTATAGTTACGATTTATATGTGCCGGTTAGGTCCTCTTCAGAAATAAAGGCTCTTACGGTGTTTACTAGATATGGAGAGCCATATACTGAAAAAGAAGTAATCGAATATGAAATCCTTGCCAGACAAATTGCTATTTATCTCGAGAAAATAAGTCTATTTGAGCAATCTGAAGATGAGAGGCGTTTAAATCAGGACATCTTAAATACGGTTCGAGAAGGTATCCAGTTAATTGACAAAAATAAGAAGATTATCCAAGTAAACCAACAGCTCGGGGAAATCTTCACCGAAGAGGATTCCACTATCACTAGCGAGAGCGAGATGTTGGGACTTTCATGGGAGCAATGGAGCCGTTTTATGGCTGATCAGATTGAAGAAGAAGGATTTATTACATCCATGGAGGGTTTAATACATTCAGCGTATGCAAACCCAACTGAAGAGCATTCATTTATTTATAGGAAAAATCATAGCAATCAAGTCATTAGAGTATATTGCCGAACATTTAAAAACGACAACAATGAGGACTTTGGATCGTTACTTGTCCATCAGGATATAACGAAAGAATATGAAATAGCTAAAATGAAGTCTGAATTGGTAAGTACTGTAAGTCATGAGTTAAGAACTCCGTTAGCTAGTGTTCTCGGCTTTACTGAGTTACTTTTGAATAAAGAATTAAAACCAGAACGAAAAACAAAATACTTACAAACGATCTATAATGAAGCAAAACGATTGACTGCTTTAATCAATGATTTTCTTGATATCCAAAGGATGGAGTCTGGAAAGCAAGCTTATGAAAAGGAATTTATAGAAATCACATCGATTTTACAAAATGTGATTGAACTTCAACAGGTCAATACGTCCTTACATGATATTCACTTTTCAGTTGAAACAGAAGAAACTACCATTCTAGGGGATCGGTTTAAAATTGAACAGGTATTTACAAACCTGTTGGGTAATGCGATTAAATATTCTCCAAATGGAGGGAATATCTACATTAGGATTTATAAAACGAATGATACGGTGTCTATTGATGTTCAGGATGAGGGACTGGGCATTCCTAAAGATGCTATACCTAATATATTCCAGCAGTTTTATCGAGTCGATAATTCTGATCGACGGAGGATCGGAGGCACTGGACTAGGACTTTCTATTGTCCAAGAAATTGTCAAAGCTCACGGTGGTACGATTACTGTCACTTCTGAATCTGGAATAGGTAGTATTTTTACCGTCCACTTTCCGCAAGTTAAGAAATAGTCGGTGAACAAATTGAAAATTAAAAGATTCTCCTATTTTCGACAAAAATAGTGTTAAAATGATGATATGCGCATACCGCATTTGACCAAGAAATGGAGGAATAGGAATATGTATAATTTTGAAGGCATCAAAGATTTACCAGTAGCAATTCTTGGTGGTGGAGCTGTAGGAAAGGCTGTTGGGGCTGACTGTG
>JAENZK010000384.1 GCA_016841285.1 Guptibacillus hwajinpoensis | reverse complement strand
CTTTTTACCTAACTTTATATTGCATTTGAAATAGGCTTTGACCTTCTATTTCTTTCGTTTCAATTTGCACTATATTTTTTGTATATAGATATTGTAGAAGTAATCCTAAATCTTTAGCAAGTTCTCTAATTTTTGGTTCATTGACAAGCTCTGAAATAGTCCAAGCGTCTTTTTTAGTTTTCATCACTTCTATTAGATAACTGCTTCCAATCCTCGCCCTAGAACTTATAGCGAATTCGATTGCTAACAACAACAGCTGTACCCTCTTCTCTATTGATTCACCGCTCTCGACCAATTCCAAATATAATGCATACACTTCTGGTTCGATTCGCTTTACTTGATTCCATACTGTAATTTCAGGATAAAAGCCATGCTCAATAACGGCCAATCTTGCAAGATGGTGCAATGCTTTATCCATTTGATTAAACGCATCTAAAAACTGCTTTCCTTCATATAATTCCTTTCCAATTGAACAACAACGGATTAATTTAGCAAACTCAACTACTATTTTCTTTTTCCTAGTTTCGATTGGATTATCAAATAAATTCTTTTTAAGGTTTTCTATATAACTGTCCCGATCAAACACAATTTGCCCATTAATTACCCGCAATAGGTTTCGACGGTAATTTCCGCTGGGCATCCATTGTAAAAAATTGTTTTCTGCAATGATGTGTACAGCAATACTGTTGTTTTCTATACTATAATGTTCCACATCACAAGTGTGATCTAGATTTCCATTATTCTTCACTATTACGATTATTAAAGCATCGAATTGCTCCGTTAGTGGACTGTTTGTTTTCGTTTTTTCTAAAACTAATATCCCTAAGGTATCTTCACGGCTCTCAAATGACTCATATATCGGCCGTAATATATTTTCCATAACTATTCCTCCAAAAACTCTTCTATCAATTGTCTATCAGCAAAAATTTTTCAGTAATATATAATTTCTACACCAAGACTAAAATACCTTTTTTCGACAAAAAATTTACTGCCATGATAACGATTAAATATATTAATATGATATAATCGTTAGTTAGGAGGGAATAAAATGGGATTAAAATATTCAAGTAAAATAAATAAAATACGTACATTTGCTCTTTTGCTTATTTTCCTTGGCATCGGAATCATGTACATAGGTATATTCTTTAAGACAAGCCCTTGGCTCATGATAACTTTTATAATTCTTGGATTTTTATTTATTATTGCGAGCACACTAGTTTATTTTTGGATCGGTATGCTCTCGACCAAAACCGTCCAAGTCATATGTCCGTCCTGTAACAAGCCGACGAAGATGCTTGGAAAAGTTGATTTATGTATGTACTGTAATGAACAGTTAACATTGGATCCAAACCTTGAAGGAAAAGAATTTGACGAAAAATATAACTCAAAGAAAAAGTCAAAATCATAACAAACAAAAAAAACATGGCAATACGCTTTATATCAGCATATTAGCCATGTTTTTTAATGCTTTTTAATTTCTCTACATTCTGGACAGGTTCCGTATACTTCCATACGATGATGGCTTACGTCAAATCCAGTAACATGCTCGGCGAGTTTTTCCACTTCATAAAATCCCGGATAATGAAAGTCAACAATCTTGCCACATTCCTCACAAATCACATGATAGTGATCCGTTATATTACAATCAAAGCGGCTTGATGAGTCTCCATATGTTAACTCTCGTACTAAACCGACATCTTTAAAAACACGTAAGTTATTGTAGACTGTTGCTACGCTCATATTAGGGAATTTCCCTTCAAGCGCCTTATATATTTCATCCGCTGTAGGGTGTGACATTGATTGAAGCATATACTCCAATATCGCATGACGCTGCGGAGTGATTCGAACTCCTGATCCTTTTAATGTTTCCATCGCTTCTTGAATACGTAATTCAGACATCGTCATGCACCTCTCTTTCATATACGAATTATTACTTTACAATTATTATAATCTTATAACTATTATATATTCCATATAACAGGATTGTCAATGCCAGATTATTGATGTAGCCCGGGTTCTTCCTTTTTTAGGAGATGGTTAATATAACGTGCTGCAATAAATAAGAAATCTGAAAGACGATTTAAGTAGGATAATACTAATGGATTTACATCTTCTCCGATTGCCACAGCTTTTCGTTCAGCCCTTCTGACAATTGTTCTAGCAACATGCAACCCGGCACCAGATGGGTGTCCACCAGGTAATATAAAGTTTTGTAGTGGCGGGATTTTTTCATCCCACTCGTCCATAACTTGTTCTAATTCCGTAATGTCGTCCGCAGAAACTTTCCATTTTACATCTTTACCTGCTGGTGTTGATAATTCAGCTCCAACATGGAAAAGACTGGTTTGAATTCGATGAAATACTCCTAGTATTTCCTTTTTCCCTTCAAATTCTTCATTATTAAGATAACTTAATGCCAGCCCCATCACTGAATTTGCTTCATCACATGTACCATAAGCTTCAACACGTGCGTCCGTCTTAGAAACTCTTTCCCCATATACCAAGGATGTCGTTCCTTTATCACCTGTTTTTGTATAAATTTTCATCCTAATACCCCCTATTTAAATCGATTACATTTATATAATTATTTTCACCTGAAATATATTGTTGAAGGTTATGTTCAAATATTTCTATACATCTCATCAGATATTGGCGCGATACCCCTGATAGATGTGGGGTGATCGTTACATTTTCCATTTTCCAAAATGGATGGCCATTTGGCAGTGGTTCTGTCTCGAAAACATCTAGTACAGCGTGAGCAATCTCACCTGTTTCAAGCGCTTGTATTAAAACGTTTTCATCAACAAGGCTCGCCCTGCCAATATTCATAAATACAGAATCATTTTTCATTTTTTTGAAATGATAATCTTTTAGTAAATGATATGTATCACGTGTACTTGGTAATACCGAAACAATATAATTCCCTTGGTCGATTGCTTTTTCTAGTTCCGTTACCGGATAAACTTCATCGAAATACTCTACGTTCCGGCCGCTTCGATTTACCCCAACCGTTTTCATCCGAAATGCTTTAGCAAGTCTAGCAATCTCCGAGCCAATTGAGCCTGTACCTATAATCGTAATTGTCGCCCCTGAAATCTCAATCATTTTTAATCTTCGATTCCATTCTTCCAGCTTTTCACTTTCAATCAACTCTTTTGTTTTTCTTGCAACCTGCAGGATCATTCCGATTGTGTATTCAGCCATTGGCGTCTTCGAAGTTCCGCGTGCATTTGTAACGAGGATCCCTTTTTGTTTGATTGCATCAAAAGGTATCTTTTCTATACCGGCTGAGAACACCATAATCCACTTTAATTTGGCAGCTTGATTGATTACTTCTTCAGTTAAATCTCCGCCATATGAAACCAAAATCTCAGCACTGTCAATTTCAGTCATTGCCTCTTTCATCGAACCGTGAAACGAAAACTCAATATTCGGAAACTTTTCCATAAGTTGATTTTGAATTTTTGGATTTACATTAAATGACGTTATTATTTTCACCAAACTCACCCCAACTGAATCAAATACTAATACCCATTATCCCATAAATTATAGCTGCAGAGGAATTTCTACTGAATAAAGTTAATTATACTCAAAAAAAAGCGCGGAATATAGTATCCCGCACTAAATGCTATCATCTGAGGAGGTATGCCCTACACTTTACTATCCGTACTATATGACTTTTTTGTATAGGTTATTGCCTGTATTATAATAAAAAAAGCGCAAGCGCCCGTTTAGCGACGTAAAAACTGGAGCACTCCGCAATGAGATAAAGGAAACACGGCGAGGAACGAGCCGATGTTGA
>JAENZK010000383.1 GCA_016841285.1 Guptibacillus hwajinpoensis | reverse complement strand
AATAAATCACCTAAGGAAGGATGCTTATGAATGGGGAAAAAAGAAACATGCTCCTAGATATTGTTGAAAAAATAGAGGCAATTGAAAAAAGGCTGAATGAGCTTTCCGGTCAATCAACGGTTTATCATATTACGATACAAAACCTAGATATACATGATCCTGTTTTAAAAGAGCTTACATTTAGTTTAGAAAACTTAGATATAAAGGAATTAAGCGGGGCTCTTAATATGGGGAATAATTTTGGACCAAAGGTTGAACAAAAGTCAAAAAATGAGCAAAAATCGAAACAAGAGAATAAAGAGGAAACAGAAGAACCGGAACAAAAAACACCGGAACAAAATGATAATAGCGATATCATCGTGAAAGTAAATGGCACTCCAGTAAATTACACTGTAAGTTAAATGCGGAATGGAGGGATCCATTATGGCTGGATATTTATCACCAAATTTCCTAATCGGATCGATAAAAATTGGTTCCATCGAAGGAGCATCTTGCCTTAATATGGGAAATAATTTTCCAAGTAATTTTTCGAGCCATAAAAAGCAAAATCAAGGGTTTGGTTCTATTATCGGCGATCATAATGATATTAGGGATATTTTGTCAAGGATGGATGATTCAGATGTGTTAGATATGTATAACCAAATCGATCAGGATGACCCTCCTGAATGGATTAAAGGAATTGTTTTAGCAAAAAAATCTGGGAAAGAAGAATAAAGGAAAGGAACCTATCCCTTTTGAAATAGGTTCCTTGTGTTGTTTAATAAAATCCGCCACCCATCCAAGAAGCACCAACAATAATTAATAGGATAAACAGAACTACAATTAAAGCAAAGCCTGCTCCCATTCCATATCCGCCTGCACTCATTTAGTACACCCCCTTTTGTTTTATAATTCATAATATGTACGGTTATAAAGAGCGACATAGGAATACCGTTTATTTTATTAAAAATAGGCTGTAAATGGTACAATTGAAAGGACAGGAAAAAGTGGAAGGATGTTTACATGAAAAAAACTGTAGTTTTAGCTGAAAAACCATCAGTAGCACGTGATATTGCACGAGTGTTACATTGTCACAAAAAAGGAAATGGATTTTTAGAAGGTGATCAATATATTGTGACATGGGCGTTGGGTCATTTAGTTACATTAGCAGACCCTGAAAGCTATGATGATAAGTATAAAACGTGGAAGCTTGAAGATTTACCAATGGTTCCAAAAGATTTGAAGCTAGTTGTCATTAAACAGACAAGTAAGCAGTTCAACTCAGTTAAGAGCCAACTACAACGCTCTGATGTAGGAGAGATCGTAATAGCTACAGATGCCGGACGTGAAGGCCAGCTTGTTGCCCAGTGGATTCTTGATAAAGCAAGAGTGAACAAGCCGACAAAACGTTTATGGATCTCTTCAGTCACTGATAAAGCAATCAGGGAAGGCTTTCAAAAGCTAAGGAATGGCAAGGAGTATGATAATCTTTATCATTCAGCTGTTGCTAGGTCTGAAGCAGATTGGTATGTCGGATTAAATGCGACAAGAGCATTGACATGTAAATTCAATGCACAATTATCATGTGGACGGGTTCAAACGCCCACGCTTGCCATCATTGCCAAAAGGGAAGAAGAAATACGTCAATTTAAACCCAAACCGTATTATGGCCTTCAAGCACAGACAGATCAGAAGATTGTTCTGACTTGGCATGACCGCTTGAACAATGACACAAAGACATTTTCGAAAGATAAGGCAGATGAATTATTTTCGAAGGTAAAAAACAAGGAAGCCAAGGTCATTGATGTTGAAAAGAAAGCGAAAAAAAGTTTTGCACCACAGCTTTATGACTTAACTGAATTACAGAGGGATGCCAATAAAGCATTTGGCTATTCTGCTAAGGAAACACTACAAATCATGCAAAAGCTCTATGAGCAGCATAAGGTACTGACCTATCCAAGAACGGACTCACGGTATTTATCATCTGATATCGTTGACACATTAAAAGAACGCGTCAAAGCTTGTGGGGTTGGTCCTTATAAACAACTAGCACATAAACTATTGCCAAAGCCGATTAAAGGAAATGGCTCCTTTGTCAATGACAGTAAAGTCTCGGACCATCACGCCATCATTCCAACAGAGGAGACTGTTTTTTTAAATAAATTTTCAGATAAAGAACGAAAAATTTATGATTTGGTCGTAAAAAGATTTTTAGCAGTATTATATCCGGCCTTTGAATATGAACAAACCACAATTAAAGCTAATATTGCGGGCGAAACATTTGTTGCTAAAGGGAAAAGGGTGATCTCTTCGGGCTGGAAAGAAGTTTATGAAAATCGTTTCGATGATGAAGAAGATAGTGTTGACGAGATGAAGGATCAGCTTCTTCCAACGGTCTCTAAAGGGGATACATTAACAGTTTCGAGTGTTACTCAAACAAAGGGTGAAACGAAGCCACCGGCGCGTTTTAATGAAGCAACATTACTGTCTGCAATGGAAAATCCGGCGAAATATATGGCGGGTGAGAGTAAAGATTTAATTAAAAAGATTGGGGAAACAGGCGGCCTTGGTACCGTTGCTACAAGAGCGGATATTATCGAAAAGCTGTTTAATACGTTTTTGATCGAGAAAAAAGGGAAAGAAATTTTTATTACATCAAAAGGAAAACAGCTTCTAGAGCTCGTCCCAGAGGAATTAAAATCCCCGGCCCTGACCGCTGAATGGGAGCAAAAGCTCGAGTTGATTGCAAAAGGAAAGCTGTCAAAACATGTATTTATTAATGATATGAAAAATTACGCCAAATCCGTTGTACAGGAAATAAAAAATAGTAAGGAAAAATTTAAGCACGATAATATTACAGGAACCAAATGTCCTGAATGTGGAAAGCTTATGCTTGAAGTGAATGGTAAAAAAGGGAAGATGCTTGTCTGTCAGGATCGTGATTGCGGCCACCGCAAAAACATCAGTAAAGTAACCAATGCTAGATGCCCTAACTGTCATAAAAGACTGGAGCTACGCGGACAGGGGGAAGGACAAATTTTTGTATGCAGCTGTGGTCATCGTGAAAAGCTCTCTACATTCAATGAAAGAAGAAAGCAAAACCAAAATTCAAAAGTATCGAAAAAAGATGTTGCTAATTACATGAAAAAGCAAAATAAGCAGGAAGAACCCATTAATACAGCTTTAGCAGATGCGTTAGCAAAGTTAAAGTTGAAATAAAGGCCTTTTCTTGATTGTAATAGAACCCTGAATTTGATAATTTATTATTAAATCCGAATTTCTTTGTGTTTTTTTGGAGGTGATCATATGGCAATAAATATGAAATTGCCACTGAGTGCAGCTACTCATGCAAAGCCTGGTATCGGAAAGGCGATACTTTGCATGAGTAGGGATTAACCAATATCGCCTAATGGGCTTTTACGACCATTTCTGATCAAAGGCTTTGCACCTTATTTTATTTAGATTAAAAATAAGGGAGCTGGCTGGAATGAATTATGTAAAAGCAGCTGCGGTATTACCGCAAGAATTAATAAAAGAAATTCAAAAGTATGTTCAAGGTGAAACGATATACATTCCGAAACCGGAAGGCAGCCATCAGAAGTGGGGGACACGTTCCGGTACTCGTAAATCGATTGCTGAAAGAAACGACCGTATTAAGCAAGGCTTTAGAAACGGAAGGACCATTTCTGAATTGGCAGATGAATATTTTCTTTCAACGGATTCTATAAAAAAAATCGTTTATAATAATAAATAGTATTGAAATCAAACAAAGAGGCTGGGACAAAACTACCTCTAAATGAAAAAGCCGGAGAAATTTACGACG
>JAENZK010000382.1 GCA_016841285.1 Guptibacillus hwajinpoensis | reverse complement strand
ATTTGTGTAGTTTCTGAGTCTTGCATTGTTACTAATCTGCTAATAATAGATGCAACTTCTTGCCTGCTAATTTCATTTTTGGGCTTCATCGTGCCATCATTATAACCGCCAATAAAACCCGCTTGAACAGCAATTGCCACCGGTTCATAGAACCATTGGTTTTTAGGGACATCACTAAAATTAACATCCTTTTTCTCCACATAACCAAATGAACGGTTAACAAGTGCCATAAACTCCGCTCTAGTTATTGATTGGTCTGGACGGAATGAACCATCCGGATACCCACTGACAAGTTTGTTGTCAACCCATTTTGTTAAAGTCTCTTCAGCCCAATGTCCTCTTACATCTGAAGAAGCATATGTTGCAGAAGAAGCGAATGGAATAAATGCTAAAACAAATGCGACTAATGAAACTATAAATCTTTTAAAGCTGTCTCTCCCCATAACCTTTCCTCCCCCTTTAAAATAATAATAACTACTCCTATAGAAATAGGTAATTAGTAACAACTCAAATTATATAATATATTGGCATAATTTTCATCTTTTTTTCCGTGAAAATAGTAGAAATGAATAAAGACATTTAAAATGTGATAGCTCTGACATATTTCAGAGCTACTTAAATATCCAAGGTGTGGAAAGTTGTAATTTATTAAAAGATAATAGTTTCAAGCTAAATGAGGAGGTGACAGAATGCAGAGTATGAAGATATAACCCTGATATATAATCAGGCGAGTCCAAGACTTTTATAGAAAAGGTAAAATTTATTTTAATGATGCCACAAAACAATTGAAAAGTATTGGAGGATGGTGACGATTGTTGCTTATAAAAAATAGCTGCGTGGAGGAAATAGATCAAATTTATAAATGGAAAACAAATTACCTTACGTGAATATAAATATGTATTTGAGAAACAAATGCAATGGACGGCCTTTTGCATCTTGCAGTTTGCTAGTAATCTAATATATCTGAATTCGCCATTGTGTAAATACGAGCTTGTCAATAAATGTGCAATATACAAATAAACCTACATGCCCCCTTCGCTTTTTTCGTTGGGGGCTTTGTAAAAATCGAATCCTTTTATTCCAACCTTTGGTCCAGCCACTACTCCCCTTGTCCATTCTCAAACCGCCAAGCATCCCGGCACATGGCAATAATATCACGTTTTGCGGTCCAGCCTAGTTCTCGTTTTGCTTTTGATGCATCAGCATAAAACTTAGCGATATCCCCAGGTCGACGGTCCACAATTTCATATGGTATTTCATTTTCATTCGCTTCTTCAAAGGCTTTGACCAGCTCTAGTACACTAGTGCCCTTGCCCGTTCCTAAATTGTAGATATGAACACCAGAAGATAAATGATTTAATGCTGCAACATGACCCTCAGCTAGATCTAAAACATGGATATAGTCTCGTACTCCCGTTCCATCAACCGTAGGATAGTCATTTCCGAAAACTCTCAATTTCTCTAACTTCCCCTTAGCCACTTGAGTAACATATGGCATAAGGTTATTTGGAATTCCATTAGGCGATTCACCTATTAAACCACTTTCATGGGCTCCAACCGGGTTGAAATATCGAAGGATGGAAACCGAAAAAGAGGGATTTGCTTTTGCTATATCAGTAAGAATCCGCTCACTCATTGCTTTTGTTTCACCATAAGGATTCGTTGTCGGTAAAAGTTCCATCGATTCTACAAATGGAACTTTGTTATCTCCGTACACTGTGGCTGATGAGCTAAAGACAAAACGATTTACTCCATGCATTAGACAAGCCTTAGCAAGAACAAGAGTACTAACAAGATTGTTGTAATAATAATTCTGTGGTTTTTCTACAGACTCCCCAACCGCTTTAAAACCAGCAAAGTGTATAACACCGTCAATCTTATGATTTTTAAAAATAATATTAACGGCTTCTGCATCTGTTACATCAATCTCGTAAAAGGTTACTTCTTTATTAGTAATATCCATTATCTTATTAACGGTATCGGCTTTACTGTTACTTAAATTATCAGCAATGATTACTGAATGCCCAGCTTCCAGTAAAGCTACACAAGTGTGTGATCCTATATAGCCTGTTCCACCTGAAACTAGTATGTTCATAGGTTTTTTCTCCTACTTTCGATTGCATTTTATGGTTCACATTCTTCTAATTTTAACTTATTGTATTTGATAATCTAATATTGAGCCACTTTTAAGCGGTTCGATCACATAAAAAATGAGCCATGATTTCCAATTTTAATAACCTCTTTTATGATTGAAAGTGACCAAACTATCAACGAAGAGAGGCAATAAGGATGATCGATATGGCTCAATTTCATAATATCAAATTTCTACATGACGTAGAAGGTTTGTCGCAAAGGCAAATTGCTAAAAAATGAGGAAAAAGTGTAACCGTCAAGTAGTTTTGAACACTTTTTATGATGATTTTAGATTCCCTTTCGTTCATTTAATAATAAGACCGTTATTGCTACTGGTTATGCACGGAAACTAAGGTTTCCAGAAAAACCACTCCTCACTGATAAAAATCATTTAATCAAACGTTTGTTTAAACCGGCGACATACCCCAAAACTATTTCGGATCACCACGGTGAAGAAATTCCTCAACAGTTAGTCCTATCCCTAGTCCACAAGAAATCTATCATAAACCTTTCTTAACCTCTCACCATCTGATTCCTCATCGTATTCAATCTTGTAAATTAAATCTTCCATCATTTCTCTTAGTTGTTTGATATTCGTTGAAAGGTAACCATCCATCTGTGCGTTAGTTAGATCATATATTCTCCCCTTCTCAAGTTGATTAAGTTTATTTTTGATATTCAATAATTCACGGGTATATTTATTTCTAACATCAACTTTTTTATTCATCCTCTAGCCCCCTAATTATGGTTTGGATGTCGTAAGCTATTATATCAACCAAGGAATTTCTTTACCTTGGATTTAACATTATTAATCGGCATTACAAAAAATAACTGCACCTACAAAAACTACTCCCTATCCTCCATACAAAACTCCTGATACTTCCTGCTTTTCTCTGTAACGCATCCTCCATAATACCGGAATACAATTTCCTTATTTACGTAGTGCGGAACTTTCTGCATCGGATCAACGTAGAGTGGATAACTACTCCAAGGGTATTTCTCTAGGTTTTTAACCATTTTGGCCTCTAGAGGGTTGCGGTGAATATAGCGGCTGACTTCAAGAATCCCTTCATCTTTCTTTATCTCTTTACTATAAAAACGCTTCTCGAATAAATGTCCATTCAGCCAATATCGTGTATTATAGTAATCAGCATACCTTTTATTTAAAAGGGACATTATTTTTGATATCAAGTTATCTTTAGAACGGAGCATGAGATGATAATGGTTCGTCATCAGACAGTAGCTTGGTAACTCAAATCCATACTTTTCATAGAGTTGCTGGAAGATATATAAAAATGTACAGAAATCACCTGGATCAAGAAATAGGGCCTCCCGATGATTCCTTCGACAAACAATATGATAGAAGCTATTTGCATTCCAGTGTCTCTTTTCACGACCCATGCATCCAACTTCCTTTCTGTTTTACTACTTGATGTAAAAAGGTACGCCGGAGTGTCATGACCTCCCATACTGCTTCATCAGAAATAGTATCTTCCCCTTTCAAATCAGAAATCGTACGTGCCAAGCGCATCATCTTCACTTGAACACGGTTACTCCAATTGGCATTTTGAGATCGATTTTGGAGCATCACTTGTTGACTGTCTGAAAATTTAACCCTTGAAAAGAACAATTCATTCGATACATTACCATTGTAAACTGGTTTCCCATATCTCAAGTATTGTCTTTCTCTTGCTTC
>JAENZK010000381.1 GCA_016841285.1 Guptibacillus hwajinpoensis | reverse complement strand
CTCGTCCATTATTAAAACTTCGGCATTTGTAGCCACCGCTCTAGCTATTTCAATCATCTGTTGTTGACCGACCGAAAGCCTTCCCGCCTCCATGTTGGGATCTAAATCAACACCTAGTCTATTTAAATATTCCTTCGTCTTTTCTTTCATTTCTTTTGTTCGTAGAATCCCCAAACGACCAGTTGTCAATTCTTTACCAAGAAACATATTCTCACTAACAGTTAAATAGGGAATGATGTTTAATTCCTGGTGAATAACGGATATTCCGGATTTTTCAGCCTGCTTTGGATTTGTAAAAGAAACCTCGTTTCCTTTTACAAAAATAGATCCTGTATCCCGTTCATAAATTCCAGTAAGAATTTTCATTAGTGTGGACTTACCAGCTCCATTTTCACCCATTAGAGCATGGATCTCTCCAGGGAGTAGTTCAAAATCCACATTTTTTAGAACTTGGTTACCAGAAAATGCTTTACTAATTTTCTTCATTTCAATTACTGGCTGTCTTGTTTCCATTAGAAAATCACTCCAGCTTGAAGGATGATATTCGCATAAGGAGTTGCCTCCCCTGTTCTAATAACAACCTTCGCATGTTTAGTTAATTCTTTGAATTGCTCATGTGAAACATAAGTAAACTCTTTACCAGCTAATAGATCTTTTACTGACTGGTTAATATTAGGATTTTTCTCTTGAATCTCAGAAGCCAATGTAGCTGCCTCAACTTCCATATCTTGTAGGATGGTATTAAGCGTTTCTAAAAAACTTGGGACTCCTAGTTTTAAGGAAAGGTCAATTCTTTTGACACCACTAGGAACCGGCAACCCACAATCTGCTATTACAATCGTGTCCGTATGACCCAATTCCGCTAAAACTGAAGCGATATGGCTATTTAATATTCCGTTCTTTTTCATAGATGACATCATCCTCTCTTGCTATTAAGGAATATCTCAACCTCTTCTTTTGTAGGCATCCCGCTTTGTGCCCCCAATTTCGTAACTGCCAGAGCTCCCACTGCATTTGCAAATTGACATGCTTCTTCCATACTTTGCCCTGCAGTCAAAGCGACAGCGAGTGCACCATTAAAGGAATCTCCTGCCCCGGTCGTATCTACCACTTCAACTGGATAACTTTCAATATGATGTTCAATGCCATTTCTGTAGTAGGTGATCCCTTTTGCACCTTTGGTAATAATAAGTTTTTCTTTTAGTGTGTCTATTTGTTCTTCATTTAAGCCTTCTAGTAGTTCAACTACCTCATGCTCATTCGGAGTAATATAGTCAATGTTTAATAATATTTCCTTGGACAGCTTCGCTATTGGAGCTGGGTTTAAGATAATAGTTAGCCCATGCTTTCTTCCGATTTTCACTGCCATTTCAACGGACTCCATTGGAATTTCTAGCTGCAAAAGCATGGTGTCACATGAGGAGATCAGTTCTTCGTATTTAGCAACAAGCTCCGGTGTTACATGATAGTTTGCACCTGGTACGACAATAATACTGTTATCTCCCTCAGCCAATGTAATGGAAGCAATTCCTGTTTTAGTATGTGTAACCGGTTCCACATCGGGTATAGAAACCCGTTGTCCTTTTAGATGATCAACTAATTCTTTACCAAATAAATCATCCCCAACACATCCTATTAAGGATACCTCTGCCCCTAGTCTTGCTGCAGCAACGGCTTGGTTTGCCCCCTTCCCACCAGGGATCGTTAGAAAAGATGTTCCTATTAATGTTTCTCCTGCTTTAGGGAATACATCGCTTGATGTTACTAGATCCATGTTAATACTACCAATTACGATTATTTTTTGACCCATTTTATTCACCTCGATCTAGTTGATTGGCGTTCGATTAAGTCTACTGAAAATGAATAATTTTTTTGTTCTAATTGTCGATTCTCGATCAAGTCAACTAGGATTTGCACTGCTTTAGATCCAATATTATAAATGGGCTGTGCCATTGTTGTTAGTTCTGGAGAGGTTGTCTCACATAGTGTGATTCCATCAAAACCGATAATGGATAATTGCTCAGGAATTCTAATTCCTAATTCCTCAGCTGCCTTAATTACACCAACTGCCATTAGATCATTACCTGCAAAAATTCCATCGATATCTGGATGTACAGTTAAGAGCTTTTTCGTTACTTCTTTTGTTTTATTAATATTGAAATTTCCATTAATAATTAATTCTGGACGATACCAAATTAAATCTTTGACCTCATCCAAGTAACCTCTGTAACGTTCGTCTGCAGGTAATACATTATGTGGTCCTCGAACATGTGCAATTTTTTGACAACCAGCATCAATCAGATACTTCGTTGCATTTCTCGCTCCATCATAATTATTGACCGATACTGTCGGTGTATCGGAATTTATCGGTCTATCAAGGGCAACAATCGGAACCTTTAAATCTTTGATATGTTCAGCTTTTAATGTACTGGTAACCACAATAAACCCGTCTACATATTTTTGATTAAGAGCTTCAATGTACTTTTGCTCTTTTATTATGTCCTCATCTGAATTACATAATACTAACGTATAGCCTAATTGATTCGTTACATCTTCAACAGCTCTTGCAAGTTGGGGGAAAAATGGATTTGTTATATCTGGAACAATTAAACCAATCATTTTAGATTGTTTTTTAAAAAGACTTCTTGCAACTGCATTTGGTTTGTAATTTAAACTCTCAATAGCAGCCTCTACTCTTTTTCTTGTATCCTCATTAACATACCCTTTATTATTTAAAACTCTTGAAACCGTTGCAACAGAAACTTCCGCAACCTTTGCAACATCTCTAATTGTACTCAAAAAAACCAACTCCAAGATTAAACTTCTTCGGTGAATCTGTAACCGGTTACACATATTATACTTTTCTTTCATATTGAATGTCAACGAAAAAACAAAAATCCCTGCATAAACAGGGATTTAAGCGAACGCCTTACTTTCATCTTCCTTCCGGAAAAAGCTGCGCATGGCTGTATATACGTCTGATTTTTGTTTTAAAATATAATAGCGGAATTTTTCATCGGTAATGTTTTTATATGCAGACATGAGGGTGCTGTGACGATTGTATTGGTTTACTTCACCGTAGCCAAACATGTTGCTGACTTTCATTAAATCACTTACGAGTTTCACACAACGGGCATTATCAGATGTTAAATTGTCTCCATCTGAAAAATGAAAAGGATAAATATTGTATTGGGTTGGATGGTATTTTTGTTCAATGATTTCTAAAGCTTTTCGATAGGCTGAAGAACAAATTGTTCCCCCACTTTCTCCTTTAGAGAAAAAGTCATCCTCTGAAACTACCCTTGCTTCGGTATGATGGGCGATAAATTCGATTTCAACCGTTTCATATTTAGTCCTTAGGAATCTTGTCATCCAGAAGAAAAAGCTGCGTGCCATATACTTTTCCCAGATGCCCATTGAACCCGATGTATCCATCATCGCAATCACAACTGCTTTTGATTCAGGCTTAATAATCTCATTCCATGTTTTAAAGCGAATATCTTCCCGATAGATTGGTTGGAAGCTAGGCTCCCCCTTCATCGCATTTCGAACAAAGGCATTTTTAAGTGTTCGTTTTTTATCAATATTCCCCATTAAACCTGTTTTTCTAACATCATTAAAATCAATATCCTCTACAACATTTTCATCACGCTCTTTTTGCTGTAGATTCGGTAACTCCAATTCTCTGAAAAGTGCTGCCTCAATTTCCATTAAAGACACTTCTGCCTCAAAATAATCTTCTCCTGCTTGATCTCCTGCACCTTGACCTTTTCCAGCAGCTTTCTCACCAGATCCGTCACGAGCAACAACATCACCAACTTGGCTCTCCCCGTCACCCTG
>JAENZK010000004.1 GCA_016841285.1 Guptibacillus hwajinpoensis | reverse complement strand
TTCCTCCTAATGGGTTGTTTTATTATTTTTTTAAATTCACTTGCATTCTATTTTTATCACAAGTGATCTAGTTAACAATTTAGTAATTCACTATTCTAGTATAATATTTTCAAATCACGCAATCAATAGTAACTCTTTTCCAGTTAATTTACATTTAACAGTTTACTAGTTAATCTAATGGGTGATTCATATTTTCGTGAGTCACTGTCGTGGCTCACAAGTTATATTAAACTATTTTTCCAATATATTTTCAACCCTGTTTTTATTCCACTTAAGGTAATTTTTACACTTGTTAAGAAGTACTGAACTACCAGCTGGATCAACAGGAAAACCCCTGCCTAATTTGGGCAGGGGTTGATATATGTCGATAATTATTTAGTAATAGTTACTTCTGCTTTTTGTGCAACGCCATGGATGTCAACGATATTGGCATTTGCATCTTCAACTTTTATAGTTGTTAATTTGCTTACTAGAGTTGCATCACTTTCAGTTGTTAATACTAATTTACCATTTACCACTTCTGCAGTGAATCTAACTTTTTCACCTTTATCGTCAGTAAGAAGAATTTCATCCGTAATATCACTAGCACCAGTTTCATCTGTCTTTAACTGAATAGCCTCAGAGTATTCTACTGTTAGTTTAGTTAAATCAGAAGCTATCATAGAGATTACCTCAGGAGCTGTGTTGTCAGTGATATCAATAGTCTTGATGAACGGGTTGCTTACTTTATTATCTAAAGTTTGAACACCAGTCACACGGAATACTGCGGCAGTATCATTTTCTTTTACAAATCCTTTTGGTAATTGAATGACAACTTTAGATTGATCTAACACGCCATCAGTTGTACCAAACTCAATTTTTGTATCTGTTGGTAAAACAACTCCATTGACTGAGTAGGCAAGTGGATTTAAGGCAGATCCTGTTCCTGTTGCTTTCACCTTTTGACCAAAATCTACTGTTACTACATTATTGTCTTCAGTAACATCATTAATTGTAAATGAAGTTTCCACAGGCTGCTCTGCATCTGTTACATTAACAGTGAAGGAGTAGCTTGCGTTCTCATTAGCTGCTAATGACTTGTCTTTTACGAATCCTTCACTTAAATCAAAGCTGTATTTGTCTGCTTGAACGTCATTTGCTAAAGTGAATACTACCTTTGTATTGTCCTTATCATCCACTGCTGGTGTTGCAATAGAAGATAGTGTTTTGATCTCACCCTTAGAGTTAACCACGTATACCTTAGAATCATCTAAAGTCTGAACTTCTTCACTAAAGTTTAACGTAAAGGCAGTAACTTTACCGTTAGTTACAGTAGTTTCAACATCAGTTACAGTTGGTGCTACAACATCTTTAGAAATAACGACTGTTTTTGTAATGTCATCAGCATTCTTATTGCCAAGTGTATCTACAAGAGCTTCTTTCGCAATTTTTAATGTTACATTATCAGAGTTGCCGTTTTTGTATAGATAGTTATCCTTCAAAGTCACAATATATTCTTTTTTGTTTTCTGCATTTACTACGGCACTTTGAACAATATTAGTTTCAAATGTACCGACTTTACCAGAGATCGCTAATGTGTTATTTTGTAATGCTTTATCTACTGTTACTTTTACAGTATTTTCACCAGTTGCTTCCACACTAGTAATAGCTGGAGCTTCGCTATCTACTGTTACATTTAATGTTGTTGATTGAACATCTTTAGTGTTGTCAACGATATCTTTAGCGTTTACAACTGTAATATCGTAGGCCTTTGCAGCATCTAGGTTAAGGTTATTAATTTCAACTGTATTTCCTACTGGTGTTGCTGTATAGTTTTGACCACCAATTTTTACAAGGTCTAAAGATTTCACATCTTCATTAAATGTTAACGTTACTGATGTAACTTTATCTTCCGTTGATTTTACTGTTGCACGTGCAGATGTAAGAACAGGTGCAGCTGTATCGTCAACTGTTATTTCTGCGTTAGCTGGTGCTAAATACTTTCCATTTGTTCCCTTTACTACTTCGTAAGGAACTTTTACAGTATAGTCTCCTTTGAAGAAGTTTTGTGCTTTAAGTGTAAGAGTTTTACCATCTTCGCTTAATGTTTGTGTGATCGTACCAGCATCTTTTGCGTCTTTACCTGCAATAACAGTAATGACATTATTTTTAGCAGCATCTTTTAAAGTATCTGCATCAATAGCTGAGCTGAAGTTTACTTCGAATGTTTTTGCGTTAATTTCGTTTACAGATTCCACTTGTACTTTTTCATAAGCTGCAAAGTCAGTGCCTTGATCCTTCATGACCTTCCATAAGAAACCAACTGTATCTTGACGAGTTAATTTGGATAATGGAGCGAATTGAGTATCACTTACACCAAGCTTAATGCCTGCATCTGTTAAACCAGCGATGGCATTTCTTGCCCAATCTGCACCTTTAAGGTCAGTGAATACTAAGCTAGCACCGTTACCATACTCATAACCGAATGCTTTTACGATTAAAGAAGCCATTTCAGCACGGTTAATTACGCGGTCAGGTTCGAACCCTTTTTCTGTACCATTCATTTTACCAGCTTTCGCTAAAGCTGCAATGGCATTGTAATATTTATGAGAAGTTGAAACGTCAGCGAATCCTGGGTTTTCAACGTTTTCCATGTCTAATTTTAAAGCTTTTGCGAAGTATAATGCTACTTCACCACGAGTTACTTCGCCTGCAGCGTTTACTGTTGAGTCAGCGTCAATTACACCGTAATTAATTAGATCTTGTAATGAATCTTTCATCCAATTTGGGGTGTTTGTCTACTCTGCTCCTGCCACTGGTGCGACTGCAGATACTACGACTGCTGCTCCTGCTGCTGTTGCGATTAACTTGTTGATTTTGTTTGGTTGTTTAGACATATAAATGTATTCCTCCTAATGGGTTGTTTTATTATTTTTTTAAATTCACTTGCATTCTATTTTTTATCGCAAGTGATCTGGTTAACTATTTAATAACTTACTATATTAATATAACATTTTCAGAACCGCATATTCAATAGTAACTCATTTCCAGTTATTTTACATTTTAACAGGTTACAAGTTACTTCAAATAAGAGATTCATGTTTTCGTAAGTCACTAACGTGGCTCACAAGTTATATTAAACTACTTTTCTACAATCATCTCAATGCCAATTTTCTTCCATTTTGGGTTAAATCTCCTTTTAGAAAATATTCTAAAATAACAAAACTCTTATCCGATAATCAGATAAGAGTTTTACGTGTTACGCTTCTGAACCGACAGCAATCGGGTTTTCTTCATATGTAATCCAATCACTCCAGCTTCCGATATAAAGTTTTACATTATTAAATCCTAATTCATTCAACGAAATGATATTCGGACATGCAGATACTCCAGAACCACAATATACAATGATTTGATCATCGCTGTTTAATTTCTTAAATTGTTCTTTAAGCTCATCTAAGGATTTCCACTCATTTTGCTCATTGATGACATCCTTCCAGAAGTAATTGAGGGCTCCTGGAATATGGCCCGCCTTTTTATCAATCGTTTCATTTTCCCCTGAATATCTGTCCTTTGCTCTCGAATCAAGGAGATATGCTTTTTTTGTTTCAATTGTTTGCTTAACTTCTTCTACATTGCTCAAAAGATCGTGATGAATGTTTGCTTGAAATTCTTTTCGTGGAAATGAAGGAATTTCATCATTTACTGGATATCCTTTTGAAAGCCATTTGCTAAAACCACCATCTAATACATAAACTTCTTCATGTCCTAAGTATTTTAGCAGCCACCAAAAGCGTGATGCCATCATGCCGCCTTGATCATCATAGGCGATCACTTTCGTTTCAGCATCAATTCCTCCTGTACTTAGCTTATCAATAATTCGGTCTAAATCCGGCATAGGGTGTCTTCCACCGTGCTCAGTAGCCTTGCTAGACATATCCTTTTCAAGATCAAAATATAATGCTCCGGAGATGTGTTCCTTTACATAAGAGTTAAGGCCTTTTCCTGGGCTTCCTAATACAAATCGACAATCAATGATACGTACGGAAGGATTATCAAGGTTTTCATAAAGCCAGTCTACATTCACAATATTTTTCAAATTTCTCCACTCTCCTTAGCAATTTTTCTATTTTTATTTTGATATTTTTCCAACATACTCCTTTACCATTTCTACAGTAACCTGTTGTCTAACTGGAAGAGAGGTTACAATCCCTTGTTTTCCAAGTTCATTCATTTCTTTCGTAATGGCATTAATTTCATCAGTCGTAAATGGCTCACCATTTTTACACTTTTGAACCGCTTTTTCTATGTAAGCTTCTCTTTGTTGGTCTAACTCCGTAAATCTCTTCACTATGTAATGTTGGTTTTCTGAATGCTTACTTATCTCATGATGTACACTCATTGCTAGTCTCCCCTTTTTTAATATTTCTATTTTTATTTTTTATTTTATATGAATATGATAAAAAGTACAAAATACTTTAACTTTTTTCCGAATAAAGTTGTTCCCTTTTTTTTAATATTCACCAAAGAAGTCCAACTTCCTCTAAAATTTAGAGGAAAATAAAAATGAAAGGCGAAAGTAATATATGTCAGTATAATATTTCATATTGGGTGGGTATTTTATATTTTTAATTTTACATAGCAAAGGAGATCGATCTTTATGAAAGTGGGATTTATTGGTCTTGGAAATATGGGGTTACCTATGGCAAAAAATTTAGTGAAGGCAAATTTTGAGGTGGTAGGAAAAAACCGTAGCAAAGGAAAAGAAGACTTGTTCGTTGAGGCAGGAGGCAAAACCGGTATGTCAGTTTCCGAAATGGCAAAGGAGCTGGACGTAATCCTTACATGCCTGCCTTTACCTGCCGATGTTGAGGCGGTTTATTTCGGGGCAGAGGGTCTAATTGAAAATGGACATGAAGGACTTATTTTAGTTGACCACAGCACAGTTGCACCTGGATTAAATAATAAAATTGCTGATGCTGCACAATCGAAGGGAATTGAATTTTTAGATGCTCCAATCAGCGGTGGTAATTTCGGTGCAGAGGATGGAACGTTAACAATCATGGTTGGCGGTAAAAAGGAAATATATGAAAAGGTCAATCCTTTATTTAATGTAATGGGAAAAAATATCTACCACATCGGAGAGACAGGAAGCGGTTCGGTCGTTAAATTAATTAATAATTTGATGGTTGCCTTCCATACACAGGCTGTTAGCGAAGCTGTAACACTAGGTAAAAAAATGGGTGTTGACTTGGACCTTCTATTTAATATTTTAGACAACAGCTACGCACAAAGCCGGATTTATGACCGTCATTACAATAGTTTTATTTCAAAGGATCAATTTGTAGCCGGATTTGCAATCAAGCTTTTACACAAAGATATGAAGCTTGCTGAAGAAATGGCAAGCGGGGCCAATATGGAATTACCGATCGGTGGGCAGCTTACCAATATCCTTAAAGACGCGATTGAAAACGACCTTGGCGAACAGGATATGTCAGCACTATATGTTCTCTTAAATAAAAAATTATCTAATTAATGACAAAAGCCAACATTTCTATTAATTCTAGAAATGTTGGCTTTTAAAATTTTATGCCAAAAACGGGATACGCACCATATCAAATGGTGTGGCCAGTCCCAATAATTCTTCATCCGAATGACCATTTTCTGTTATTAGCACAGCTTCAAGACGTGTTGCAAAAATATCAAAATGATTTAGAAACTTCTCTCGAACATCATAAATATTTTGATTTTTATTCATAAAAATATAGTTTCTTTTAATTTTTTCAAATGACATTACATCTGAAAGATAAGCGTCTATGCAGCTGTCCATAGGTGCCTTCTCGATATTTTGAGAAATCCACATGGTTATTCCTTGATTCGTTAAAAGACCGACGAATTTGTTATTATCGTATACAGGGAATTGCGAATATCCATGTCTTTTAATTGTTTTTAATACAGCTGTCAAATGATCTGATTTCTGGAACGTTTTAACCCTTCGTTCAAAAAACGGAATAATCGTTTTTGGCTTTGTTAATTCCCCTGCTATCTTTTCAACTAATTCAACGACCGAAAGATGTGGTTCTGCAATTGTAAAGGCTGGATAGTAGCGGCCATGAACAATCGCATTTCTAAGTTCGGACAACTCTTTTAGATCATCTTTATAGGTCATGATTAGTCCACTTTTCTTTTTTGCCATATCTACTAAACGATAAAAAGGAATATGACCGCGTGCATCGACCATTTTTTCAATTTCACTATTAATGATATTAAATGCACTTAGAAAACGCTCGGAGTTTTTTAAATCTTCTCTATTAGTAATTTCCATGTTCAGTTCCCCTTGTCTAAATGGATATAGTGAATTCAACTTGTCATGGCAATTTTTACTATTGTCTAGCTCCTGCGCCTATCGCCTAGCAAACTTCAGGACTCCTCCCTACGATAAGTCAACTAAGAATTGCTAACGCAATTCAAGTTTCCTTTATCGCTGTCGTTGTCCCCTCCAGTTTGTACGGCGATGAGCAAGGCGCTTTCGCTTTTCTTTATATAATAGATTGAATTTTTGATCTTGCGCTTTCAAGTTTTTCAATATCAATGGTTTCTGATAGAGCTGCAAAATATCCTTCAAAATAGTCATCAACTTCTGCACCGATTTCTTTCAAAACATCTTCTAGAGAAGATAGCAAATAAGAATGATAAACATCTTTTAAATGTGATGTTTGTTTTTCAATATAAGAATGAACAGGTTCTTGCAACAATTCTTGGAGACTCTCCTTTAATTTAGCTTTTCCGCCTTGTTCAAAAAATGCTTTTGGGCTTTTAAATAGGGATAATGCAGATTTAAATGGATCCCGTGAAATTTTCTCTAGGGCATTATCAAAATCCATTGTCTCAAACTGGCGAGCTCCCACAGGTAATAAAGGAATCGGATGAAGCTCATCAATCATTCCTTCCACACCCTGATGTACTTCTTTCAATAATTTATTCAAATGGTTTTCAATACGTAATGACGTAGCACGTAATTCCTGGGACAAATCGAAACCAATATTAACTAGTAATTCATCTAAACAGCTTTGAACCGCCTTTTTCAAATCGCGGCCATCATCTCGTAACGATGATGGGTTAAAGGCTTCATTATAAAAATCACTAAAGCGGAAAAAGACGCGTTGGGCCACATAAAATAGTAATTCTTCGACTTCCTGTGCTAACGATCTTTCTTCTACCCTGAATTCCTTTGACTTTAGTTTATCATGAATTTGCCCTTTCGCTTGCTCTGCATTTTGACGTTTTTGTTGCTTCACTTCATCGCTTTCCTTAGCTGTCGCAATAATATTTTGAAGCGCAGCTACAGATCGTTTTAAGTCCTCATGTGCCGTCTGAATAGAGATTTGAACTAAATCATTCATAATAAACGAATAGAATGCTTGTTCAAAGGCGGCAATGTTTGATTCACTTGTTACGGACTTTCCTTCTCTTGTTTGCAGCTTCTCTTCTAATGCCATCTTACTTGATAAAGGATAAATCCGCGGGAAGCGAATTCCGAATTTCTTAAGCTCATCACCTACATAATCTACAACCAGTTTTAATTCTTCCTCAGACTTCGCAAGATCGGCTGCATTGACGATAAAGAACATCTTATCCATTTCAAATGCTTCTTTCACACGTCCAAGTTGAATTAAAAACTCACGATCCGCTCTTGAGAAAGCATGGTTATAATAGGTTACAAACAAAATCGCATCTGCATTTTTGATATATTCAAAAGCTACTCCTGTATGTCTTGCATTAATAGAATCCGCTCCTGGTGTATCTACCAAAGTGATTCCTTGTTCTGTTAATGGACAATCATAATAAAGCTCAATCCATTCCACAAAACAAGATTTTTCCTCTTTGGCAACATAGTCTTCAAATTCCTTTAAATCAACGGTTAACACTTCCCCTAAATGTGGGGCGATGAAATCATAGCCTATATGAACAGCCTTTAAAAATGAATAATGCGGCTTTTCCTTCGGGTCATTTCCTTCGTACGATAACGAATTAATAACTGACAAAGCATCTTCCATTGAAGCACATTTCTTTTGGAACAACGCTAATGACTGCTCAACATCTTTAAAAATTTGCTCTTTTGTTTTTACTTTAACTAAAACAGTCCCATGTGGGTGTTTAGTGTCTGAAGGCAATATTTTGTTGATCGTCGCTGTCGTTGGGTTTGGTGAAACCGGAAGCAGTTTATCACCGATTAAAGCATTTGCAAACGATGATTTACCTGCACTAAAGGCTCCAAATAATGCAATAGTAAAACGGTTGTCATTCAATCTATTTGCCTTTGCTGCCATGTCACTAGCAAGGGCATGAATACCTTTAATACCGTTTAATGAACTAATCGCTGTTTTTAATTTTGCAACGGTTTCTCCTAAACGTTCTTTGACGTTAAAGCTATCAACTGATTGAACAAGATCTTGAACAGGATTACTCTCTAAAACATTGTCAACACTTTGTTCTGCTTGCTCATTATTTACTTCATTATTTTCTTTTTGTTCCGCCATTTCCATCTGCCTAATTTCGATAGATGGCGTATTACCTTTAAACTGTCCTAACCAGTTATTGGTAGCTTCTAGAACCGCTTGCTGTAAAGTTTCAGATGATAATAATTCCGATAATTCATTTTCCACGCTGTTTCTTTCTTGTTGTAGCTTTTTCAACCCATCTACAGCATGCTTATATTGTGTGTAGTTCGCCAAGTTGGCCTCAACATCTGACAGTTCACGATCAATAACAGAATAAATGAGGCCTTTACCCTCTTCAAATTTTTCTAATGCACGATTTCTATATAGTCGTTTTAGTTCATTGGATACATCATTTGTATAATTTAAAATGTACTCCCCTGTTAAACCTGCTCCCCTTTTAACCAACTCATCCAAAAGATCCGGGTCAAACTGAACTGTTACTTCCTCAAAAATACTGTTTATAAAATTCTCATTATCGATTTCATTCTGCTTGAAAAATTTAACCGAAAAGTCTTTTATATGCCAATCAAGCTGGGCCTCTACTTGCTTTTTGAAACTGTCGTAAAAAGCATTTAATCTCGTGGTTCTTTCCTCTTCTGTTTTCTTTTTCGAAAAAAGAAATCCAACTTTAAAATCAGGCTGACTCGCTTCAATAAAAGAATGAGCTAACTCCCTTGTTGCTGCAGGCATTAAGTAAGCATTATCAAGAATTTTCTTAATTCCTTCTTCAAATTGCTCTTTTAAGTTATTTTTATTAAATTGTAATGTAGTTTGTCTTTCTTCTAAATCGATAACTTCTTGAAGAACCCGCTTTCTTTCATTTTCAGGTAAATCCTCAAGTTGGGCTTCTAATTCATGCAGATCATCTTCATGCTCATTGTCAAAAAATTGCAAGTGATCTTCTATCAATGGTTTTGCAGAATTAATCACACTTTTAAGTAAAAGTTCTTCTTTATTGTTAATTTGGTTTTTCAAAAACTGGTCTAGCTTGCTATATTCATTTAACGGATGACTCAAGTCTTTCAATGATGTAAAAAATAACCCATCGATGTTGACGCCCCAGCTTTTGAACGACTCTATTACACTAGTCTTATACGATTCAAAGCTTAATTCTTCCTCATTATGCTTATCGATCATGTTAATAACTAGATAAACTGGCTTCTCACGGTCCTTTAAAGTTTTCGTAAACGAAAAGTTCAATTCTGATTGAACATGATTGTAGTCCATTACGTAAAGGACTATGTCTGCTAAATGTAGTGCAGATTCAGTTGAAATTCGATGGGCGTCATCAGTTGAATCAATTCCAGGCGTATCCATAATGGAAACACCTTCTGGTAGACTAATATCTTCATCACTGATTTCAAGTGAGATGATATTTTCGCCATCTTTTGCAAAATTTTTAACGACTTCAAAATCATAAGGAGCCGGAAATTCAACTGGATCGGCTTCTTTATAATAAACCCTTGCGTAGCTTGTCCCCTTTTTTATTTTAACAAGATTTGCACTTGTTGGAATGGGACTGGATGGTAAAACTTCCTTTCCCATAAAGTGGTTCATCATTGTCGATTTTCCTGCGGAAAAGTGCCCGCAGAAAGCAATCATAAATTCTTTGTTTTTTAACTTTTCGACAAGCTGCTTCACTTTTTCAGCGTTGTCTTTGTCCCCTTTTTCTTGTAATTCTAAGTATAGTGCTGCTAAACGATTAATTTCTAACATAGTTGTAATCTTTCCCCCATATATAGTGCCTTAACTTTTTAAAGTTAACCCTTTCTAATGTTATCAATTGTTGAGCTTTTGCTCAATTGTTTTTCGCATCCAGCATCAAATTTTGTCAGAAAAAAACAAAAAAGACATCAGGAATCAACCGATCATTCCTCATGCCATTTAGCAAATTAAAAATTATGTAGCTGAAAAATACACGGTCAAAGTCTCACAAGGCTTAATTTGACCGTGTACGTGGGTCGACTTTGTGAAGGATATAATACATTAGACTACCATACGTAACAACTGTAACTGTGACAAACGCAATTACCATTTTCCAACACCATCCAATCCCTAGTTATCACTATGTTGATAGTGATAATTATTATCAATTAACTTATGTCTTTATTATAATACGACTGAGATACATTTTCAATAAGAAAATTGAAATCGTTTCCAGACGAAAAAGCGAAAGCCCCCGTTTAGCGACGTATAAACTGGAGCGCATCGACTGAGATAAAGGATATCCGGCGACGAGAGTAGCGATTCTCCCCTATGTTGACTTATCGTAGGGAGATGAGCGAAGTTTACGAGTCGCTGGGTGCTGTAGCTGGACAATGATAACGTAAATAATTTATGACCGTTCCCTAGTAGGTGCAAATCGAGCACGCTGGTGAAATACTGCTTTGTAATCGGTCTCCCTAATTAACGCATTTTCCTCAATTGGTATCCTTATGCCTAAGACCACCATATTTAGGAAGGTAAAAATAACAGCTGTAAAATAGGCATTAAAAATCAACGGTATAACTAATAATTCAACCACTACCACTAAATAATTTGGGTGTCGGATAAATTTATACGGTCCGGTTGAAATAATATTGACATTAGGCATGATAATAATTTTCGTGTTCCAAAATTTCCCTAAAGATAAAAGACTCCATACTCTAAGGCCCTGAGCTAGTGTGAAAAATAGTAAAAAGACGGTCCATAACGAAGATACTTCTTTATTAAAAAACAATACTTCTAAAATTAATGACATAAAAAACAAAACATGGACTAAAACAATGAATTTATAATGCTCCCCTCCTACCTCAAAACCGCCATTTGCTTTCATCCACTTTTCGTTCTTTCTGGCAATCCCAAGCTCCGCCAATCTTTGTAAAATTACTAAAGATATGAAGATTGAAAAAAACATGTTATTCCCTCTATTCCCAACGTAATAGTAATAATTCCGAACTAAAGCCCGGTCCTACAGCTGCTGCCAGTCCCAGATCGCCCTTTTTAGTTCCGTTTTCAAGAAACTTTTTCAGAACATATAAAATGGTTGCCGATGACATATTGCCATAATTCGTTAATATTTCGAGCGAATTATTTATCTTTTCTTTAGTAATCCCAAAGGTTTCTACATAGGCATCCAATACTTTTTTACCACCAGGGTGGGCAACAAAATGTTTAATATCCTGCATTGTGACCTGCTCTTCAGCCAAAAACTTTTGAACATTACCTTGAACCCATGTCCGAATAATAGACGGTATATCTTTTGAAAAAATAACATAAAATCCTGCATTTCTAATGCTCCAGCCCATGACATCCTCAGAATCAGGCATTAGCATGGATTGTGTTGCAACAATTTTAGGTAAAGCTATTTCCGCATTGTTAAGCCTTAGATCTGCTTCCTGCCCCGATAATAAGGCACACGCAACACCATCAGCAAAAAGCGAGGTCCCGACCAAATTACTTTTTGAGTGATCATTTTTTTGAAAAGTCAGGCTGCAAAGCTCCACACTTAATACGAGTACTTTTGCTTTCGGAAAGGCTTTACAATATTCAAATGCTCTCGACAAACCTGAGGCCCCACCGGCACAACCTAAACCCCAAATCGGGATTCGTTTACAGGTTTTCTTAAACGGCAACTGATTCATAATTTTGGCTTCAATACTTGGTGTGGATAAACCACTTGATGATATGTAAAAAATAACATCAATATCTTCAAATGGAATGGGTTCTGGTAAAAAGGTCGAGTTCTCTAGACATTCTTTGATCGCAGAAATTCCAAACTGTACTGCTTTTTCAATAAAGATATCATTCTTTTCAGCAAAGGTATGATCTTCGCTAAACCATTCTAACGGAACGGAAAAATAACGTTCTTTTATTTGACCGTTTTCAAATACTTTTAACAATCGTTCGATTTCATGAAAGGAATTTTGAAATAACTCTTTAATGAATTCGCCTGTTTTTTCTTGTGAAATTCGGTAGGGAGGTGTACAAAGACCTACAGATACAATTCTAGCCATAAGTTCACTCTTCTCTTTATCCATTTACTGTTATATTTTCCAATTAATAAAATTTTACTCAAGAAAAAAACCTCCCTGTAAAAGGGAGGTTGAAAAGCGGAATTCATATAGAAAACCGACGTTTTGAAGGTTTGTTGTGCAGTTTTATTATAACCGATTCTGACCAACATTACATTGTAAATTATTGCATAATTATTATAAAATTTGTGAATTTGCAAGATTCCTAATTTACGTTAATCAATTTTATGGTATCATGTACCTAATCAATTTTACATAAAAAGAAATATAGGGAGGTGGGTAATCTGACTTTAAGCGAGAATATTACTCATATATTAAATGGAACTTTAGAATCCGTTAAAAGTGTAATCCCAATACCACTTGTTGTTGGACAACCTTCACTTATGACAGAACCATTGGAACAAACCGAGATTGGGGTTTTAATTGGGATGGTTGGCCATGTAAGAGGTCGTTTAGTTCTTGAAAGTGCGGCCAGTACATTTGGAGCAATTGGTGAAGCAATGTTCGGAATGCCTTTAGAGGGGGAAATGCTTCAATCCTTTACAGGTGAGTTAGGGAATATGCTAGCTGGCAATCTTTGCACTATCGTTGCCGCAAATGGAGTAGAAATAGATATTACGCCTCCAACTGTGATGGTTGGTTCGTCCAAATTATATGGATTTGATCGTGCTTTTCGCGTACCAGTTGCAATCGAAGGAAAAGGCGAAATACATATCATCCTAATGCTTGAAAATAAATAGAAAAGCGTAGGCCACCCGATTTGTGCCGTTCGGACTGGACTGAGCCGGAGGAGATAAAGGAAACACGACGAGCATAGCAAGTCGATGTTAACTTATCGTACGACGGCGAATGAAGTCTCGCTAGGCGCTGGGTGGCTGGAGCTGGACAACTATATACAAACTAAGTCAGCCTCAAGTGATCGAGAACAACCTGAAACGGTTGATTTTTTTTTGCTACAAAAAATACTTCCTTAAACGGACAGCCCTTTTCTTTTAATCTAACCGCAATAGTTTCGATCGGAAACATCTCCGGATGAAGGTCTCTATTCACTTCGCTCCATTGTAACGGCGTTGCAACTAAGGCCTCTTCATTCCCTCTTAAAGAGTACGGGGCGATGATCGTTTTTCCTTCAGCATGCTGAATATAATCCACATAAAGCCTATTGCCTCTTTTTGATTTAAGTCTTTCAGTTGTGAACCACTTCGGTTCTTTTTCAACTAAATACTGTGCCATAAAGGCAGTAAAAACCCTTGTATCTTCATACGAAAAAACATGATCAGGCAACGGTAAATAAATTTGCAATCCTTTATTCCCTGAAGTTTTCACAAACGATTGTAAATGTAAGTTGTCAAACGCTTCTTTTAACAACAGAGCAGCCTCCACAGCTAATAAAAAGTCTTTTCTAGAAGGGGGATCCAAATCAAAAACAATTTCTGTTGGTTTTGCTGTGTGAACTGTTGAAAAAGGAATGTGAAATTCTATTGCTGATTGATTCCCCAACCACAATAGGGTCGCTTGATTTTGACAAAGAATAAAGTCGGTTTCATCTTCATATTTTGTTTTGATAAAGTCTGGAGCATAATCGGGACAATTTTTTTGATAAAACTTTTCTTTATGAATGCCACATGGGAAGCGAATCGTCGTTAATAACCGATCTTTTAAATACGGAATCATAAAAGGGGAAACTATTGTTAAATAATTTAAATAGTCAATTTTACGAATACCTTTCTTTTCCCATAATAATTTCATTATATTCGTAAGCTGTATTGTTTGATCATTTATAACGACTTCATGGTTCGTTTCCGTGCCTCTTCCCATGTACAAGCCTCCCATGTAACATCCAATCGAAACTGAGAAAAACGAGGTTGGCGTATTTCATCCTTATACCAATCAAGGAACAGTAATTCCACACAAATGCTTGGATTAATAAAAATAAAGTCGGAATCCTCTATCGTAGCATTTGCTTTAATTATTTTGTATAATGCCATTCTTTCCTCATCACTAATGCCGTGTAAAAATAGTCCCACATGCACAATTTGTTGTTCTTTTACTAAGCCAACATGAAAATATCCATTTTGTTTTTCATAAGAAAGGATAATAAAATTAGCCTTTTTCCAATTTTTAATTTTCAACCAATTAGTTGTCCTCGCACCTTCATCCCATGTGCTATTTACCTTTTTGGCAACAATCCCTTCCCCATATTCCGCTTCAATACGAGGAAAAAGTTCCTCACTATTTTCGAAAAACTCTATATTAAGTAATTTTGATGTTTGATAATGGTCAATACTTAAACCACTAAAAAGTTCGGATAAATATTTTTTCCTAAGTAAAAGCGGCTCTTTTAATAATGAAGTACCTTGATCCATTAAAATGTCAAAAGAGATATAATGAGCAGGAGTTTCACTTGCCAATAGGTTTATTTTCTTTTCAATTTTTGTTCGTCCTCTAATCTGAATTTTTTCAAAATCAGCTCTAAATTCCGATTCTAGTATAACAATTTCCCCATCTAAAACTAAAGGTTTATGTTTTTCAAAAATATTTATATTCCTTTTAATTTCATTAATAATTTCTGGAAAAGAGTCTGAAATATTAATTAAATTTCTACTGATCATCTCTATTCTTTCTTCAAAAATATATAATAAACAGCGAAATCCATCGTATTTTGCTTCATAGATCCAGTTAGATCCCTTAGGTACGCTCTCTACTAATGTTGGCAGCATAGGTTTATAGTACTTGTTCATTTAAACTCCTTGAACACCTTAACTCGTTTTCTTCTTGCGTACATTTAGCGTTTTTTTCTTTTTTTGCGGCTCTTCTTGTTCCTTTTTTCGCATTTGTTGATTTGTTGGTTTTGTTTGGTCAATACTCGCTTGAAGTGCTGCCATTAAATCAACAACATTGGACTTTGGAGCCTCCTTCGCTACTGTAAATTCTTCTCCATTTACTTTTGATTCGATTAATTCCATTAATGATGTCCGATATTCATTTGTATACTTTTCAGGTTCAAATTCTGTTGTTAATTGTTCAATTAGTTGAGTAGCCATATCCATTTCTTTTTGATCCACTTTAATTTCTGTATCAACTCCAGGAACTTGTCCGACATTACGAACCTCATCTGGATAGAAAATCGTTTCTAGCAAAAGTCCTGTTTGATAAACTCTGACAACGGCTAAGCTTTCCTTTGAACGGATGGTTATTTTAGCGAGGCCAATCTTTCCAGTCTTCTCCATTGCTTGTTTTAATAAATGATATGATTTCAGTCCGTTATCCTGAGGCCCCAAAAAGTAGGATTTTTCAAAATAGATAGGGTCAATTTGTTCAAGGCTGACAAAATCAATGATCTCAATTGTCCGATTACTTTCCGGGGCTATCTCCTTGAGCTCTTCGTTTGAAACTACCACAAACTTTCCTGGCTCATATTCATACCCTTTTATCACTTCATCATTATTTACCTCTCGTTCACAAACCGGGCAAACCTTCTCATACTTAATCGGGCTATTACATTCCTTGTGGATAGAACGAAAGCTTATATCTTTATTTTCAGTTGCTGCGAATAAATTAATTGGAATATTGACCAAACCAAAGCTGATTGAACCTTTCCAAATCGTATGCATAATTCTAACCTCCCAGATGCAAATTCTTGATGTGAATATCATTCATTACCCTTAATATGTCTAAAAAAAAAACATTCTATTATCAAATAGAATGTTTGATCTCATCTTTATTCGATTTCTCAAGATGTTCATAACCGTCAACAACAACATCCAACTTACCTGTTTCTGGATCAATAATTAACCCATGAACCGGTACATCTTTTGGAAATAGTGGGTGATTCCGAATACTATTAACAGATTCTTCAACACTTTCTGCACCATTAGTAAAACCTTTAAGCCAATTGTCAATGTCAATACCTGCATGTCGCAAAATATTAATTTTCTCTCTCGAAACACCGCTTAATATCGCCTTGTCTAAAATCTGATTGGCAGACAATCCTGTCATCCCACAATCATGGTGTGCAACAACAAAAACTTCCTTAGCATTTAATGAGTATACAGCAACTAGAATGCTTCTCATTATACTTCCAAATGGATGAGATACTAAAGCCCCGGCATTTTTAATAATTTTTGCGTCCCCATGGCCCACATTCATAGCTTTCGGTAATAAATCGCTTAACCTCGTATCCATACAAGTCAATATAACCATATTTTTATCTGGATATTTAGTCGTCTTAAACTGTTCATAATCTTTGTTATTTACAAATTGTTCATTATGAGAAAGGACTTCTTGTAAGCGACTCATAATCATGACCCCCTAGATGATTTTATTTATAATTTTTATTTTATAATTTTTGTACATATTTCTTCCAGAGAATAACATTTTTTCTTCCAATAATCCAACAGTTTATGTCGTTTTCCAAGTATGGAATAAACATTTTTGAACAATTACTTCACATTATGTTCACATTTTTTCACACCCAAATCCTTATGTATCAAGGCTTCGGTAGTTTTCACTATTTCTATAGTTTTTATATGACTTATGAACATTTTGTGAAAAGTATAAAAATGTGATGGATTCGCTTTATTTCTTTTGTAATATAAAAGCATCAGAAGTTTCACTTTTTACACTAAAATGTTTTAAAACGTAAATCTATTGAAGGGATGTGATTAAATGGCAAAACCAGAATTACACCAACAAACCCAAGTAGAGGATAGCGGTTCACTAAAAGGTACGCTAGCTTGTGTAGGTATTCTTGGACTTATTATTATTTTATCATGGGTTGGAGCATTTAATTTATTCTTATCACGTTAATTGGGAAAATCGAAAGGAGTATAAGAATCCATGCACATTCATAAGTATGAAAAAATTTGGCTACTATTTGGTATTGCCTCCTTGCTAGTGTTCACGATTACGATTGGAGTCAGTGCATTCTACATGGGAAATCAACCGCCAAGCTGTCTAGTTACAGTTGATCCAACAAAGGTAAATACTACAGCACCGTTTGATCAGCCTGGTCTAAAACAAGTTGGCGAAAAACAATATGAATTAGTTGTCGTTGCATCGGCATTTAATTATGATGTAGGCCCTGAAAAAGTGATTCAAGTTCCGGTTGGATCAACAGTTAATTTCATCGGTACTACAACTGACGTTGTTCACGGTTTTGAGGTAGCTGGTACAAACGCAAACATGATGTTAGAGCCTGGTTATATCAACACTGTAGAATCAACCTTCAACAAGCCAGGAAAATACACAATCGTATGTAATGAATATTGTGGTTTAGGTCACCACTTAATGTTCGCAACTTTGGAGGTGGTTGAGTAATGAAAGGCATCACTAGTATCAATCCAAAAGATGCAAAACTTACAATGGCCCATTTTTATGTAGCCTTCACTGCATTATTAGTAGGAGCCTTAGCAGGTTTGCTTCAAACTTTAGTTCGTTCCGGTAAGTTAACTTTACCAGCTGGCATTAACTATTATCAAGTTTTAACTGTTCATGGTGTTTTATTAGGACTCGTATTAACTACTTTCTTTATTATCGGTTTTATTGTTGCTACTCAAAGTAAAACAGCTGGTACATACACCGACGGCGAACGCCGCTTTGGTTGGATCGGCTATACAATGATGACAATCGGAACAACTATTACAGCAATTTTTATTTTACTTGGTGAAGGTTCCGTTCTTTATACAATGTATGCTCCATTAATGGCACATCCAATGCACTATATTGGTCTTACTCTAGTCGTTGTTGGTAGTTGGGTAGAAGGTTTCGTTGTATTCCATCGACATGCTCGTTGGAAGAAAGAAAATCCAGGTCAAACTACACCACTTTTAAGCTTCATGGGTGTAATGACGATGTTACTTTGGTTGATTGCTTGTCTTGGTTTAGCAACAACTGTTTTAGTTCAAATTATTCCTTGGTCTTTAGGTCTTGTTCCAACAATTGATATTTTAATTAGCCGTACATTATTCTGGTATTTCGGTCACCCATTAGTATATTTCTGGTTATTACCGGCTTACATGGCTTGGTATGCAATTGTACCAAAAATTATCGGTGGTAAGATTTTTAGTGATGCTTTAGCTCGATTATCATTCGTACTATTTATCTTGTTCTCAATTCCAGTAGGATTCCACCATCAATTACTTGAGCCAGGTATTGATCCATTCTGGAAGTATTTACAAGTAGTATTAACATTCCTTGTTGTTATTCCGTCATTAATGACAGCATTCTCATTATTTGCAACATTTGAATTGCGTGGTCGTGAATTAGGTGCAACTGGTCTCTTCGGCTGGTGGAAAAAGATGCCTTGGAAAGATGCACGATTCCTTGCTCCATTCATAGGTATGTTATTCTTTATCCCTGGTGGTGCAGGTGGTATCATCAACGCTTCTCACCAATTGGACCAAGTTGTTCATAATACAATCTGGATTACAGGTCACTTCCATTTAACTGTTGCATCAGCTTGTGCAATGACATTTTTCGGTATTACTTACTGGATGGTACCATCTATTACAGGACGTAAATTAACAGCTAAAATGAATAAAGTAGCTCTAGTGCAAACTTGGTTATGGACAATCGGTATGTTATTCATGTCAGGATCCATGCATGCTGCTGGTCTTTTTGGAGCACCACGTCGTTCCGCTTTCTCAACATATGCAGGGAACGAAGATTCTCTAGCTTGGATTCCTTACCAAATTGCTCAAGCCGTAGGTGGATCAATTCTATTCCTAGGTGCGGTATTAATGGTTATTATCTTCATTAATCTTGCATTCTTTGCACCTAAAGGCGAAACAGAATTCCCTGTTGGCGAAGTTCATGCTAATGCAGAGAAAGTTCCTGCTGTATTCGAGAACTTCAAATTATGGGTTGGTATTACATTCGTGTTAGTATTATTCGCTTACACAATTCCATTTATTGATATGATCCAAAACGCACCTCCAGGATCTCCTGGTTTCACTAACGTTATTGGACGTCAATAAAAATAGCGAAAATCTAGATTACTAGATAATTATGGAAAATTATATATTATGCGATAAAAAAATACAATCCCCTTGTTATAGTACAAGGGGATCATTTTTTGTCTAGCTCCAGCGCCCAGCGACTCGTAAACTTCGCCCACCTCCCTACGATAAGTCAACATCGATTCGCTTTACTCATCGTGTTTCCTTTATCTCAGTCGATGCGCTCCAGTTTATACGTCGCTAAACGGGCGCTTGCGCTTTTCCTACAGCTTATATATATTTGTATACTTCTCTTTTAAATATTGTATTAAATAATTAGGGTTTAAGCCCTCACCTGTTACATCTTTAACAATCTCTAAAGGCTTTTTCAATTTTCCATACTGGTGTATATTTTCTCCCAACCACTCTTTAATGGGTGCTAAATTACCAGACTTTAACAAATCACTGAAATTTGGCAGATCCTTTAACATGGCTGCTCTGAATTGTGCTGCGTATATATATCCTAAAGCATATGAAGGAAAATACCCAAAACTTCCACCTGCCCAATGAACATCCTGTAACACCCCTTCTCCATCATCCTTAGGTGTAACCCCTAGATATTCTTTCATCTTTTGGTTCCAGATTGCTGGCAGGTCCTTGACCTCAATTTCATCATTAAACAAGCCCTTTTCAATTTCATAGCGAACCATGACATGAAGCGGATAGGTCAATTCATCTGCTTCAATTCTTATTAATGATGGTTTTGATTCATTAATTCCTTTATAAAAATCATCTATCACTACATTATCAAATTGTCCATTTGAATAAGCTTTTAATTTCTCATAGAAATAAACCCAAAAATCATAGTCCCTGGCTATATAATTCTCCCAGAACAATGATTGAGATTCATGAATTCCCATCGATGTTCCTTCGCATAGTGGTGTTCCAATTAGATCCTTAGATATATTTTGCTCATAAAGGGCATGCCCCCCTTCATGAATGGTTCCAAATACAGCAACTCTAAAGTCATTTTCAACATATTTGGTTGTCACCCTTACATCACCTGGATTGAGAGTAATTTCAACAGGGTGAACGGTCTCATCAAGTCGCCCCGCCTCAAAGTCATAACCCATCCCCTTCAAAACATCGATACTGAAGGCTTTTTGATCTTCTTTAGGGAATGTCTCAAATAAAAAATCCGTCTTTGGTTGATTTTGGGAATCTGATATTTTACGTACAAGTGGTACAATTTCTTCTCGAAGTTTGCCAAATGTCTCATCTAAGATCGCAACAGTTATACCAGGTTCATACTGATCCAATAATACATCGTATTTATTCCTAGTTTTCTTTGACGTACCCCAGTAACCAATAAATTTCTTATTAAATTCCACCAGCTTTTCTAAATATGGGCGAAACATTTCAAAATCAGCTTTTTCCTTTGCTTCCTCCCACACTGATTCGGCTTTTGATTGAAGAATGACATATTCCTTGTATTCTTCTTTTGGGATTTTCGTGTTGAGCTCATAGTCCTTTTTACACTCTTCAATCGTTTTTTTCGTAATTTCTGAAAGGTCTTCTACTTTCTCCAAAGCGACTATGTAATTCTTCATTTCCTCAGAGACTGACATTTGAAATACTTCTTGTGAAATCATACCAACTACTTCTGATCGTTGCTCGATCCCTTTTTTCGGGGCTCCTGTCCTCATATCCCAAAAGATTAATGACAAAGCTTCGTTATAAGCAGTCATTTTTTTTACATAGTCTAGAAATTCAGCCTCAACCTTTTGTATAGATTGTTCCATTTACAATCCCCCTATTTCTTGAAATTAAGCTTCACGTTTACCTATATATATTCTACATTTGTTGGTAATACTCCTAGTACTTGTTCGACTACCTTTTCGTCTTTTAATGGCATATAGATCGTTACCATTCCACTGTCATTATGTGTCCTAATAAGACGGCCAACACCCTGCCTTAAACGCAAAAGCATATACGGGACATCCATATCCCAAAACGGATCTTCCACTGTTTTTCGTTTTGAATCAAATACTGGATCATTGGGTGGAAATGGCAAAGACCAAATGATGACATTTTTTAGTGATGGACCAGGAATATCGAGCCCTTCCCATAAATGGACAGAACAAAGTACTGCTACTTCATCGTTTTGAAACTTTGAGACAAGGTCACTTATTTCTTGGTCTCCTTCAAATAATACCGGCCACTCCACCTTAGTATGAGATAGATACTTTTTAAACCATTGCAAATCTTCCTTCGAATTAAAAAGTACGATGGCCCGTCCACTTGTCTGATTAATTTGGTCAATTGTCATTCGACATTTCTCTTCTAGAGACAACTCTTCTGCTTTGTTAGGAACATAAATCTTCATTAGACAATCATAATCAAATGGCGATGCTACTGAAAATGACAAAAAATCCTCAATTCCTAAACTATCTGCCATATAATGAAAACTTTCATTTTCCGATAGCGTCGCAGATGAAAAAATATAGGGTTGCTTTTTTGAAAATAAATTTTCCTTTAATGTTTCTTTTACAGCTCTTGGCATAATCACAAGTGTAAGATGATAATGTTCTTCCTGCACCCAGGCAATACCATGAGCTGAATTTAAAAATAAATGTAAGGCATATTCTGCTCTTTCAATATGCTCATCTACAATATGTAATAAATAATGATCAATCGTATAAGTTTCACTTTCAAAAACAAGCTCATCTGCTAAATTGGCAAGAAGATTTTTTAAAGACCGTGCTTCTTTTTCGAGCTTATCTGTAAAAATAATCTCTTTACGAATAGACCCTTCAATACTAATAATACTTTTATGTAATTCTTCAAAAAACACGGCATTTTGTTCGATCGTCGTTTCAATTAATAAAGCAAATTGTTCTCGCACGTCATTTTCAAGTAATCTCGTTAAAATATCTTCCATGATCGTTTCTTTCAACCGATAGGTTAAAGCCTTTTGTGCGGCAAATTCCAAAAGATGTCCTTCATCGAAAATTACGGAACTGCTTTCCGGAAGTAACGGCAGTTGCCCTTCACGTTTTCTTGAATCATAGGTCCAAATATGCTCCATGTAAAAATCATGGGAACAAACAATAATGTCGGTCGTTTTCCGGTAATAATCTCTTGATAATGTTTGACCACAACGGTGACGACTTTCACATGCGAAACAATCCTTAAACGGATCCCAAGATACCTGCTCCCACTCATTATCGTTTAAATGCGCATAGTCCTTTCGATCACCATAATGGTAAAAAGATTTCATTCCTTTTGTATCAAACACAAATGAAGGAAGTTGTTGATGAATTTGATCATACAACCCATCTGAATCGTTTAACAACGCTTCATCCAATTTTTGTAGGCATAAATACTGGTCAGGAGATTTAGCTAATCGCACATCAATTGATAAGCCTAAGTGCTTTTCAAGTTTTTTGATATCTCCCTCTTCTTTTACAAGCTGTTCGATTAATGTTTCATCAGCACAAGCAATGATGGCCGGTTTTCCGGTATAACGTGCATAACAAATAGCATACAGCAGGTAAACAAGAGTTTTCCCAGTACCTACTCCAGCCTCCGCAAACATCACTTTTTTCTCTTTAAAAGCACGTTCAAGTTGAAAGGCCATAAATACTTGCTCATCTCGAAGTTCAAAACCGGCATCAGGCAAAATTTCATAAAAAACATCGCCAATCCAATCACTTAATTTTTGATAGAAATTTTCTGTTTTTGAAAAGGCAAATGGAATACGTTCGATCGAGTTCAATATTTTTCCTCCATTATAGGTTCATTCTTATAGTAGTGCTAGAACGAATGACCAAATCAGTTGTGATTTGGTCATTTCTTTGGTGGGCGCTTGCCCCAATATTGATAGTAATTTGTTTGAATAAATCCATTAAACAGCTTTCTTTTTTTGGTTGCTTCTTTTCCGTATATTTTTTCAAAATCAGGATGTGAGGTTAACATATAGACAGACCAGGTATCGTAGGGCGCAAAAGCTTTGCCCATTTCTCTGTACATTTGCTCGACTTCTTCCTTTTCTCCAAGACGCTCTCCATATGGAGGGTTGCCGACAATGACCCCGTATTCTTTCTTTGTTGTGAAATCTCTAACCTGCATTTGTTTAAAATTAATAACATCACCTAGACCCGCTTCTAAAGCATTCCCTTTTGCGATTTCAATCATTTTGTGATCAATATCTGAGCCGGAAATATCTAATGGTTGATCATATTTAGCTAGATCCTCTGCTTCTTCGAAGGCTTTATCCCAATCTTCCTGACGGATCCAGTGCCAATCCTGGGAGACAAACTCACGGTTAAAACCGGGTGCAATATTTTGACCAATAAGCGCTGCTTCTAATGGTATTGTTCCAGAACCACAGAAAGGGTCCACAAAAGGGCGATCAGGATGCCAATTTGTTAATAATACAAGTGTAGCTGCTAAAGTCTCTTTGAGTGGTGCTATACCCTGTTCAGCACGATATCCTCGTTTATGTAATCCTATTCCGCTTGTATCAATTGTTAAAGTTACGATATCCTTTAATAGTGCAACTTCAATTCGGAATAATGGCCCATTTTCCTCAAACCAAGTTGTACGCTTATAATGATCCTTTAACTTTTCAACAACCGCTTTTTTAACGATGGCTTGACAATCCGAAACACTAAAAAGTTTAGATTTATGCGACTTCCCAATTACCGGAAATTCACCATTTTCAGGAATAAAGTCCCCCCAAGGTAAGGCTTTTGTTTTTTCAAATAACTCATCAAAAGTCGTTGCTTTAAACTCACCAACTTTTAGCTTGACGCGGTCTGCTGTTCTTAGCCAAAGATTTGTGCGGCAAATTGCTGATTCATCAGCTTCAAATGTCACTTTTCCATTATCAACTGTTACTTTTTCATAGCCCAAATCCCGTACTTCCTTTGCTACAAGTGCTTCAATCCCCATAGCAGCTGTTGCTATTAATGTAATTTTACTCATACTGTTTACTCCTATTAAAGTATAAAAAAGCCCTCTCTAACAAAAGTCTTTTAGAAAGAGCCTTTTATGTTTTTATATGAACTTTTTAGTCGAATAATTTACTGCCGAAAACATGCTTTTCTAAATTCGAAAGACGTTTCAGTATATCATAATTTGTATTACCAGTACCAACACTAGGTGTTTGTGGCGTCGCAGCTTTTCTAGGATTTTCCTCAAGCTGCTTTTTTAATCGCAGATTTTCTTGTTGAAGAGTTTCTATCTCCTGATGGAAGATTTCATAATCTTTAATTATTAAATCAAGGAATTGGTCAACTTCATCCTTGTTATATCCTTTAATGCCACTTTTAAAATCCTTTTCTAATATTTCTTTTGCAGTTAATTTTACTTTATCTGAAAGCATGAAAGTCACCTCTATATTATACCCCTACTATATTATTTTCTTCTATTTTTTCAAAATATATGTAAAATGTCAATGGGACTGTTGTCACTGACATTACCAATATTCCGCATTCTCCATCCTTTCTTCCTCTGCTAGCACTTGTATATCATACGGTGTTATCGTTTGAATGCGAAAGTCTTCATCCTTAAGCTGTTTCTTCCTTGCTATTTCAAGAATATATTTCGGTGAACCTAGGGTATCTTCATCATATAAAATTAATAACCCATTACTTTTGTTTATAAAGAATTGGTTTTTCATTCGGAACTGTGATGGGTTCTCGTAGGGTCTCTTTGTTAAACTATCAACAAAATTTGCTTGAGCAAGGATAAATTGATAATATTCTTGCTTTTCTTCTTTCCAGTTTGCTTCTTGTTCTAAAAAAGGAGTGATAATGGCTAATTTTAAATCAGGATAGTCTTCCTGCAGCTCTAACGTAACCTCAGCAGCCCATAGTTCTACACCCAGTTGTCCACTAATAAGGATCCATTCCAGCGCTTCGTTTTCTATTAATTGAATGATGTTTTTTTTTAATGCTTTTTTTATATATTCTAATCCAGGGTGTTTGTCATTAAATACTCCTATTTCATGGGGCTTATAGCCTGTAACAGTATAAACACTCAAATTCATAACCACCTTTGTTTTTTCCGCAAATAAATAGAAATTGGCCAATACTACGACCAATTCCTATTAATCAAATGCGCCTTGGCGTATTTGCGCCCGGATTTTTTCGAGCTTTGCTCGAAAAACTACCTTTGAAAATCCGAGGCATCCGCCGGAGGCTTTAACTTAATTCAGCAGGGGTCTACACCCCTGCTGAATTAAGTTATACTACTTACGGTCTAAAAAATGGATTTAGGCGAGGAGCAGCCATCATTTCTGACGGCATACCTGGGTACATTCCCATGCCAGGAGCCATTCCTGGTGCCATGCCCATGCCTGGTGCCATTCCTGGGGACATTCCTGGTGCTATGCCTGGGTACATTCCCGGAGCCATGCCCATGCCTGGTGCTACACCAACACCTTCCATACCCATACCTCCACAGCAGTCAAAGTGCTGTTGTGCTACATCAGAAACGTTGGAAACAGTGTGCGGGCAAGTGTGTATATGTTCAAATAACTTGTGATGATGGAATGTTGTGTGTGATGGATGAATATGTGGTACTTGGTACACCTCTGTATCATGTACATCACAACATTTTGTAGGATGTACGATTGGGCTCAAAATCTTTGGTCCACATTGCATATCTTCCAATCTCCTTTCTTTTTATCAGGTTCACTAATAACCTATGAAATCGAAAGGGTACATGTCTAATTGAAATACCTATTTTTGTGAATTTAATTTTTCTTGCAGTCTTTGGATTCTTTTTAAAAATGCTGCTTTTTCTTGTTGTGCTGTAGTTCGAATGATTCTCATTTTTTCTTTCCACGCATTATAACCGATTGTTGCATAATATAAAGCTTTTTCATAATCCTTATGTTGATGTTCATATAATTTAGAAAGTTCGGTAGCAACATCAACATCAACTGCAGATTTGTTTTCTATTAATCTCGTCCAAATTTCTGTAGCTTTTTCATATTGCTTTTGTTTTTTATAAAGTCCTCCCAGAGCTTTCGCTGCACTTATCGCTACCTGTTCTTGCCTGTAGGCAAGGGTTTCATACAGGCTGATTGCAATGTTTATTTGCCCTATAGCTTCATACCAGCGAGCAATTTCATACCTTTCCTCCATACTGGTGTGAATGGTCGGTGTATTTAAGAGCTTTTTTGCGATGTGAATGTATAACGTTATTAAAGATATGACATCGATCTCGTTATGGATAAATACACCTTCAAGCCCTTTGGGGTTATGGTCCTTTAAAAAGTCAAAATACAGCATTGGTGCTAAATATCCAGGGACATCATGATCACGGTTTATATTTAATATTTCTTTTTCCACAATCGACAATCGGACAGATGGAAGATTATTCTTCCAAAGGCGCCTTGCTGCATGTAGCAAATCAAAATGACCAAACGCCGGTAATTTAGGAACTGTATCCCTTAATAAGGTATGCCTTGTTTTGATCTGTGGCCAATCAAAGGCCTTGCCATTATAGGTTGTCAATTTCATCGCCTGATAATCACCAATATCAGTTAAAAACCCTTGATACAAAGCAACTTCATGGCTCGGACTCGGTAAAAAATGCTGCTTTACTACAACATGATCAGAAAATACTTGAGCATAACCAATAAGGAAAATAGTATTACCAACCCCACCGCCCAAGCCCGTTGTCTCCGTGTCAAAAAACACCATTTTCGAAGGTTCTTCTTTGGAAAACGATAATGGATGTTCAACGTCCTTTTCCTCCCAAAGGTCAACAACATCGTAAAGTTCTTTAAAACGATGAGAACCGTGGAGATAATCTAGTGGGTAAGATACTTCACGGACAATAGAATATTGATTGTCAAAATAAAAAGGTTTTGCTTGGAACTGAGACCACTCTTCCCTATATGGAATGTCAATAGTATCTTGTGGCTTTATTTCAGAAAGAATATCGACATTTGTTTCCTTACTACTTTCCTCTATGTTAATTATATGTTTTTTAAAGCGATTCAACTTATTCTTTAATGTCATTGTCGTTCACCCTACTTTTACTCTATCAAACTCAACTAGAATTATAACATAATAGAGTAAATTAGATTGTTTTATAAAAAATTGGTAGTTTTAATAATTTTTATATTGATAATTTTCAGTTTATTGTGTAAAATAATATTAACCCATAAATACAGTATGTGGGAAATTAGATTGTTTAATGTTTTGTAAACGATTACATTTCAGCCGAAGGAGGTTATGCATATGGATCGCGATCGTTGCATCAACTGTGGTGAGGTACTATCCGTTATCGAGAAAAACAGAAGTGAATGTTTAGATTGCAGAGATAGAACTGTACTCACCTATTCAGATGACGAAGAGTAAAAATACCTGTCTTAGAAATCACATGTCAGAGTTTGTGCCGCTACCCAAGTTACCCCACTTAATATCAATTGAAACCATCAAGTGATAACAAGTCCGTTACCAATTTCACCTTGGAAAAAGAATCATGTAGAAAAAGAACTCCTATAATTCATAAAGTAAATTATAGGAGCACTTTTTTCTGTTTATCATCACGAAACAACTTAATAAGCTTTAATGCTAATTGTTTTCCGTCTTCTCCTGTTGCTTCCATTCCCACACAGGATGGACAACCTGATTCACACCCACAATGGCTGATAATTCGCTCTGCTTCAACAAGCAAGTCCTCCATAATCTCATACACCTTTTCACTTAATCCGACCCCGCCGGGGTAACGATCATACAGGAAGATGGTTGGTTTTTCGGAATGGACGGCCTTCACTTGCGGTACAACATGGAGATCAGAGGGATCACACATAACATGTAATGGTGCTACATGCCGTAGTAAATTCGCAATTCCAATAAGTCCTTCTTCCAGCTTCTTTTCGGTCAAATTATTTTTAATCCCATCATTTAAGCTGATCCATGCAGCATTTGTATGAAGTTCCTCTTCAGGAAGATGGATAGGCCCCGAGCCAATGTTTTCATGTGTATCAAACTTAATCTTTTTAAAAATTGTCGCCATCGCTTGGACTGTAACTTCACCATACGATACAGAGGCTAGCTCCATTTCCCTCTCTTTATCCACTTCCAGGACCCGTAACTGTACTGCTAAATTAGCATCAGTATAATAATCAACATCAACTTCCCTGACAAATGCTTTCTTTTCTTCCCAGTCCAGTTTTTCTACCTGGAATTGAACGCCTTCATGTAAATAGATCGCTTCATCATGCAATAAGGTCATGGCGCTGAAACGGTCCATTTCACCAATAACCTTTACATGAGCCACGTTAGATGTATCAATAATGACAACATTTTCCTGAGATGCTGAGCGAAGGCTAATATTATGAGCAGGAAAGGACTGGTTCATCCAAAACCACTTACCATTATTAAAATGGAGAACTTGTTCTTCTGTTAAAAATTCGAGGATGTCCTCAAGTTCTACTCCGTCAAAAGTGTCCCCTTTCTTAAACGGAAGTTCATAGGCCGCACATTTTAAATGATCAACTAAAATGATTAGATTATCAGGATTAATGCGGGCGGTTTCCGGACTACGATTAAAAAAGTAATCTGGGTGTTGAATCACATATTGATCAAGCGGAGTCGAGGATGCAACCATAAATATCAGTGCCTCTCCCTGCCTTCGACCAGCTCGACCCGCCTGTTGCCAAGCGCTGGCAATTGTCCCTGGATAGCCAGTCATTACACATACTTGGAGTTGACCGATATCCACACCTAATTCAAGTGCATTGGTACTAACTACACCGTAAATATCACCATTACGGAGGCCATATTCGATTTCACGGCGTTGTTTTGGGAGGTAGCCTCCCCGATAACCACGAATAGACTTTGGTCCTAACTCCTTTTGGACAAGCTCCTGCAAATAGGTTAAGAGAATCTCCACCCTTACCCGGCTCCGTGCAAAAACGATTGTCTGGATTTTATTTTTCAAAAATTCACTTGCAATCTTTCTAACCTCTAAAGTTGCACTTCTTCTAATATTTAAAGGTTTGTTAACCACTGGTGGATTATAAAAAACAAAGTGCTTCTTGCCCGCTGGCGCGCCGTTTTTATCAATAAGTGTCGCTTTTTCACCAGTTAATTTCTCTGCGAGTTCTTTAGGGTTGGCAATCGTGGCAGATGTGCAGATAAAGATTGGTTTGCTTCCGTAGAATTCACAAATCCGCTTTAATCGTCTGATCACATTTGCCACATGGCTTCCGAACACGCCTCTATAAATATGAAGTTCATCAATAACGATATATTTTAGATTTTCAAATAACGCGACCCATTTTGTATGATGCGGCAAGATCGCGGAGTGCAGCATATCGGGATTTGTAATCACGATATGACCAGCTTGGCGGACCTTTTGACGAATATTTGAGGGGGTATCCCCGTCATAGGTATAACTATTAATATTTATTCCAAGCTCCTCGATCAATTCATTCAATTCACTTTTCTGATCCTGGGCAAGGGCTTTTGTGGGAAAAATATATAAGGCCCTGCTGCTCGGATCATCTATTATTTGCTGTAACACGGGCAGGTTATAACAAAGCGTCTTCCCAGAAGCTGTCGGTGTAACCGCAACAAAATTTTCTTCTTTTCTAGTAGTTTCAAAAGCGTGCCCTTGGTGAGTATATAGCTCCTTAATACCTCTTTTTTGCAAAGCTTGTTTAAGCTGAGAATCTATTGAATCAGGGAAAGGAACCGTTTGTGCCTCCCTTTCCGGTATTGTATGCCAGTTAATGATATTGTTTGAAAACTGTTCATCCGTTTGAATTTGTTCGATGATCTCTTGCAAATTTTTTCGAAATTGCATTATCTTCACCTCATTTGCTCTATCTCTATTTTAGCGAATAAGCGTTCGGGAATCAAATTAAAAAGACAATTTCAAAGAGGGAACGTAAAGCCTCTTTAAATTTGTCTTTTGTTTTTTAATATTATAATTTTGTAAACACAATACCAAGGATTGCCGTAGCAACGCCTAACAATTGATATTTTTTAAGTTTTTCCTTAAAGACCCAGCAACCGCCAAGAACAACAATCAAACAATTTAAACTTACAATTGGAAAGACAATGCTCGCCGTTCCCGTATTTAAAGCAAAGAAATAACTGCCATAGCCAATAACACTGATTACACCAACCAGTGCCCCAGTGTTAGCTTCACGCACTATCCATTTTTCTTTTCCTATCAAACTATTAATAGCAAGATAGAGACTTCCACCACCATACATGGAAATCAAGGTGTTTAATGAATCAAAGTGCAAATAGGATGACGTTTTCATCAAAATTCCTAGGGCTCCGAACGAGAAAATAGCCAAGAAAATTCGTATGATCCATGATGAATACTGAACATTTCCTCCTGCCTTTGGCGAATATTGAATAACGATCGCAGATCCAAGCATTAACACGATACCGCCCCATTGAATTGGCGTAATATGTTCATGGAAAATAAGGGCTGCACTTAGAATTGGGATAAGTACATTCGTTCCAATCAACGGAGACGTTAAACTGGCTGGGCCTTTTTCAAATGCCTTTGACATTTGAATATTCCCATTTGCATTTAATATACCAATAATTGCACCTAGGCCAATCGTAAATAGATTAAATTGAGTCAATCCGACGATCATCCCATAGCCTAACGATAATAGAAAGGCAACAAAATAAAAGTAGAACTGAATATGGACCTTTGAATAGCCCTTCCCTGTACTCCATTTAAAAATAAGATTATTTAGACCAAAGCAAATCATTGTTATAAATGCGGCTATAATCCACAAGGTGATCCTTCTCTCTATTTTATTGTTTCTATTATTCTAATCCCGATACTATTATTTCACAATATTTTTTTAGTTCTTTTTATTTTTTTAATTTCGTAATTGATACCCCAGTAATCCCTGCGATAATTGTTAAAAGTGGTGATAGAAGGCAGAAAAATGAAAATAAAGCATACTCTATTGTTGGAACACCCAGTACTCCCGTTAAAAAGATCCCACAAACACTCCATGGAACTAGTGGATTTACAACAGTTCCCGCATCCTCTAATACCCGTGACAAATTCTTAGGATGAAGATTGGTTTCTTTATAAGATTGAACAAATGTATTCCCTGGCAATAGAATGGAAAGGTATTGCTCCCCCATTAAAAAATTGACTCCGATTGAAGAAAGCGCTGTTGAGAAAATTAAAATGGAAGGTTTAATTAAATACTTTTTAATTCCTTCTAATAATGCCGATATGATACCCAGTTTTAATAGCAAACCACCCATAGCAAGAGCTAATAAAACTAAGGATATTGAAAACATCATGCTTTCCATTCCGCCCCTTGTTAAAAGGGAATCAATCTCTTTATTTCCGGTTTCTGACTTGTAACCAAAGTATAGAAGAGACAATATCTTTTCTAGCGGAAAATTAGTCTGTACAAACGGAGTTAGGATCAGTGCTGATAATGTACTAGCTCCAAGAGTCACGATCGCAGATACCTTTTTCACAGCCAAGATAGCGAGCAATAGAAATGGAATTACAGAATACCAATGAACTAAATTCAAATCCAAAAGCATTCCTTTCAGTTCACCCATCTTATCAATTTTTGATATTCCCTTCCCCGGGGACAAAAACATAAACAAAACAAATGAAATTATAAACGCAGGAATGGTTGTCCACAGCATATTTTTAATATGTTCAAATAGATCAACACCTGCAACCATCGAACTAAGATTTGTAGTATCTGATAAAGGAGATAATTTATCCCCGAAAAAAGCACCGGAAATAACAGCTCCTGCTGTAATAGCCAAAGATAAATCTAAAGCAGATGCTACACTTATAAATGTAACACCTAATGTTGCCGCTGTTGTTAATGAACTACCGATAAATAGTCCAATAATGGAGGTAATTAAAAAGACGATTGTATAAAAATACTGGCTGCTATCTAAGTTAAGTGCAGCGTAAATAAAGGTCGGAATTGTTCCGCCCGCAATCCAACTACTTATCAACATTCCAATAAAGAAAAATATAAAAACGGCCCCTATACCTGATTGCACGCCGTTTGTCATCCCTTTTTCTAATTCTTTTATAGAAACCTTTCTTACTAGTCCATATGCGATTAACCCAATGATGGAGAGGGTAATTGGAATATGGGGTACAACTCCAAGTTTAATAATAGAATAGCTAATGAATCCCAATAAAAAAATAATAATAATTAATGCTTCAAATGACTTCATATTCAAAACAGACGTATCTTTCTGCATATATGCCCTCCTAGCCAATAAGCCATCGCTTAAACGCTTTTACGCGCTAAATAATTCTATCTCAATATATTATTCTAACAAAAATATGTCAAGGGTAATCTGTTACACTAAAATACGGATAAATTTGTTAAAGTTGGGTATTTTTAATACTATATATAAGAAATGTAATTAAAATCAGGAGGAAGATTGTTATCATGAACCTATCAAGCAACATGGAGTTTGAGATTAAAGGAAATTTTTTGCCTAATCTGCACAACTCTGAAAGATTAAAAATATTAGAGGTATCACCAGAAAGTGTCGTTATCCAAATGCAAAATTCCAACAGTCGCGGTGTCTTTCCTTTGGATAATTTTCAATATTGGATTAGAAAAAAGTCCCTTATCCATATCAAAGAACAAAAGGAAATAATAAGCAGCACCGGTGAATAACCCGTGCTGCTTTAATTCCTTATTTTCACTACAAGATCACTTTTTTTATAACATCACTCATATATTCCATGGAAAAACTTCCTGAAGCCTTTGCAGAATTATCTTTTTTATTTATTTTTACAGATAGTCCGTTAGATATATCTAAATCAATCGGTACATTTTTGCATAGTCTATAGGTATTAGAAGACCCATTTTCGTAATCCACAATCGCCTCCAGGTATTCTTTATCCCCTTCATCGTAGACTAATTCCAATAAATTGGATATTAAATTTTCATCATTAGATTTCCACACGACTGTTTCAGAAAAGCCTGCCGGAACAGTAAATCTCCCACATATTTTGTCTTTATAACGATGATGCTCAATCACTACATCCGCCAGCTCTGCATTTGGCAAACATTGTGTTCCCAAAATACAATCCTTTCTAACTTTAACTTTAATATCTGATGATTTAAGTAATGTTTGTTTGCAATACTTTACTGGAACCAAAGGCTCTAACGTTAAACAGTTTGAATCTTCATCCGCCTCGTTATCTAGAATAAAAAACATCGTTACAAATGGTTTCCTTTTATCAACACCCACGCTCTTTAATACATTGCCTTTTTTCAAGTAGAAAATAAAAGGTATCTTATGTGCATTTTCATTGATCAGCCTATTTTTTAGATCGATCATTTTTACCACTACCCCTAATCTATTTTCTACTATACTATTCAGACAAGTATCACACTGTTTAGGATTTAATTAAAAATGGTTGTTTGTCCCTAATGAAAATAAGACGCTTCAACCAGCGCCTTTTAAGGTATAATAACAATTTTCTCCGAACATGAAGCACAAATCTTGGCAAATTCAACGCAGGCTTCTAAAGAATCTTCCTGCTCCATCGGCCACCAGCGGATAGCTCCCATTGGCGCTCTCGCCGCAAAGGACTCAATCTCTTGCGGGACATTACCAACAACTACGACCTCGATATCTTTAAAATTTGTTGCGATCCCCTTTTGCAATGTCTTATATAATTGACTATGATCTTGATTTGAACAAGAGTATGGTAATGGAAACAAGATGGAAACCTTCGATCGATCTTCGTTAATAACATGGGCCGTTTTTCGACCGGGATCGTCTGGGTCTCTTAGCCATATACGGTTATCGGGAACAAGTTCAGGCATCCCGAGTTCTTTTACTTTTGTATAAATCCGATTATAATAATAATTTTTTAATTCATTTATAAGAATCTGAATTTGCTTATTTCTAAGAAATGTAGAATTATCCCCCCCTTTATTTCGATATTGAATATAAAGCAAATCGGGAATGGCGACATATTTTGTACAAAGAAATGTTCGTATCAGCAAATCGTAGTCATCTGCAACCAAAAGTTCTTCACGATGCCCCCCAACTAAATGATAGCAATCCCGTGTCCAAGCACGTGGATGATTTGGCATACCAACCAAGTGTCGTAAGGTGTTCCCATTAATGGTTGTATGCTTTTGGACATTTTGCCAACGATTCATTTTATGGACCCAAACTCGATAATAGAGACTGTAGCCATAGCCACAATCCCACCCATACCAATGAGCATGGTTATTCTCAGCGTAAACATCTGTACAATCCCCAAACGCAAACCCACAATCTGGATTTTCTAAAAATGCTTTCACAATCTTTTCTAAGCAATCAGGGGTTAAATCATCATCATGATCGACTTCTACCAAAATCTCACCTGTACATAATCCTGCTGCATAGCGCTTAATCGCACCGATATATCCATTCCGTGAATCCTGGCGATATCTCCTTACGCGGGGATCATCAAGTGTAAGTAAAGACTTATTGTATGTCTCGTCCTCATCTCCAGAATCATCAACAATGACCCATTCCCAATTAGGATACGTCTGATTTAATAAAGAGTGATACGGACGCTGAATTTTGTCTTTGGACCTGTAGCTTGCGGTGAATACGGATACTAATGGAGTGTCCGAAGAGAATTTCGTCATAGGAATCGTTCTAATGTCCGGCAGTGGGTCGGTCTGTTTTAGCCAACAGTGAAACAATTTGTAGGGTTGAATCTCTGCAGGTGATTCATAATGAAGCCACCGTTTTCTTTCATGAAGCGGTAACTCATTTAGTGTTCTAAATTCCTTCCAGTCAGTTCCTAACGATACATAAACTCTCGGATTTTTAATATTTACATCCATTAATTTATCAATAGGACTGTATATTCTAACAATTATTCCTTCTTCAGCAAGTTCATCAACCATTTCATCAAATCCATCCATTGAATTCAATTGTGAAACAAATAAATGAGCTGTTAATAATGGTGTATGTTTCATCTCCAGTGCCATTTCTTTCCTCCTCGGAATAATTTACTCCTTCTATAGATATGAGAAATCAACAAAGTTGTTACTGCATAAAATGCATTAGAGGCATCCTGTAACAACAACTATTACTCAAGAATAGAATGTAGTTGCATAGTTTTAAAGTGTGGTAGAAATTTCACATTTGGAAAGGAGTTGAAGAGCCGTACTATCATGAAAAAAATCCCTTTTTTACGACCAAACCTAGTAAAGAAAGAAACATTGCTACCTTATTTGTCTGAGATCGACACTTCTCGAATCTACAGTAATTTTGGCCCTCTCAATAAGCGCTTTGAACAACGAATCCTACATGAATACTTTGATAATTCAGGCGAGATAACAACCGTTAGCAATGCGACAATCGGCTTAATTTTAGCCATATCACATTGCAAGCGTCCAAATGGAAAATATGCTTTGATGCCAAGTTTCACATTCGCTGCAACTCCTTTGGCTGCCTTATGGTGTGGGTTAGAGCCTTATTTTGTTGATATACGTGCCGATGATTGGTGCATGAATGAGGAACTTCTAAACGAAACAATGCAAAAATTAGGAGATCAAGTAGCTGTGGTTGTTCCCTATGCTACATTTGGGAATAATATGAATCTTGAAATTTATCAACAATGGCACCAATCTGGGATTCCAGTCGTTATAGATGCCGCTGCAAGCTTTGGTGCAACCCATCATAAATGTCACTTTGGAAAAGACTTCCCAGGGTGTGTGGTCTACAGCTTTCATGCCACTAAGTCTTTCGGAATTGGAGAAGGTGGACTCATTTACAGTGGAAATTCAGATCAAATTTCGAAAATTCGGCAGGCTGAGAATTTTGGCTTTTCGCTAAATAGGGTTACAGACACTATCGGACTTAACGGAAAAATATCTGAGTATACAGCTGCAATCGGTTTATCTACTCTCGAAGTTTACAGCCAAAAAGCAAAAACAAGGCAACAAATTTATTCATGGTATCTTAAGGAGTTATCCCAAAAAGACTTACTTTCTAAAGGTTGGAAATTGCAAAAAAATAAAGGAACTATCCCGCATCAATTTATGCCAATTGCTTGCCCTAAAGGCAAAAAAAATAATGATATCATAAATTCACTTGCCAATCGGAACATTGAAGCACGTACTTATTTTTCCCCATCTTGCCATACTCACCCACAATTTATGAACTATCCACGAACACCCTTGCCAGTAACAGAAGAACTATCAAGCCGGATCCTGAGTTTGCCCCTTTGGGAAGAAATGACTCTCGAAGATGTTAACTTGATCGTGGAAGGGCTGGTTTCATCATAATGGCACTAGTTATATGGGGCTGTGGTGGTCATGGTCGGGAAGTACTTCATCTATGTGAACAAATAGGCATAGAAGTCGTTTGTTTTTTAGATGAACGCTCGGAGTTTAAAGGAAAAATAATCGATGATATCCCTGTCCTTGGGGACTTGCAAGACATACTTGAACTGCAAAATAAGGTGAAAATCGTATGTGCAGGTGTAGGCGACCCCGCGCTTAAGAAGCGTCTAGCAAATAAAACAATAAAACATGGATTTCAAATTGCTGATACATTGGTACATCCTTCAGTCTTCATCTCAAAACGAAATAGCATAGGAATCGGAAGTGTCATTTGTGAGGGTACGATCATCACTACAAATGTCATTATCAAGGATTTCGTTATTATTAACCGTGGGGTAAACATCAGTCATGATGATCGAATTGAAGATTATGTAACCGTCTCTCCTGGTGCCAATATTGCCGGAAACGTAACTATTCATGAAGGGAGCTATATCGGAATTGGCAGTTCCATTCGTGAAAAAATTACAATTGGGCCCTGGTCGGTCATTGGTGGCGGAGCTTTTGTAAAGGAAGACGTACCAGAGAAAACATTGTACGCAGGAGTCCCTGCAACCTTAAAGAAAAGATTATGATAGATTAGGGGGAGCATGATGGAAAAACCATTAGTAAGTGTTGTTATACCTGCTTATAATCGTCCTGACACGCTAAAACTTGCTATTGAAAGTGTTTTAGAACAGTCCTACCCTAATATCGAAATCATCATCTGTGATGATAGTTCCGATGATCGCGTAAAAGACATGATTCAAACATCTTTTGATTCCTCAATTTTGAAATATTATAAAAATGAAAGAAACTTATTTCTTGAAAATTGGCATAAATGCTATGACCTAGCAACTGGTGAATTTATTAATTACTTAATGGATGATGATTTATTTCATAAAGATAAAATCAAAAAAATGATGTATTTCTTTGACGAATTTGATAATATCACTCTTGTTACTTCCTACCGGCAAACGATTAATGAATCAGGTGAATTTTTGTCACCCCTCCGTGCTACGGCAAAAGTATTTAATGAAACAAGAATCCTAGACGGGAGACTATTTGGTAATATTGCTTTAACCCGATGTCTTAATATCATCGGTGAACCTACAACCGTTTTATTTAGAAAAAAAGATTTAACTGATAAGTTTGGTATTTATCAAGGAAAACAATACTCGTTAATCAATGATATGGCTGCTTGGCTATCCTTGCTGTCCAAAGGAAAAGCAGTTTATATTCCGGAAGCTTTAAGCTATTTTCGACTGCATCCCAATCAAAACAACAAAAAAATGGGGGCCAATCTCTTTGGTCAATGGTTAGAGATTATTATTGCTTCAAGAGAA
>JAENZK010000380.1 GCA_016841285.1 Guptibacillus hwajinpoensis | reverse complement strand
AATACCTATTATGTTGATAAAATAGATGGGAAGTGGAGTAATAAGCCAATAGATGCTGGTGAATTCTATAATACAGATCAGCAAAACTATAGTCCAATTTTTACCAAAGAGGGATTTGCCTACAAAAACCTTTTTACAAAAATTTTAAAATACAAATATGAAGATAACAATTTCACATTTATTGATAGCACAATGATTCATAAAGATTTCCGCCAATTATGGAATTTTTACATGTCTCCCAATGAGGATTATGTGATTTTTGCTGATATGAAGGAAGGTGGTTATGGCGATATTGACTTATATATCAGTTTTAAAACAAAAGATGAAAGTTGGGGATATCCAATAAATATGGGACCAGAAATCAACACAGAACTTCGCGAACGTTTTCCCATAGTATCGCCTGATGGAAAATATTTATTCTTCATGCGACATACACCCGGGCAGGACTTCTTCTGGGTTTCAACAGATATAATCGAAAAGCTGAAAATACAAAACACAAGGAACTAAAATGAAAATATCAATAATTACTGCAATATTATTCATTGCAATATGTTCATCTTTTGCCCAAACAATAGTTTGGAAGGAATTAGCCTCTCTGCCTGAAGGATATAATGGCGGTGAAGCCGTAAGCCTGAACAATGAGATTTATTTTGTGGCAGGACGAAATGACGCTGCAGTAACCCCGTTTTTTTACAAATTTAATCCAAAAACAAATAAGTGGACAAAATTGGCCGACATCCCAAAGCCTGCAACAAATTTTGCATTAGCAACTGTTAACGGTAAAATTTATGCCATTGGCGGTGATCAGTTTCAAGATGCAAATCGAGAATACAATCCGGAAACCAATAGCTGGAAATTGCTAAAACCAATGCCTACTGCTCGCCAACATATCAACTGAGGAGTTTATGAAAATAAGATTTACATCGCCGGCGGTTTAACCTCATGGGAAAAGATTACCCAAAAGCATGAAGTATATGATGTGCTGTCTAATTCCTGGTCGGAAAAAGCAGCAATTCCATCTTTACGAAATAATGCAACGGTGGTAAGTTTAGACTCCCTTTTGTATGTATTTGGTGGTGCAGGAACCCAGGATAATATTTGGGGCGATATAATAACTGTAGAAACGTATAATGTAAAATCAGATACTTGGATGCGAAAAAATGATTTACCGCAATTACTCTTTGGACCAGGAGTTACGGTAGTAAATAATGAAATTATTGTTTTAGGTGGACAAACCCGTGAAGGTAAAATAGAGGATGCTACTACAAAGGTTTTCATTTATAAAGCAAAATCTGATCAATGGATAGAAGCAACACCGCTACCCATTAAGAATGTGTTTTTCGGATGCGCAAGCATAGGAAATAAAATTTATGTAATTGGTGGAACCGTTGGCGGTAATCCGAATTGGGAATCCTATCCTACAGTTTATGAAGGAGAGATGATTTCGAATGAAACTAAAAATTAAAAAGACAACCATAAAAAAGAAATAAATGAAAACGCCTGAAACATATATAAAAGGAAGGATTATGAGAATTACAAAAATCAGCTTATTATTAATCGCATTTTATTTCAATGCAAATAGCCAGGAAATTGCATGGGAATCAAAGGCACCTCTTCCTTTAGGTCATCATTCTGGTTCTGCAGTTACCTGCAACGGAAAAATTTATCACGTTGGAGGGCAGAAAAAAAATGGTGCATCTTGGATTATGTCTAATCAAATGTTTGAATTCGACCCAGCAAAAAATGAATGGTCTGAAAAATCCAATATGCCAACGGTACGTTGTAATCTGGCTTCCGTTTCTGTTGATGGCAAAATTTATGTGATAGGTGGAGATTCATTTCTCAATACAAACGAAGTGTATGATCCAGCTACCGATTCATGGACAAATCTCACAGCGATGCCGACCGCACGTCAACATATTAAAGGAGCTGTAGTAGCTGGTAAAATCTATATTATAGGTGGTTTGGAAACTTGGTATAAAGTATCAAACAAGAATGAAGTTTATGATCCTCTAACAAATGTATGGGAGCAAAAATCCCCCATACCAACACCTAAACATAATTATGCTGCCACGGTATTTGATGACAAAATTTATATTTTTGGCGGCGCAACTCAATCGGGTAATAATGTTTGGATAGATAACTCATCAGTTGAGATTTATGATCCGGTTACAAATTCTTGGGATTCAGTTTCTACCATGCCTACTGCGAGATTTAATCCAGGTATTGCAGTTGTTGAAGATAAAATCCTTATCATAGGTGGTTATGCAGGTGACAATGTTTCTAACAGAGTAGATATTTTTGACCCAGTGACTAAATCCTGGAGTGCCACTTCAGCACTACCCCAAATAAATGTTGCCATGGGCTCAACTATTTCAAATAATAAAATTTTTATTGTTGGCGGTTCAGAAGCTGGGCCAGCTTGGACTCACTACAATACGGTATATGAAGGGACCTTTACAGGAACTACGCATATTAAACTCTCTGAGGAACAACCTTCAACTTTTAATCTTAGTCAAAACTTCCCAAACCCTTTTAATCCAACAACCAAAATAGAGTTTGCAATTCCTTCGGATAATATTGTAGAAATTAAAGTATTTAATATTCTCGGAATGGAAGTAGCCACATTATTAAACGAACATAGACATGCCGGAACTCATGAAGTAAAATTTAATGCAAGCAAATTTTCAAGCGGAATATATTTCTATAAAATAGTAAGTGGTAATTATTCTGAAATTAAAAAAATGATATTATTGAAATGAGTGCAGAAGAACCAGCCGCGCCCCGCAAAACAACTGTTGGTACAGCAGAAGCTATGGCTTCAAGTCTTAATAGGATGTATTACGGCATATCTCATTATGTGAAGTTTGAAAAAAAATGAAAATGCACGAATGCACAACATCATCAAAGGAGAATTGGTTAATGAGAAGTTCAACGAAACGAATAATAATATCGGCAATTGTAATGTTTTGGGAATGAGCAGTATTGTTTTTGGACAAAAAGAATTTATTAATGTGAATGGAAAAAAAGAAGAGAGTATTAAGAAATGAAATATAAACAGTGCCTAACAATGCATATACTTTATGGCTGGTTACGTTATGAAAATGAATATTTTAGTTTCAAATAAGAATCAGTATGCGCAGAAAGATATGTCTTTTGAAGTCCGCCACAAAGCATATGCTTCCCGTTATGGCAAATTCAACAGAACCGTACTGATGACAATTGAGATAGTATTATGAAAAACAAATATCTGACTATTATATTCATATTTGTCTGTTTAAATTCATCGTTCTCACAAACTATACAGCAGAATATAAATGAATTAATGACAAAATATTATGATAACGAAAAGTTTAATGGGACAATTCTTGTAGAAAAAGGGAATCAAATCATTTACGAAAATGCTTTCGGACTAGCAAACCGAGAATGGGATATTAAAAACGAGATAGATTCAAAATTTCTTATTGGTTCCTTATCAAAATCATTTACAGTACTTATGACACTAATCCTTGTTGATGACGGATTACTTGAATTAAATGGAACAATTAGAAATTATCTTCCGAATTATAAAAGCCATGGAAAAGATAAAGTCACAATTTATCAATTATTAACCCACACTTCGGGATTGCCTGACTTAGGACAATTAAACGATTTCAGCAAGAAACGGGTAAGATGGTTTTATAATTCAGATCAGTACATTGATTTAATGAATGAACTTGACTCAATCTATAATCCCGAAGAAGGTTTTAAATATAATAATTTAGGATATAATTTATTGGCTCTCATCTGCGAGAAAGTGACTAATTCTGATTTTGGGGAATTATTGCATGAGAAAATCTTCGTACCATTAAAAATGAATAACACTTCGCGTGATAAAAATT
>JAENZK010000379.1 GCA_016841285.1 Guptibacillus hwajinpoensis | reverse complement strand
ACAGAACACGAGGAAGAAACTAGATTGGCTTCCATTAAAGATTTACATGACCACGTAAACAAATCGGTTGAGGAATTAAGCCAAGAAACTGATAGAGTGCGTGAGTTATCTAATAAAGAAACAACCCATATTACTCAGATAAAACAAAGCTTTAAACAAGAGAGTGATGATTTAATTACATCAAGTAAAAAAAGAATACAAGAATTAGAGGAACTTTACACTGAAAAACTTCGCTTATTGGCCCCTGCACAATATTGGGCAACTACTCGTCAAGAATATATAAGGAATGGTTTAATATGGATAGGTGCGTTATTTGTTGCAACAGTTGCTTTTCTTTGGCAAATCAGTGGCTTGATGACTGACTTACAAAAAGCAACAAAGACTGATCCAGCTTCAGCAACTGCCTTTAGTTTTGATACTATAAAGTATGGCATTTTACTTACTGTTTTTATTTCTGTTGGTATCTTTATATTAAACTTCTTTATAAAACTTGCTACAAGTGCCTTTCACTTAGCAAGAGATGCAAAGGAAAGAGAACAATTAACCCATTTGTATTTAGCTTTAATACACGAAAATGCTATTACCACCGATGAGAGAAGTATTGTTTTGCAATCCCTATTTAGTCGGGCAGATACAGGATTGCTAAAAGGTGACAGCTCCCCTACTATCCCAGACAGCGGAATAGGTAGTGCATTAGGTCAAATACTCAAACCTCGGCCATAATAAACAAGGGTAAACCTTTATATTTTAAAAAATCAAGAAAATAATTAAGGCACCTTTAAAATAAATATTTGATTATAATGACACATATTTTATAGGTGTAAAAGAAAAAGGATAGATGGAGATGTCTTGAACAACATCCTAGGAATCTTCCTGATTCTGAATATACATGTAAGTAGTACTAATATTGATCATTGCTTATTACAAACGGGTACTAATCTGGAATGATGACAAATGTTGTCCAAGTAAGATTGGTGCTTGTTTTTGTAAATAAAAGGGTGAATATTTGAGGTTTGGAACAGAGATAACTGTTTTATTCATTTACGGTATGGCAATTTGGGGAGCTTTATTTGATAAAGGCAGACAAATGGAATGGCTGTCCGCAATAATAATGTATATCACTCCGCTTGTTCTTATCTTTTATAAACAGTTATATTCCTGCAAAGGAATATCCACATATATTTTTTCCGACTTTTATTGTCTCGTCCGGCAATAATAATAGTTATCCAATACCAATTCGGAAAAGAGAGTAGAAAAGATAAGGAACAAATTGGTTTTTAAAGCATTATCAAAACATTGCAAACCACTATTAAGAAATCCTGTCCAATAGTTCAACAAATGGAAAAAATGGCTGCCGAAACAGCCATACTTAAATCATGCTATGATAATCTTGTCGGTGGTACGCTAATAACGGCTGGGAGGATATTTTTTGGTGAATATATCATTTAGTAGCCAGCTTTACACGCTGTGTCTCAATTATTCGTTTCAGTTCTTCTACTGATAGGTAGTGTAATTTGTAACGATGGACCATTCGATGGCAATTGGAACAAAGAACAGTTAAGTCGCTTCTTGGGTCGATGGGTTTGCTCTCTTGGAACTGATGTAATGGGATCACATGATGAACTTCTATATACCCAGCACCATGTTCACCGTACGTCTCAATAAAATTGAAGTGACAAGCTTTACAAGTCGTACCATGAAATTCAATAGCTTGATTTCGATTCTTAAGATTTCGTTCATATTGGACAACTCGTTTATACTTAGCCTCACCTTCTCTTAACAGCAACTCCATATTAGTGTCTGCCGGGACACCCTCCGAGGTAGTATCATTTAAATACACAATCAATCCTTTTTCTATCACATCTCTGCATACATACGAGAACCTATCGCTCGGAGTGGTGACATAAACAGGGATACCATAACACCCTGAAAATAAATTTATGTAATCATTTGAGTGACATCCATACGTATCCACTTCAAAGATTCTAGCCATTTCATGCGGATTAAGTAAAATACCGTTACAAGTTTGATAAGCAAAATTGATGATTTTTCTAATTTTTTGAGGATATGTCTCAAGTTTTTTTGTACAATAATCTGCATCATTTATGAATCGAATAACTTCATCGCGAATCTTCCTATTCGATCCATACTTGGTTAATAATTCGTTCCCGGCCATAGCATTTCATTCTCCCTTATCAATATTATCTATGCTCTAATTAAATACAGGACTAGGCAAACGTTTGACATTTCCTTGCCACGCATAGCTTAGTACCAATTAGATGGGGAGTTTAGATGAATTCTATTTAAAATCTCCTCTAAAATCCCATCAGCCACTTACGGCTCTTACGACTAGGTGTATGATTATAGGAGTAAAACTCTCATTATTATTAATTCAATTTCATATCTAAAATACCTTCTTATTCAATTATCCTGCTCCGTTACTTTAAGTGAAAAAATCACAAACTTCAGTGTGATTTTATCAAATTAGAGGATTTTTTGGAATGAAAATTCCATTTTTATAATTTCAAATTAGTGCACAATAGCCGCCAATTTCCGCATGATCTTCCCTTATTTTTGGGGAATCCAATTTGGGCCAGAGTTCCCGACCCCCTGTCCCAGTCAGGCCAGAGAACCCGACACTTTGTCCCAGTTCATAAATTTCCCGTATTCCTTCAAAAAGGCCATCTTTACTGTGCCTACTGGTCCGTTTCGATGCTTCGCAATTACGGCTTCTATGATATTATTATTTTCTTCAACATCTTTGTTATAGTAGTCATCCCGATACAATAAACAGACGATATCCGCGTCCTGTTCAACATTTCCGGAGTCGCGAATATCAGACATCATCGGACGTTTTTCGTGCCGTTGCTCTACACCCCTTGAAAGCTGCGACAATAGAACAACCGGGATGTTGCACTCGCGCGCGAGGTTTTTTAACGCTTTTGATATTTGTCCAATGGCTAAATCATGCCGTTCAAATTTACCGGCAAATCGAATGAGCTGCAGATAATCAATAATGACCAGATGCTTTTTGTCGGGGTGCTGCCTTATATTTTTCTGGACAGCTGCACGAATATCGTACACGGATTGATCAGGTTGATCGCGAATATCCAAGTGCCATTGGTCAAAAACTCCAAAAGCTCTCGAAATCCTAATATGATCATCCTCAATAAAAAAGTGATAGGGATTCTGCCATTTTGCACCATTTACATTCCCAATGGCAGAAAGCATTCTTTTCACAAGCTGTTTGTCCGACATTTCAAGGCTGAAAAAGGTTGTAAATCCACCAGTCTGACAATGACTCTTGGCAAGATGCAAACTAAAAGCGGTCTTCCCAACAGAGGGTCTGGCTGCAATGATTGTTAAGTCCCCGTTTTGCAGACCACCTGTCATACTATTTAAATCTGCAATTCCAGTATCAACCCCTGAAAGTCCATCAACTTCCCTACCTATATCATCATAGATCTCTACCAAAATATCCTTCGAAGTTCTTGGTTCCTTTTGTGTAATTTCTTGGATCCTTGTCAGGTTCTGATAATGGTCGGCAAATCTTTCAGGATTTTCTGCCAAGTTCGATGCAATCTTTCGTGTTTCTCGAAGTTTATATGACTCCAAAATATATTGTTGGTAGTAAGTAAAGTTAGCCGTAGTTGGGACTGCATCAGTTAAATCACATAGGTAGTTTAGGCCTCCAACTTGCCCAAGGAGATCACCAAGTTTTGTCGTTACAGAGACAATATCAACTTCTTGCCGGCTTTCCACCACTCCCCGCATCGCTTGAAAAATAAGCTGGTGGGATCCTGGAGTAAAATGTTCCGACAACAATGTACATTCATGGATCAAACGACCTTCGATTAGGATCGCACCCAAAACCGCTTGTTCAGCCTCTGAATTAAATAATTG
>JAENZK010000378.1 GCA_016841285.1 Guptibacillus hwajinpoensis | reverse complement strand
TACAACTGGAACTCTACCATATCCAAATGTAGCTAATAAGGCTTTAACACCCGGATTAATTCTACGACCTTCTTCAACGAGAACGTCTCCTGCTTTTGTTTCTGAACCTTGATAGGAAACATTATCTCCTGGTTTATATGATCGTTTGATGACCATATAGGGTTTTCCCTCTTTTTCAATGTCTTTTGCCAACTCAAGCATAACAACAGCATTGCATTCCTTAGGCATTAAGGCACCTGTCATAATTCGAACAGCTTGGAAAGGGCCGACTTCCTTCTTCGCGATATAACCAGCACCAATCTCTTCAATAACCTCAAACTCAACCGGATTATCTAAGGAAGCGTGAATAGAATCTTCAGCCCGTATGGCAAAGCCGTCATATGGTGCACGATCAAATGGTGGAATATCATGACTCGCCTTCACTACGTCCCCTAAGTATCTCTGGTCACATTCATCTATTGATACATATTCTATCTCCCCTTTTGGGGCATATTTCATAACTTGTTTTACTGCTTCTGGAATAGCAATTGCATCTCTTTTATCTAGCACATTCGTGCCTCCTTTTAAGGGTGTTTCTTCTTATACATGATAATTATACAGGAATAGGATGACTGTGATGAAATTCACGATTTTCGTGGTTTCTTTAATCAATATACAGAAAAACTCCATTTGCAGCCGCTTTTTTAGGTAAAATTCAAAAAACGGCCATAAATAGAGTTAGTTTATTCTTTAATTGATTATGATAATGTTAAAACTTCATATTGCGAAGATAATTCAATAAACTTATCCATCCCACTGATTTTGCCGGCAGTAAGTTTATCCGAAACCTCATAATAATCTGCACATGTTTTGCACGCAAGTACTTCTACCCCTTGATTTTCAAGCTCTTTTAAGTGGACAGAAACCAGCGACTCATCAGTCATGGTAAAAACACCACGGTTCATACAAAAGATGGCTTTTGGCTTTTGCTCTTTTTGCTTTAATAGAGTAAAAAAGGTTTCTAAAACACCTTCCCCTAATGCTTTGTCACCTTGACCAAGCTGATCAGAGAGCACTAATATTACTTTATTTTCCACATTTTTCTCTCCTTAACTGCTCTCTTAATCTGGAATACCTAATGCAATCTTAGCATAACGGGACATTTTGTCCTTTGACCAAGGTGGACTCCAAACAATATTCACATTTGTTTCTTTAACTTCAGGTAAATCCGCTAATACATTTCTAACATTAGCTTCGATTGAACCTGCTAACGGACATCCCATAGAAGTTAAAGTCATTTCAACAGTTAAAACCCCATTTTCATCCATGTCTAATCCATAGACTAGCCCTAAATTAACAATATCTATTCCTATTTCAGGGTCTAAAACATTTTCTAATGCACCAAGAATATTTTCTTCCAAAGCTTTATCCATTTTTCGCAACACCTTTCTCTGAAGCTTTTCTTATATCTTTTTTTTAGTATACCGAAAAAACAGTTGAGATAAAAATGATATACATCAAGTTACAAAAATTTGCGAAACCATTGAACAGTTTCAAGTACCCCATTTCTCGATACCTTATGCCCTGCCTTCGGGTCAGTTAAGAATTTAAATTTTTCAGGATTTTTTTTATAGAGATCTTTATTATTTAAATAAAACTCGTAGGCATAAGTATACGGAACGACTGAATCCTCTTTACCATGCCAAAATAAAAGAGGTCGGTTATGAAGCCGTTCAGGTTCAAGCGATAAATCATATGGTTTTAAATCATTAATTTTATCCTCTAATTCTTCATCAGAGAATGGCAGCTGTTCCCCTTGCCTTTTGAGTTCTGCAATTAGTCCGTTTCCAAATTGCTTATAGGCTGGACACCCCATTAGTGAGACCGCTGTTTTAATCCATTCATATTGTTTTAAGGCACCTAGCGTTATGATACCACCCATTGATAAACCAGCTACACCGATTCTTTGTTCATCAATAATTGCTTTAACTAATAACTCATTTCTGATATCATTTAATTCGTGTATCGTTTGAACAACCATATCCCAGAATTTGTAATAAACCTTATCTGGACTAGTATTTGAATGCTCCAACCGCTCCCCATGCCAATTAACCTCCGGTAAAAATACCCGAAAGCCTTCCTTTGCTAAGAGATAGGCATAATGTAAGTTGTGCTCTTTTGCACTTGTGAATCCATGGATAAAAAATACGGCTGGGGTCTTTTTTTCCCACAAGCTTTGTTTCGATACATGTAATGTTGGAACACCGGCGATCACTTCATGATTTATTTTAAACATACTTGGCTCCCTTAAAGAATATAATGGCTATTATTTATCCTACCATTTTTTCCTAAACCCTCAAAGTTTAAAGCCCTGACTGGAAAGTGTTTTTCTAGACAAAAATTTCAAACCAATCTAAACTTAATATACTGATAAGAAAAGCGGAAGCGCCTTGCTCATCGCCGTACAAACTGGAGGGACTTCGACTGAGATAAAGGAAACTTGAATTGCGTTAGCAATTCTTAGTTGACTTATCGTAGGGAGGAGTCCTGAAGTTTGCGAGGCGATAGGCGCTGGAGCTAGACAATGATGCTACTTTCTTAACTTTGACTAGAAAGGACTTGACACGAATGAAACCACATTTAATTGCAATTGATTTAGATGGAACTCTTCTTAGAGATAATAAAACAATATCAGAGCGAACATTGAATACGATCGATCACGTACGTAAACTTGGCCACCATGTAATGATCGCTACTGGGAGACCTTTTCGTGCAAGTCATGTATATTACAAGCAAATGGGTCTGAATACGCCAATCGTTAATTATAATGGTGCCTATGTTCATCATCCACAAGATTCTACCTGGGGTACCTTCCATTCCCCACTTGAACTAGGTGTGGCCCAAAAAATTATTGATACCTGTGATAAATATAATATAAGAAATATTATGGCTCAGGTTAAAGATGATGTTTTCTTACAAACATATGATGAGGCGATCATGGAATTTCTTACATTTGGTAATCCTCCCAAAATTGAAATCGGTCATGTTCGTGAAAACTTAAAAACCGAGACGACTTCCATCCTTATTCATTCAAAGGAAGAAGAAATTGACAGCATCCGTCATCATCTCGCTAAAGAAGTCGGTCATTATATCGAACACCGAACATCTGGTTCACCATGGAATATTATCGAAATTATTAAAGCTGGCATTAATAAAGCTGTTGGTGTAAAGAAGGTTGCAGACTCGTATAAGATACCTGAGGATCGAATCATTGCTTTCGGAGATGAGGATAACGATCTTGAAATGCTCAGGTTTGCTAAATATGGGGTTGCGATGGGGAATGCAATTGATGATGTGAAATCAGCTGCTTATGATGTCACTAATTCAAATGAGGAAGATGGATTAGCTCGATATTTGGAAAAATTCTTTAAAATTTCCTAAGCATATCCCTCGACATCTTGATTCAAAATAAAGATGAGTCAACTTGAAATTTGAACTCAAGAATAGGGGGAACTAACATGAGTAAAAAGAGTAAAACTAAACGTTTTTATCAACAAAGCGCTGATGCAATGCAACGATACCATGAAAAAATCCCTTATTATTCTACATTAGCGGAAGCAGAAGAAAAACAACGAAAGAATGAAGAACAAATTAATTCTTCACTTGGAGGCATTTAACAATGGGAAATAAACTTTTTCAGTTAGCTAAAGATGCCGTATATTTGGCGGAAACAACCTCCAATTCAAATGATATAGAAAAGGCCAAAAATCAAATTTCTTCGGCTTTCGCAAACTCAACAGCGGCTGAACAAATGCAGCTTCAAGAGCTTCAACAAAGATTGGCTCAAGTCGAAAACAGCTCCAACGGTTCCTGAATAGAAAAACACGTAATTTGCCCATAATGGCAAATTACGATGTCTTTTCTTATACT
>JAENZK010000377.1 GCA_016841285.1 Guptibacillus hwajinpoensis | reverse complement strand
CCATTTCATTACCAGATTCAAATGTTGTGATTTGTTCTGCTTTATTATTATTTGCATTTTGCAATTCTTTTTCTACCATTGCCATCTTACATCACCCCTTCTAGTACTCTAGGAAAACGTTGCGCTACACGATTTTCATCTGCATAGCCAAGTACTTCACGCATATCAAGTAATGCTTCAGTAGGACAAGCCTCAACACATTTTAGGCAGCCTTTACAATATTGATAATCGATCCCTTTTAAGAACATTTGCTTACGTCCACGCTTGTCCTCCTCTTCTGACCAAACGAAACAGAAATCAGGACAAACAGTATCACATTGTGCACAGTTAATGCATTTTTCCATTTTAAATTCCGGTAAGAAACCTTGACGTGAACCACTTAAATCTTTGAAAATACTATTTGCTTGGGCTGTAATAACACCACCGATTAATTGTGTTTCATACCCTAACATTGGTTCTGGCATTTTATATGCTTTACCTTCAGCACCTTCTGGCATCTTATTTTCTTTAAATTGAACACTGTTATATCCGCGTTCAAATGTGCGAATATTCGGCTCAACTAGATGTGGATATTTCTTTTCAAAAGTTTTGCGAATAACTTTTTTCATATCCTCAGGGTCTAAGAAATCACAAATACGGAATAATGCACCTAACATTGCTGTATTTACTTTCGTCTTTTCTTCAACTGCAATGCCTAACGCATCTACAATAGCAAGTGTTCCATATTCAAGTTTTAAATCTTTTTTTACATCATCAAAATCGCGAGTTGAGTTTACAAGTACAATACCATCTGCATGTAAGCCGCTAACTACATCGATTGTTTTATATAAAGCTTCATGGAACACACCAACAACATGCGGCTGCATAATTGGACTGTGGTCACGAATTTCTGTATCAGCATCGCAATAACGGATGAAACTTTTTACTGGGGATCCTTTTTTCTCTGAACCATAGGATGAAAAGTTTGATCCATTTAATCCTAATCCAAGGACACCAGCCTCTGCTAACATTTTTCCAGCTAGGTTTGCACCTAGTCCTCCAATAGATTCTAGTCTTATTTCGAAGAAGCCTAATTCATTCTTCTTAGGTAAAATTGACATTACTATTTCCCCCCTCAGGAAAAATCAAAAAATGATTACAAGATTTAGTATATGATTTATTATACATCATGTCCGTGAGAAATGTTACACTTTTTTTAAAAAAATTATGGTACAGAATTATTCTATTCCAAAAACAGCTTATTACGACAGTGTTTTTTGATGTTTTTTATTGTGTTACAGCCTTGTTTTTTGTATTATAACAGATTTAAACAACCTTTTAATAAATGGATTTTTTTTACTTTTTTATATTATTTTTTCTTTTAACACAATAGTAATTGTATTGGTGAAACGCTTACAAAACAACAGGTGATGACTGGAAAGCAACCCATTTTTATTTTTTTACGATTATTTTTAAGCTGTTTCAAAGGTGTATTAAAATATAGAAAACATTCAATATTTTGCTTCGTAAAAAAAGAGACAGGCTCAAAGTTTAAAGCCAGCCTCTGTCATATTGTTTTGGTGCTTCTAGTGGAACATTTAATTGTTTAGCTGCATGATAGGGCCAATATGGATTTCGTAAAAGCTCCCGTGCCAACAAAACAAGATCAGCTCTACCACTTTTTAATATTTCTTCAGCATGGAGACTTGATGTAATTAACCCAACAGCCCCCGTATAAATACCTGTATTGTTTTTAATTTTATCTGCAAATTGCACTTGATAACCCGGATAAACATCAATTTTTGCATCCGGTATTATACCGCCAGAGCTGCAATCTATTAAGTCGACACCCTGCTCTTTCATTTCCTTCGCATATTCATAATAACTTTCAACCGTTAAACCCTCAGGATGGTAATCTGAAGCTGAAATTCGAACAAACAACGGACCATCCCATTCTTTTTTAATAGCTTCGATTACTTCTTTTAATAGACGATAACGATTTTCTGTTGATGCCCCGTATTTATCTTTTCTCTTATTTGTTAACGGGGAAAGGAATTCATGGAGTAAATATCCATGGGCTGCATGTATTTCAATCACATCAAAGCCTGCCTGTTTCACACGACGGGTAGCCGCTTGGAAGGCTGTAATCGTGTCTTTTATATCCCTTTCAGTCATTTCTTTAGGTGTTTTTATTTTGTCACTAAATGGAATGGCTGAAGGAGCAAGAATTTCACCATCAACTGTTGCTTTTCTACCGGCATGCTGTAATTGGATTCCAACCTTGGCACCATGTTCATGACAGCGGTCAACAATTGTTTTTAATCCTTCAATCTGTTCATCCTCCCAAATCCCGAGGTCATGCTTTGATATTCGGCCTTGCGGAGTAACAGCTGTTGCTTCAACGATGATTAGTCCTACTTGCCCAACCGCCCGGCTAGTATAATGGGTGAGATGCCAATTTTGAACCTTGCCATCCTCCATATGAGAAGAATACATACACATCGGTGACATGACAATTCTATTTTTAAACGTCGTATTTTTAATTGTAAATGGTGAGAAAAGCGCTGCAGTCATAAACTAAACAATCCCCTTTCTGCTATTATCTATTGATTTGAAGCTTATAAAAATCATGAGCAATAGTAACATTCAAAAAAACTCCCTGAGCCTCTTCCAACAAAGTCGTTATATCATTTCCTTGGTACCGAGAACTAATATGAGTTAATACAAGCGCTTTAGCCTTTGCTTCCTTGGCAACTTGCGCCGCGCCAATCGTCGTTGAATGGAAATAATCATAAGCAATTGATTCATCCTCTTTTCCAAAGGTGGCTTCGTGCACAAGTAAATCCACCTCACTTGCCAGCTTAATCGCTTTTTGATTAAAGCGCGTATCTCCTAAAATTGCAATCTTTCTACCAGGTTTATCCGGACCTACAAAATCCGAACCATTGATTTTCGTTCCATCTTCTAATAAAATCTCTCCACCAGCTTTTATCGTTTGATAAATCGGTCCTGGTGATATCCCTAACTTTTGCAGCTTATCTACCTCGAGCGCACCTTTTAAATCCTTCTCAATAATGCGATAGCCAAAGCAAGGGATCCCGTGTTCGAGCTTTCCTGCTATAACGGTGAACTGCTGATCCTCAAAGATAACCCCATCTTCAATCTCTACTACTTCAATTGGATATTTTATATGAGTTGTACTTACTCGTAGAGAAACTTCTACATATTCCTTAATTCCCATTGGTCCATATATCGTTAATAGAGATGTTCCATCTTGAAAGGACCGACTGCCTAACAATCCCGGCAAGCCAAATATATGATCACCATGTAAATGAGTAATAAATATTTTTTCGATTTTACGTGGTTTAATCGATGTATGTAAAATTTGATGCTGAGTTGCTTCCCCACAATCAAACAGCCAAGTTGTTCCTCTTTCCTGGGAGAGATCAAGTGCGATTGCCGATACATTCCGCTCTTTTGCAGGAACCCCTGCACCCGTTCCTAAGAATGTTAATTCCAAAACCATCAATCCTCCTTTCCCCACTTGTAATCTTTTAAAAAATCTTTTTGGAAGCTAGTTGTCGGGGTATTATTTTGAGGTGGTTTTGTCAATCCTTTAATGATAATGTCGTCCCCATACTTGTCTTTAAGCTTTTCCAATGTATTTAATAAAGGTTCATCTTTCGCTTCTTCTTCAAATGTAAAAAGACTAAGCTGTTTTGTTGAATCATTCTTTTCTTCCAGATCCTGTGCCGTAATTCCCAATAAGCGAATTGGTTCCTCTGTCCAATGCTTTTTAAATAAATACCAAGCAGAATTAAAAATATCTTCTTTTGTGTAAATCGCATATTTAAGTTTACGACTTCTAGTAACTGTATCACGGTTATAATAGCGAATTGTAATCTGGATATTCCACGAAACCACATGATTTCGTTGCATTCTTCGTTC
>JAENZK010000376.1 GCA_016841285.1 Guptibacillus hwajinpoensis | reverse complement strand
ATGAAAGCCATGGTTGAGAACATGATTGAGGCTGAAGGAGTTGGCCCAGGTAGTGCCGGAGCGGGTTTCTATAGAGGTGGAGGCTGCTTCATGAATCCAGGTGCAAACCCTGGTATGGGACGAGGACGAATCGGTGCCGGCCCAATGTGGTGGTAAAATGATGACATGAACTAGTTTAATGGAGAGCTAAGGGGCAAACATTGTTCCTTAGCTTTTTTGCTTCGCCATAAACTATGAATTATTAATTACCAATAAACGGCAAGCGGACAATAAAGCACCTATTCTCGACAATAACCTGTTTTTTCTGAAAAAACATAAGCATCAGGGCAGATTTTGTGCTAATTTTTCCCTATTGTCCACAATTTCCCAAGGTAGAATCCGTTATAATTATGGTGAAAGAGGTGGTTCCATTGGTTAAAAGAATATTAGTTGTTGATGATGAACACAAGCTTAGAGAAATGATATCATCTTATTTAAAAAATGATGGCTATGAAACAATAGAAGCGGCAAATGGCAACAGTGCTGTTCAAAATATAAAAAACGATCAAATTGATATGGTACTGTTGGACATCATGATGCCTGAAATGGATGGCTATGAAGCACTTAAAGAGATCCGTTCCATTCAAAAGAAATTACCTGTCATCATGCTGACCGCAAAGACCGATGAGATTGATAAAATTGTAGGTTTAGAAATGGGAGCAGATGATTATATTACAAAGCCTTTTAGTTTGCGGGAACTTTCTGCAAGGATCAAGGCTGTTTTACGAAGAGCCACTAATGAAGAATCAGATGAAGATGAAGATGAAATTCTTGAGTATGGAGAGATCATGATTAATTTATCCACATACGAAGTTTTTGTCAGTGGAAAAAGAATAAATTTAACTCCTACAGAATTCAAAATTTTAGCGGCGTTAGCGCAAAAGCCTGGCCGAGTATATAGCCGTCTGCAATTAATGAATGTTGCCTTTGGAGAAACCTATGCCAATTATGAGCGCTCCATTGATACTCATGTTAGTAATTTAAGAAGAAAGATAGAGAATGATCCACATAATCCTATGTATATCCACACGATGTATGGGATTGGCTATCGGTTCGGTGGGGAAAAATGAAACTTCTCTCGAAATTAATTTTTGCGGTAACCACAATTGTAGTGTTAATGGGATTATTTCAGTATTTTTATTTTCAAAATCGAATCAAAACTGAATTTCAGCAATTTCTAGTAAATCAGGAAATGGGAATAGTTGATCGATTGGAAGTATATTTCGAAAGCTATTACGAGTCAAATCATGGTTTTCAAAATGTTGAACAAGTACTAGAGTCGAACCAGATGATGATGGGGAGAAGGCATATTGGAATGATGGGAACACCAATGCTCCTTAATCTTCAAGTGTTACTAGCTGATGAAAATGGTGTAATTATTGCTGATTCTAATCAATTATATAATGGTAAAATGGCTTTAGATGTCCCGGGAATTCATCGTGATTTAATTTTTAATAATAAAAAAATCGGTGAGTTAATTATGATTCGTGAAGAAGATTTAATCCAGGAAAATCTAGTGAAGCAATTTATCTATTCAACTAATTATACGATTCTACTAGGTACAATAATTGGAAGTTTGATTGCTGTTGTAGTAGGTTACTTTATTGCTAGAGGATTGACAAAGCCAGTTGCTAAGCTTCTCCAAGGAATTGAGAGGGTATCATCTGGTGATACCGCATTTCGCGTTTCGGCCAATAAAAAGGATGAATTCTACTATCTTGTACAAGCCTTTAATCATATGACAGAACAACTTGCACAAAATGAAAAGCTTAGACAAAATTTAATGGCGGATGTCGCTCATGAGCTTAGAACACCACTAGCAATTATTCGTGGCAAACTTGAATCCATTCAAGAGGGTGTTATCGAAGCTAACGAAAAGGAAATTATGGTACTGATAGATGAAGTATACAGGCTTTCGCGCTTAGTTAACAATCTTCAACAGCTGTCCTTAGCAGAGGCCGGAAAGCTTCCGTTAAATAAAGTACCTATAGACGTGAACCAATTCCTTGATAAAGTTGTAGCAAATTTCCTTGCCTTAACTGATGAAAAAAGGATCACACTTATAAAGCGTTTACTGATTACAGATATAACACTTATTTTAGATGAAGACAGAATGACACAGGTTATTGTTAATTTATTAGATAATGCCCTTAGACATACACCTTTAGATGGTGAAATAACGATTATGGCAGATTATGACAAAAATACAGATGAAGTGGTCATTACGATTTCGGACACTGGTTCTGGCATTGATCCAAAAATTTTACCAACTATTTTTGACCGTTTTTCGCGGACAGACAACTCTAGAAACCGGAACCACGGGGGAGCAGGTTTGGGTCTTTCAATTGCCAAAGGCTTTGAGGAAGCACAAGGTTGAACGCTATCCGTACGTAGTGAACTTGGGAAAGTAACTCACTTTTTTATCAGATTACCAAATATTTGCTAAAAAATAGTAGGAATTTGTCATTCGGTGACATGAGATATATAGTATAATAGATTTGATAATAAAAAAGATAAAAAAGTTTACAAGGAGTTCAAAATAATGAAAAAGCCATTTATCGCATTAACGATAGGGCTGGTACTAACTGGTTGTAGCAATACTGAAAACATAAATAGTAGTGCACAAAGTGTAGATGCTGCTGTCCCGATTGAAGAAAAACTAATTGATTCAGAAGTAACAGAACAGCCGATTGACAAGGAAACAGAGGTACAAGAAGTTACTAAACCAATCGCACCTCAAGAAAAAACAGACAGTATTGAAAATGAAAAGAAAGATGAAGTTATTAAAGTAGTTTCAAACCCTGATGACATTCTAGTATTGGTTAATAAGCAAAATGCGCTACCTAAAGACTATGAACCTAGCGATTTAGTTGCACCGGATATTCCTTTTTCTTTTGAAGAAGACATCCCTAAACGTTATGTCCGCAAAGTTGCTGCAGAAGCATTAGAGGAATTATTTACTGCGGCAAAAGAGGAGCAACTTGAACTATTAGGTGCTTCCGGCTATCGTTCTTATCAAAGACAAAATGCAATATTTACTTCGAATGTTGCCAAAAAAGGTGAGGAGGAAGCTAGAAAAGTAAGTGCCGTGCCTGGTCAAAGTGAACATCAAACAGGATTAACCATGGATGTAACATCAAGATATGTTGGTTATGATGTAATTGAAGAGTTCGCTGAAACAAAAGAAGGTATTTGGTTAAAGGACAATGCTCATAAATACGGTTTTATTATTCGTTATCCAAAAGGGAAGGAAGATATAACCGGATACAGTTATGAACCATGGCATATTCGTTATGTCGGGAAAGAAGCGGCAACTGTAATCTATGAAAATGGGTATACTTTTGAAGAATATCTATCACAGAAATAACAACGAAAATATGTAAACCTCCTAGGCTATAAAATAAATATACCGAGGAGGTTTTTCTTCTTCTATTATTTAACGATTAAAACTGGTATTTTAGATTTTTGAACAACATTATGGCTTACACTGCCAAGAAAATATTCTTTTATACCGCTAAGTCCACGACTGCCTATCAAAATTAATTCGCATTCAGTTTCATTTGCATGTTCCAATATATTTCTAGCAAAATTACCTTCTTTTAAAGTTACATTGTAATTCTTAACATTACCTGTCACTGACTCTTCGGCTTCTGCTAAGGTTTTTTGTGCATTTTCAAGGTAGTTCATAGCTGCTTGTGCAGAAGGGGTATAAACTCCCTCTCCAATTGCAACTGTTGGGATTTGGTAAACATGGACGATTTCCAAACCTATATTGGGATTCTCTTGAGAAAATTTAATTGCCATTTGTAGAGCTTTTTTTGCTAAATCTGAACCATCATAAGCTACGAGTATTTTTGAGAACATAGGAAATCTCTCCTCTACTATTTATATTTATATTTTATCATTT
>JAENZK010000375.1 GCA_016841285.1 Guptibacillus hwajinpoensis | reverse complement strand
CATTACCTGGAATACATCCAGGGATAACCCCGTTGAATTGGCATCCGTCATCGGTATTATGGCATCAACGCTGGGGACGCTTGGCAATGAGCTCTACACACTTCACAATCAGGATTTTTCCGAAATGGAGGATCATGTTTCTGCAACAACGGTCGGCCGCAGTACGATGCCACATCCAAGTACTCCAGTTATGGCAATGGAAATTTCATCGTTGTCTAAGCTTTTACGTACAGTGGTATTCGAGGCATTTGAAAGCCTGGAAAATGAACATGAACGTGATCCGCGCAACCTTAATTTAGAATACGACTATATTGGTAGATTATGTTGTATGGCAGCGGTTATTTTAGACAAGTCTATTCAGCTAGTCGAAAACTTAGACGTAAATGAAACAAACATTCAAAAGAATATTAATTTGTTGAATGGGGTTGTATTTTCAGAATCCGTTATGATGAGACTTGGAGAATATATTGGAAGAGAACATGCCCATGAACTTGTACATGACTTTGCCATGCATGCTCTAGCAAAGAATATCCCTCTTAAAGAGATTCTGTTAAGTCAGGATGCCATTACAAGTAAATTTACGGAAGAAGAAATCGAATCCCTTTTAAGTCCGGAGAATTACTTAGGTTTAGCAACACAATTTGTAGATAATGTTCTTGCTGCGAATCAAGAGATACTGGAGAATATTAAGAAACTATAATATCAAAAGGAGTGTATCGATTGTCTATTGAAACAAAACATGTCTTTGATGTATTGGTGAAAGTTGACCCGCCTATTGAAGTGGGTACGGTTTCTTCGGGAGAACGGCGGATCATTCCCATTACTGGAGGAACTTTTGAAGGGGAAAATTTTAAAGGTAGGATACTACCAGGAGGAGCAGATTATCAAATTGTAAGGCGAGATCATGTCACAGAAGTAGTTGCCCATTATTCCCTTCAAACGGACGATGGAACAAATATATATGTCATTAATCGCGGATATAGACATGGTCCTGAAGAAATTATTAACAAGTTGATAAAAGGTGAACCTGTTCCAGAAGGATCTTATTATTTTAAAACCACTCCAACATTTGAAGTAAGTGACGAAAGATATTCATTTCTAAATAGTAATATATTTATTGGTATAGGTACTAGGGAACCTGATTGTGTAAAAATAAAATACTATCAGGTTTTGTAGGAAATAGATGAGGCTGTCAAAAGTGACAGCCCTCTTTTTGTTTAAGCAGATTTTTCATTTATCGCACCTAACCGCGCCGTTTTTCATTAATCGTTCAAACATCCCCTCTCAACTCTAAATCAACATGCCCATATCCATTTTCATTCTTTTTTTATATTTCGGAGGACGAATATAAAAGTACAAATTACTTAAATTAATAATTGTAGGAAATTTACAGACTCACTTATTCACATTTAATTTAAAGAAAGGAATAATTAGAAAAATGAAAATGAACAAATGGTTTCGGAGATTATTAATTTGTACCACAATGTGTCTTACAATGTTTAATATAACTATTGTTGTTGAAGGTGCACATTCAGATGAACTGAAAAAAGATCAAGAATGGTCATACTCTGGAAAAACAGGACCAGAATACTGGGGTTCATTAGACCCTTCTTATGTACAATGTTCTAATGGGCTAAAACAATCACCCATAAATATAAGTACGTCAAATGTAGTAAAATCTTTAGATCAGGATCAAATAAAGTTTCATTTTAAACCGACTAACTTTAAGGTATTAAATACAGGACATTCAATAGAGGTTGTTCCAGGGAATCAAGAAAATATTTTATGGATTAACAATGAACAGTACATTCTTAAACAATTTCATTTTCATCATCCAAGTGAACATGAAATAAATAATGAGAAGTTCCCTATGGAAATTCATTTAGTTCATCAAAATTCAAACGGTCAAATAGCGGTTGTTGGGCTCTTTGTTAAAGAAGGATTACAAAATAATGTACTGAAGAATGTTTTTAAAAATGTGCCTAAAATGCCTGGTTTAGAGGAAATGGTAAATAATCAAACAAATTTAACAGACCTTTTTCCTAAGGAAAAATCATTCTTTACATATGAAGGTTCATTAACAACGCCCCCTTGTACAGAGGGAGTTAAATGGTTCATTCTTAAAGAACCAATAGAAATGGCAGAAACACAAATCAGCTCGTTTTCAGAATTATATCCTGCCAATTATCGACCTTTACAGCCAATTAATAATCGACAAGTTTTTTTAAAAAGCTTAAAATAATCCGCCTGAAAAACAAGACTTAGGCTACCATAATGCAGGAATCTTTTAAAGTATGGTGGCCTAACCCTAGTGTAGCTGCAGCCCAGCCACAACCTGTCCCTATTTAAAATATTTCTCTAATGCAAGTAAAATTCTTAAGAAGTTCGCTTTCATTGATTATGATCGTATTCGTTAGTTCTTTCGTTCTCAGCACAAATTCTTTAACTCCAATAAACTCTGATTCACTGATTAAATAAAACTCTGTCCCTTTTTTGTAACCATTAAATTGGCTTTTTAACTTATATACTTTCATTGAATAACTCCTAGTTTAGTTAATACATAATTTTTCAGTTTAAAAAATTGTATCTTTTACTATATTCAATGATTTTAACGTAAATGGATTATAATTGGAATAATCAAACAGAGATTTTATAATTGCTAAATAATTTAAAACCCATCAGAATAGTAAGTAATAACTTATATTTTTCCAAATCACCACTACAATCGTTCAAGGAGTAATAAGGGAAAGGACTGATTCTATGAAATTTCAAGAATTAAAAACCATGGATGAACGGTTACTATACATGAGCGAGTTAGCACAGCGTTTTTTGAAAAGGGCTGCTCAAATTGATGAAGAGGCAGGTTTTCCATTTGAAAATATCTCTGAACTTAAAAGCTCTGGCTATACATCGTTAACACTGCCGAAAAAATATGGAGGAGAAGAAATTTCTTTATATGATCTCGTCAAGTTTCAGGAGTATATTGCCAGAGGAGATGGTGCAACTGCCCTTTCAATCGGCTGGCATATGGGGATTATCCAAGATCTTGGTAAAAAAAGTACATGGAAAGAGTCCATGCTGCAAATGCTGTTTGAGGATGTGAAAAAGGGCGCACTAATTAATAATTGCGCATCAGAACAACAAACAGGAAGCCCTACACGCGGGGGCAAGCCAACTACAACAGCAGTAAAGAAAGATAATTATTGGGTAATTACTGGGCGAAAAACTTTTACGACAATGTCTCCAGTGCTGGATTACTTTAACGTGTCAGCAACTGCCCAAGAAACGGGTGAGGTTGCTTATTTTCTAATCCCGAGATCAACACCTGGTTTACATATTGAAGAAACGTGGGATAGCATCGCTATGAGAGGTACTGGAAGTCATGATTTAGTTTTAAATGGAGTCAAGGTTGAAGAGGAATATCTTGTTGAACGGGTTGAACCAGGAAATAAACGCGCTTCTGGATGGCTACTTCATATACCTGCATGCTATTTAGGTATTGCCCAAGCTGCACAGAGCTCAGCGATTGCTTTTGCACAAGACTACTCTCCAAACAGCATTCAAGGATCCATTATTGACTTGCCATACGTAAAGCAAAAAATTGGGGATATGGAATTGGAATTAATGAGAGCACGTTATTTTCTTTATGCAGTAGCGAAACAGTGGGATTCATCTAGTGAGGAGGAACGGAATCAATTAAAACCAGAATTAAGTGCGGTCAAGGTTGCCGTCACAAATGCGGCCATTAAGGTTGTCGATTTATCGATGAGAGTCGTTGGCGCCCAAAGTTTATCAGCCAAAAGTCCCTTACAACGGTATTACCGCGATGTCCGCGCAGGCCTGCATAACCCACCAATGGACGATATGACCATCCTATTGCTTGCGGATAATGCAATTAATCATAACCACCCTTCCAAAGGGTGGTTTGCTCCACGGCTATAAGCCGTTTACT
>JAENZK010000374.1 GCA_016841285.1 Guptibacillus hwajinpoensis | reverse complement strand
ATTGAGTTAGATACCACCACTGCACGTTTAGATGAAAGAGGAATTGCCGATCCTCTTATCGGTTCTGTCCATGATCCGATCTATCAGGGGGCGGGTGCGATGGGGCAAGCGGGTAATCCGCAGCCCAAACAAGGGGCGGTTACGAACGCTCATGGAGGAATATTATTTATTGATGAAATCGGTGAGCTACATCCTATTCAAATGAACAAGCTCTTAAAGGTTCTTGAGGATCGCAAGGTCTTTTTAGAAAGCGCTTATTATAGTGCGGAAAATCCGCAAATTCCAGCTCATATTCATGATATTTTTAAAAATGGATTGCCGGCTGATTTCAGAATGATTGGTGCAACGACTAGAACGCCTGAAGAGATTCCACCGGCCATTCGTTCAAGATGCATGGAAGTGTTTTTCCGTGAACTGGATCCTGAAGAAATTGCAAAGGTAGCCAAAAATGCAGCCAATAAAATTAAAATGGAAGTATCAGAAAACGGTATTGATATCGTTTCAAGGTATGCTAAAAATGGGCGGGAAGCTGTTAATCTAATGCAAATTGCAGCGGGTCTGGCTATTTCCGAAAATAAAAAAGACATTTCTGAGCGAGAAATTGAATGGGTAATCCATTCAAGCCAGTTATCACCTCGCTACGAAAAGAAAATTCATAAGGAGCCGAAGGTTGGATTAGTGAATGGACTAGCCGTTTTTGGACCTAATATGGGGGCGTTACTTGAAATTGAAGTATCGGTCATTCCAGCTCAAGAAAAAGGGTCCATTAATATAACAGGAATTGTCGAAGAAGAAAGTATCGGAAATCAAGGGAAATCCATTCGACGTAAGAGCATGGCAAAGGGGTCCATTGAAAATGTCTTGACCGTATTGCGTTCGATGGGTGTTAAGCAATCGGATTATGATATCCATGTAAATTTCCCTGGAGGTGTTCCTGTTGACGGCCCATCTGCAGGAGTTGCAATGGCAACAGCGATTTTTTCTGCTATTCATAAGCTTTCGGTTGATAATACTGTAGCATTTACCGGTGAAATAAGTGTTCATGGAAATGTGAAACCGGTCGGCGGTGTTGTAGCCAAAGTAAGGGCTGCTCAAAAAGCAGGAGCTAAAAAAGTATTTATTCCGAAAGAAAATTATCAAACGATTCTTGATGAAATTGAGGGCATAGAAGTTGTTCCTGTTTTACATTTGAATGAAGTATTTTCAAATGTATTTCCACGCTTCTTTGAAGGGGAAGATACGCTGTATGACGAAGCTATTCCTGCTTCCAGTATTGAGCTAAATCCTCCACCAGCATCAATTTAGATCTAATGAAGGGGTTGCCAAGACGTGTCGTTATTACTGACATTTCTGTGGCGCCCCCGTAACATTTTACCTATAACAAATAACATATCAATAGACAAGAGTTATTTAAATAAGATAGAATTGTAAAAAGGCATAACATTATTCAGTAAAAAGGCGCAAATATGCCAAGGCGCATTTGATATATGGAGGTAACATAGGATATGACGAATAATAAAGAGATGATCGTCCCCCTCCTTCCGTTGCGTGGTTTACTTGTATATCCAACGATGGTACTTCATTTGGATGTCGGACGAGAAAAGTCAGTACAGGCACTTGAAAAGGCTATGGTAGATGAACATTTAATTTGTCTTGCCACACAAAAAGAAGTAGGTATTAATGACCCGTCGGAAGAAGATATTTTTGAAGTAGGAACTCTTTCAAAAGTAAAACAAATGCTAAAGCTCCCAAACGGAACGATTCGCGTACTTGTTGAAGGAATAAATAGAGCTAAGATTTTACAATATATCGAAGATGAAGATACATTTTTAGTACAGATTGAACAAATCGATGAGTACGAGGAAGCAAATTCAGAAGAACGTGCATTAATGAGGACTTTACTAAGTCAATTTGAACAATACATAAAACTTTCGAAGAAAATTACGGCTGAAACATATGCATCTGTTGCTGACATAGAAGGACCGGGGAGAATGGCAGATATTATTGCCTCCCATTTATCCTTGAAAATAAAGGAAAAGCAAGAAATATTGGAGACTTTAGATGTAAAAGAACGTCTCGAAAAAATGATTGTTTTAATTAACAATGAGAAAGAAATTTTAAATTTAGAAAAGAAAATCGGACAGCGTGTTAAACGTTCAATTGAGCGCACACAAAAAGAATATTATCTTCGTGAACAGATGAAGGCGATTCAGAAGGAATTAGGGGATAAAGAAGGAAAAACAGGCGAGGTTGAAACGTTTAAAGAAAAAATTGAGCAAGCCGGGATGCCTGAGCGAGTAAAAGAAACAGCGTTAAAAGAACTGGACCGGTTTGAAAAGGTACCGGCAAGTTCTGCAGAAAGTTCAGTTATTCGCAATTATATTGACTGGCTGTTAGCGCTTCCGTGGCATAAGGAAACAACTGATAACTTAGATATTAAAAATGCTGAAAATGTATTGGATGCAGATCATTATGGCCTTGAGAAAGTTAAAGAACGTGTATTAGAATATTTAGCTGTTCAAAAGCTTACAAAATCATTAAAAGGCCCAATTCTTTGTCTTGTTGGCCCTCCTGGGGTTGGTAAAACATCTTTAGCACGATCGATTGCAAAATCATTAGGAAGAAATTTTGTCAGGGTGTCACTTGGCGGTGTTCGAGATGAAGCTGAAATTCGTGGTCATCGCAGAACATATGTAGGAGCGATGCCAGGAAGAATTATTCAAGGCATGAAAAAGGCCGGTACGATAAATCCATTGTTCTTACTCGATGAAATTGACAAGATGTCCAATGATTTTCGAGGTGACCCATCTTCAGCGATGTTGGAGGTGCTCGATCCGGAACAAAATGCAAATTTTAGTGATCATTATATTGAAGAGACCTATGATCTTTCAAAGGTTATGTTCATTGCAACAGCAAATAGCATCGCCACCATTCCTAGTCCACTTTTAGACCGGATGGAGATCATTTCGATTGCTGGCTATACTGAGGTTGAAAAACTGCATATAGCTAAAGACCACCTTCTTCCAAAACAAGTAAAAGCCCATGGACTTGAAAAAGGTAAATTACAAATCCGTGATGAAGCTTTATTAAAGGTTATTCGTACATATACACGAGAAGCTGGAGTTCGTAGTTTAGAACGACAAATCGCAAATCTATGCAGAAAAGCAGCTAAGATCATCGTAACGGAAGACCGGAAAAGAATCATTATTACTGAAAAAAGCCTCGAAGAATTTCTTGGAAAACCTCGATTCCGCTTTGGTCAAGCAGAAATTCGAGATCAGGTCGGTGCAGCAACAGGTTTAGCCTATACAACAGCCGGTGGAGATACTTTAGCAATTGAAGTATCTGTAGTACCCGGAAAAGGTAAATTGACACTAACGGGAAAGCTTGGGGATGTAATGAAGGAATCTGCTCAAGCTGCATTCAGTTATATACGTTCAAGAGCAAGTGAATTAAATATTGACCCTGAATTCCATGAGAAGAACGATATTCATATTCACGTACCGGAGGGAGCTATTCCAAAGGATGGACCTTCTGCAGGGATAACTATGGCAACAGCGCTTGTATCGGCATTAACAGGCCGAGCTGTTCGTAAAGAGGTCGGCATGACCGGTGAAATCACTCTTAGAGGTCGGGTGCTTCCAATTGGTGGTTTAAAGGAAAAATCATTGGCTGCCCACCGTGCTGGGTTAAAAACGATTATTATCCCTAAAGAAAATGAAAAAGATCTTGAAGACATCCCTGAAAGTGTAAGAGAAGATCTTACGTATATACCAGTTGAACATTTAGATGAAGTGTTAGAACACGCTTTAACTTCATTCAGCAGAGATCTCCCACTTCCATAAGTGGTGAGATGAATCCAATTAGAGTTTTAATTCAGTGGGAGTATAATCCCTGCTGAATAAAGTTAAGCCTCCGGCGGATGCCTCAGATTTTTAAAGGTAGTTTTTCGAGCAAGCTCGAAAAAATCTGGGCGCAAATACGCCAAGGCGAA
>JAENZK010000373.1 GCA_016841285.1 Guptibacillus hwajinpoensis | reverse complement strand
TTGGCGGTGGAGCCACACTAACTCTTGCCCACAATATATTCGATTGGACATGGTCGAAAAGCCTATGGAATCAGTTGACGTCCATTACTATCTTGATTGCTCTAATATACATGGTGTTTTGGGCATTGCTTGGTTATGAAATAGGAAAAGGTTTTGGACATAAAGGCAAGAAAGTATTAAAGCGAACTTTTATAATGGCATTAGTGCCGAATTTGACCTTGATGTTTTTAACAGTTTTTAAGATCATTCCACGTGAATGGTTCAATCCATTGTTGACAGAGACATTTATTGGATTATGCATTTTCCTTACCATACTGCTGTATCCTTTATGCTTATTAAGTTACAGGTGGGGAAAGAAAGCTTCTGTATAATTTTTTTTGGATCAATACAAAGATATTCTATGTATATAGAATATTTACGATTCTGTATGGTTTGAATATTTTTTTATTCCTATACCTAGATTAACTAGGTATATAGGATAACTTTTTAGATTTTGGAGGGATTGAAATGGAGTTTAAAATGGTACAGAAAGATTGGATCTTTTTACTTTTATGCTTTTTTGTTGGGGCACTGGCCGAAGAATCATTCTTTAGGTTTCAGATTGGCATCTCCTATTTTGTTTTTATCATTTTCTTTTATTTACTATTTTTTTGGAGATTTCGTTCGTTTACATTCTCTCATCAACGCTTTGGGTATTTGTTACTGATTTCGATTTGGATCCTAGGAGCCGGCTATTATTTATATGAAACCGCTCCGTTTTATATCTTAAATATTTTTGTCATTCCAGCACTTGTTATTTTTCATCTCGTTTTAATTACTTCTCCGAAAAAATTTGAATGGAGTAATCTCAGTTTTATTTATTACATCCTAAGACGTCTCGTTGATGGAGTTCGTTATAATGCAGCTTTTATAAAATATACTTCCAGACTGTCAAAAAACAGCAATAATAAAAAGCATTTTGATGTGTGGAAAAAGATTTTAATTGGTATCGGAATCTCTGTTCCATTCTTATTTATCATTATTAATTTGCTAATTAAAGCTGATACTCAATTCGCAAGAATTTTAGGTAATATCCCTAATTTTATGACATTCCGGGGAGATCTTGTTTTCCGTATCGTTATCATTTTCATTATTACTTTGGTATTTTTCGGCTTTTTGCAGGTGCTTTTACAAAGGAAAATGGATGTGATTCAAAAGGATGGGATGATCAAGCCCGTTTCAATGGATGGAGTGATAACATTAACGGTTCTGTTGCTTTTGGATTTGGTGTATATCCTGTTTGTCGCTGTTCAATTTAAATATTTTTTCAGTGGGACACTTGGAGACGGCTTCACCTATGCTGAATACGCACGTCGTGGATTTTTCGAGTTACTTTTTGTGACGATGATAAACTTATCCGTTACTGTTGCTGTTATATATTCTACGGAGCAAGTTCAAGGTTTTCTTAAGAAAACAATCCGTTTCATTTTAACAATCCTTGTACTGTCTAGTGCTGTTATTCTGATTTCATCCTTCATGAGAATGCTAATGTATGAAGATGCCTATGGTTTTACATTTTTGAGAGTTCTAGTCCATTCTTTCATGATTTTTCTTATGTTTATCCTTGCCTACACGCTTGTGAGGATTTGGCTTGATCAACTTTCCTTGTTTCATTTTTATTTTATAGCGGCACTCATTTATTATGTTGGCATCAATACCATCAATCTCGATTGGATTGTTGTTAAGCAAAATATTGCCCGTTATGAGGAAACAGGAAAAATTGACATTCATTATTTAAACCAATTTTCTTCCACTGGTATTCTTGGACTGATAGAGCTTTATGAAAGAAATCCGAATGTTCCAGGTTTGGAAGTATTGCTTAAAGAGCGAAAGCAAGAGAGAGATGTATTAGAAAGTGATGCATGGCAGTCTCGTAATTTCACAAGGGATAAAGTATTTAAAAAGCTTGGAGAGTTGGAGTTATAAAGTTGCAGGATTATATGTCGAAGTGCATGGCACTTCGACATATAACCTTGTTTACATAATATAATTACGGACGATTAAAGGAACGTCTTTTATAATCACTTTCAATTTCTTTTTTCCAGCTACGATCTATTATTTTCCCGCTGCGGACGTTCATCACTACTTCGTTTAAGGCCTCATAATTCAATTGCGTTCCAACTTGATCAGCATGATAATCAACAGCGTAGGCTTCACTAATTCCAAAACGTTTTGCAGTTGAAACGGCATCGATATTGGCTCCAAGAAACATAAATTTCCAATTGTATTTTTCTTTCTGATGTTGGATCATTTTTTTGATTTGGTCTGCGCTATATTCTCGACTAGCATTTTCCACCCCATCTGTTGTAATATCATTTCGAACAATTTCTAATGGCATACCCCTTCCCCTTTCTCTCACTATTATTTAATTCAATCATAGCAAAAAAATAAAAAAGCACATCATATAGAAGTGCTTTACCTAACGATTTATTTACGGCTATCTAGTTTATTCTTCATAAACTGTTTTTCTAGCATCCTTGCTTTTTCTTCTTCTTTTTTAGAAAACTTAATGATTTGGTTGACAGCTAAAATAGCTATCAGGACCACTATTAATACCATGATAAACGATGGGATATATTCCCATTTATTATCAGGAAAATACATGAAATCAAACATTACAGACATCCCTTTCCTATGTTTCGCTTACTATATTATAAACTAAAGTTTATGAAAAATATAATAATCTAACAAATAAAAGGGACATTTTGTCCCTTAGGCAACACTGTGTGACTTATCGAGTAATTTAAGAAAAACTTCTTCTAGAGTTTGCGTCTTATATTTTTCATAAATTTCCTCAAGGCTGCCACTTTCTTTTATCTGACCTTCAAATATAATAAAAACGCGATCGGAAATTTCAGCAACATCTCTCATAATGTGGCTGCTTAAAATCACTGTTTTTCCATTATTAGTTAGATCTTTAATAATATTCTTAAATTCTATCACCCAGTAAGGATCCAGCCCATTCGTTGGCTCATCAAAGATATAAAGGTCCACATCGGCAAGAAGTGCTTGTGCTAAATTAACACGCTGTGACATTCCTTTTGAAAAGGAACTGATCTTTTGGTTGCGTACTTCCCATAAACCCACTTTTTTGATAACTTCATTTATAGATTCTTTGCTTGCATCGACAAATGTACGATAATACATTAATACCTCAATCGGAGACAATTCTCCCGGAAAATTCATATTGTCAGGCATATAGCCAAAACTTTTTTTCTTTGAAGTCAGAAATTGAACTGTACCGGATGTTGGTTTCTCAATTCCTGTAAGCAGTTTGATTAATGTACTCTTCCCTGCCCCATTTCCTCCGCAAAAAACAACACATTCTCCCTTATTAATGGAAAGGTCGGTAGAAGATAATACCTGTTTTTTTCCGTAGATCTTGGAAAGGTTTTGCGCTTTAAGAACGATAGTAGAATCAGCCAACTCTCTCCCTCCTTTTTTTGATTGTAAAATTAGCCAGAACTAATGATATTACAATCATGAACAAAGATGACATGATCACATAATTGGTTAAACTTCCATCCTGCCCCCACTTATGAATCAGTAAATATTCAGGACCAAATATATAATCTGCATTCAGCTTCGTGATGGACCAAACACGTAATGATTCAATCGGATTAGATAGTACAAGAACAAGCATGCTATTTAACTTTTGTGCATATGGAACCCAGTCAATAATCGAAAAAATAATAAATTCATAGCCGAATACCAGAAAACTCCATACAAATAAAGCATAAGACAAACCTTGCATTCTTGTAACACTAATGGAACCAACCAACACTGATAATGCTGAAAAAATAATGATTAAAAAAAGATTTAATAAGAAAAAGGTTGTAAAAAAGCTAAACTGGGCCACATCGGTCGTAAAAGCGATGACTATTCCAAATAACCCGTAGGAAATCCCCAACGCCACCAGCATTGAAATACAAAGAGCTATAAATTTACTAAGTAAATAATA
>JAENZK010000372.1 GCA_016841285.1 Guptibacillus hwajinpoensis | reverse complement strand
GTACTTTATTTAACAAATTTGGACCTAGAAGAGGCTATAGCAAGTAATCCCGAGCTTTCTGTTGAGATGATTCGGTTTATGAGCGGTCAATTGCGCTCTTTTAACTCAGTCTTACACGACATTGCCCTACTGGACGTATACAGTAGAACAGTAAAAGCTATAGACAGACTTGCCCGTGAATTCGGGAATAAGACTACATGTGGGGTAAAAATTGAGTTACCTCTCACCATTCAAGATTTAGCCCATTCGATCGGGACTACTCGTGAAGCTGTGAGTCGTATCGTTTCAAAGCTTAGAGACCAAGGTCTTATTTCAATGGATGGCAAGCATATTATTATTAATAATTGGTGTGAATTCTGCAAAATGTTTGCAGAAACAATAGAATCTTAAAAATAAGAAAAGGAGTTCCAATTATGCGAACTCCTTTTTTCTTATTATTTAGCACAAAGTACTCCAAATTCTGCTGCTATCCGCAGTAGAGTTTTTTTCAATGATAGAGTATGCCGCATTTGTAATGGCTTGTGGAAGTGTTTCTCCTGTCCCTTTTGCATCATTAAAGGTTACCTCAGATGTTCCATTTGTTTTATAAGTAAATCCGAATTGTTGTAATCTGTCTACGATTAACATTGCATGATCTATATTTTTTTCAGGCTGGAATTCAGAATCGTGAATGAAAGTACGGCTTTCATGATCATACCATCTATCCCATCTATTTAATTTCCAACCAAAAATTCTCCGAGCAATCGCATCAATTTTATTCATTTCCGATTTCCCCTTTTCGCAAAATTTTTAATGAATTATTTATAATTTTGTTGTTATATAACAATTTGTTTTATTTTTTTTAATTATATAACAGAAATGAAACAAATGCTACACCTAAATTCAAAAATTTTTGAAATTTGCACACTGAGGGGATGGTTGGGCGACGGGGGCCGGGCCACAGGGGCGGGTGGTGGGCACGGGGGCGGGTTTGTGGCTCCGTTTCCGAGGCAAAAAATTTGGGACAAGGTTAACCCCATGTCCCAATTCCTTGCTTCCTACGATACAAATAATGAATCTAAACTTCTGCAAATTTCAACAATCTGCTTCTTATCAATTTTACCTGCGCCATTTTTCGGCAGCTTGTCGACAAAAAATATTTTTCGAGGGATTTTATATCCAGCTAACACTTCTCTGCAATAACATTTTAACTCTTCTTCCTGTAAGGCATAAGATGGTTTTAAAGAAACTATAGCAGCAACAATTTCCCCCCACTTTTCATCAGGTAAACCTATAACCGCATTTTCATTTACAGCAGGATGTTCATGAAGAACATGTTCAATTTCTAAAGGATAAATATTTTCTCCCCCACTAATAATTAATTCTTTTTTTCTGCCAACGATATAAAAATATCCATCCTTGTCCTTTTTTCCAAGGTCCCCTGTGTGGAATTGTCCATCTTTTAATACCTTGTTCGTTTCCTCTAGATTGTTCCAATAGCAAGCAAATAGGTGCGCGCCGCTGATTACAACTTCCCCTATTTGTTCAGGCTCAGCTTCTATACCGTTCTCAAGTATAATTTTCACCTCAATAAACATCATTGGTAAACCTATTGATCCGATCTTTCTTCTGGCAGTCTCTGGATCTATATAAAAATTATTTGGTCCTGCTTCTGTCATACCGTAGGCTTCTTTGAAATTTAAACCCTTCTTTTCAAATGCTTTATATATGCTACGAGGGCAAGGCGATCCCCCAGAAATAAACGTTCTCATTGAATTAAAATTAGATTCTGAAAATAACGGTGACTGAATCATTATATGGTACATCGTCGGGACCATAAAGAGCAGCGTACATTTTTCGTCATTTATTAATTGAATAGTTTCATTGGCATCATATTTTCTAATAATAACAGCCTGTCCACCCGACATTAGTATAGGAATCGTTAACGCAAACAATCCCGCAGTATGAAACATCGGAGTAATGGTCAGTGTTACATCTGTTTCTTTTATATTCCAACTCAAAATGGTATTATACGCATTTGATAGTAACATTCGATGTAAAAGTAGCACGCCCTTTGGTTTCCCAGTAGAACCACTAGTGTATAAAATAACAGCTGGATCTTCCTCTTTCACAGTTTCAAAGGGCATATGACTAATTGTCTTATTTAATAACAAATCATATTCTTCGCTATTAATAAAAATTTTATGATAGCTATAATTGCTTACTTCATACTCTTTTTCCATAGGTAAGGCTATACATTTGGGACTACAATCTTCAAGGATACTTTCAATCTCATGTCTACACAACCGCCAGTTAATAGGAACAAAAATTGCTCCGATTTTCGTACAGGCAAATAAGAAGTCAAAATAACTTATATGGTTAGGAGAAAATAATACAACGCGATCTCCTTTATTAACGCCGATACTCAGTAAATGACTAGCAAGATTATACGCCCGTGTATTTAATTGTCTATACGTCCAACATTCTCTTGTATCATTGTCCTTGACTGCCCGACGATTAGGAGTTATTCTCGCTCTCCCTTCCAACCAATCTGTGCCCATTTTAATCCCGTCCTTCAGTTGATTTTTCATTAACCACATCTGAATTCAATACCGAATGTACCTTGAGGGAATTCCCATTTTTCTATAATTGTTTTTCCGCAAAGAACACGACAGGTTCCACATTCAACACAGCCAGCATAGTCAAAGCGGACGCTTCCATCCTCATTTTGTGTATATAAACCTGCAGGACAGGCAATCATTAATTTTTTAAATTCCTTCATATCTATATTGTCTTTTTTTAAAATAATATGAGGATTTTCTTCATCTACATTAAACTTATTTACACCAAGTTTTTCCTCAACATTTACTTTGGTCATAGTGAGCGAACCCCCTTAATTCCATCCTTCACGATATTCATAAGACCTACTTTTTTCACTTGCTTCATCATATTCTTCATAAGTGGCTTTCCAGGTTCTCCGTTGATTACGAACATATCGGTCATAACATCAGCCGCAAGTCTAGGGTACTCATTGAAAATTCTTGAAGTATGTTCCATAAAATGCGGAAATTTACTGTATAATGTTAAGTCCTTCATTACAAAGCTTTCATCTAATAGTTCTTTATACTTTGTTAAGCCCGCTTCGCTATAATCATTTTTTGCCTTTGCATGTAAAATAGCTTTCGCTGCACATTCAGCTGATGCAATGGCTAGGTCCATCCCTCTTACTGCATATCCAATATTGATACATAAGCCTGCTGCATCGCCAACTACAAGAACTCCATCACCGATGATTTTAGGAATCATATTTAAACCACCTTCAGGAACTAGGTGTCCTGAATACTCAATCATTTTTCCATCTTTAATTAAAGGTTTAACAGCTGGATGATTTTTAAAATCCTCTAGCATTTGTGGAACGGACTTTTCTGAATTCTCTAAGTCACTTAATGTACATACAATTCCAAGTGATATACTTGTTTTATTGGTATATAAGAAACCCCCACCAACACGGCCGGCCGAAGGACCCCCAGCAAACAACCATGCCGTTCCTTCCCCTTCGTTACAATTAAAACGATCTTCAATTACTTTTTGAGGAAGTTCAATGACCTCTTTGGCACCGACTGCCACTTCATGAGGTTTAATGTCATCTCTAAATCCTAATTTTTGTGCTAATAAAGAATTTACACCATCTGCTAAAATAACGACCTCAGCTTCAAGCTCATCTTCACCTGCTACAACACCACATACTTTTCCATTACTAACAATTAGGTCATCTACGCGGATGCCAGGAATTAATTGGGCACCTGCTTCCTCTGCTTTTTCGGCAAGCCATTGATCAAACTCTCCTCTTAAAACAGAGTAAGAATCACTGCCTTGAATTCCTAGCTTTTCAGAAGTAAAGTCAATCGTTACATTGCTTTCTTCTGTCATCAAGCTTATTTTTTCACGAGTAATTTTTCTTTCAATGGGTGCCTCTTGTGCAAAATTAGGCATAATTTTTTCAAGACTATGGCTATATATTCTTCCGCCCGT
>JAENZK010000371.1 GCA_016841285.1 Guptibacillus hwajinpoensis | reverse complement strand
AAAATTAAAATGGCGGCGGACATGATAAATGAACGTGGGTTGGACATTGAGATTGAAGTGGATGGCGGTGTTAATCCTGAAACTGCAAAACTTTGTATTGAAGCAGGGGCCAATGTTCTTGTGGCAGGTTCAGCTGTATTCAATAAGGAAGATCGCAAAAAAGCAATCGAAGCTATTCGTGGATAGGAAGCAAAGAGGACACCTCTTTAGCTTCCTTTTTTATTTTCATTAGTTCTCAAGCATAATCAATTTGCATATGATAGGGAATAAGTAAGTGGCTATTATATATAAATCTTTAGGTACATTTTTACTTCCTATGAATATATTGAAAACGAGATTGAAGTGGCCATGAAAAATGGAAAAGGTAAACCGCTTTGAGGAGGGAAATCATGAAATTTTATACGATTAAATTACCTAGATTTTTGGGTGGTTTTGTAAGAGCGATTATTGGGGCATTTAAAAAAGATTAAAAAAAGCACCTCATAAAAGGTGCTTTTTTCTTTTTTATTAGACGCGTTCTACTTTACCTGATTTAAGAGCACGAGCAGACACCCATACACGCTGTGGTTTGCCATCAACTAAAATGCGTACTTTTTGTAAGTTCGCACCAAATGTACGTTTATTAGCGTTCATCGCATGTGAACGGTGGTTACCTGAACGAGTTTTTCTTCCAGTAATTGCACATTGTTTCATTTTAATTTCCCTCCTCTAGCACAAAAAAATTGCATATATCCCTTACTTTATTCAGCTTACTGAATAAACAAACACTCAATTAATTTATCATAAAAAAAAAGATAAATCAATAAAGGATTGAATTTAGATTCAAGAAAATTTACTTGACAGTCTTTTTGGCGGTTTGGTGATACTTTTATTATAAGTTAAATTATAGTAAAATGGCGTTAAGTATCCGAGTTTTATTAAAAGGGGGATTATTATGTCCATTGAAATGAAAACAGATTATGGTCAAATTGAAATATCCAATGAGGTCATCGCAACAATTGCTGGTGGCGCAGCAGTGGATTGCTATGGAATTGTAGGAATGGCTTCTAAAAATCAAATAAAAGATGGAATTTCTGAAATTCTAAGAAAAGAAAATTTTAAAAAGGGCATCCAAGTTCGTCATGAAAATGATGAAGTCCATATAGATATGTACATCATTGTTAGCTATGGAACGAAAATCTCAGAGGTAGCGCATAATGTGCAAACGAAAGTAAGATATACGCTTAACCAGACATTAGGCCTAGCTGTGGATTCAATCAATATTTTTGTTCAAGGTGTTAGGGTAACTAATCCATAGCAATTAGGATGTAAGGATGGTAAGGGAGGAAATTTAGTGACGATGCAACAATTAGATGGAATACAGTTTGCACAAATGGTGCTTGCCGGTGCCAATAATTTATCAAGAAACGCAAAAATGGTTGATGCATTAAACGTGTTCCCTGTACCGGATGGTGACACGGGTACAAACATGAATTTATCGATTACATCAGGAGCAAATGAGGTAAAACAACAAACGACGAATCATGTTGGTAAGGTGGCTTCCGCTTTTTCAAAGGGCTTATTAATGGGCGCTCGTGGAAATTCCGGTGTTATTTTATCGCAATTATTCCGTGGATTTGCGAAGGCTATTGAAACGAAGGAAAGTATTAATAGCTTTGAATTTGCAGCTGCTTTTGAGGCAGGGGTACTGACAGCCTATAAGGCGGTTATGAAGCCTGTTGAAGGAACTATCTTGACAGTGGCAAAGGATGCAGGTAAAAAGGCTATTGGAGTTGCAAAAAAGAATAACGATATTGTTCAAGTAATGGAAGAAGTATTAAAGGAAGCAAAGGCTTCATTGGATCGCACTCCCGATTTGCTGCCTGTTTTAAAAGAAGTGGGGGTAGTGGATAGTGGCGGTCAAGGTCTTGTTACCATTTATGAAGGATTTTTGGCAGTTTTAAAGGGTGAGGAACTACCTGAAGTTTCAGAAGCACAGCCTTCAATGACTGAACTTGTAAATGCTGCGCATCATAAATCTGCTCAAAGTCATATGTTGACAGAGGATATTGAATTTGGTTATTGCACAGAGTTTATGGTTAAATTTGAAGAAGATAAATTAAAGCTTAATCCATTTTCAGAGGATGGTTTTCGTATAGAACTGAGTCATCATGGCGACTCATTACTTGTTGTATCTGATGAGGAAATAGTGAAAGTACATATTCATGCTGAGCATCCCGGAAACGTATTAAATTACGCTCAAAATTTTGGCAGCCTAATTAAAATTAAGATTGAAAATATGAGGGAACAACATTCCTCAATCTTAGAGGCTGATCAACATGTGACACCCTCTCAAAACAAAGTCCCACAGAAAAAGAGCGAATATGGGATTGTTGCTGTTGCAATGGGACGAGGAATTGCCGAATTATTAAAGAGTTTAGGGGCCCAAGCAGTCATTGAAGGCGGACAAACGATGAACCCTAGTACAGAGGATATCGTTCAAGCCATTAACGATGTACATGCTGAAAAAGTTATTGTTTTGCCAAATAATAAGAATATTATTATGGCTGCCACACAAGCTGCTTCTGTCATCGATCAGGAAGTTATTGTTATTCCTTCCAAAACAGTACCACAAGGAATGACTTCCCTCCTTGCATTTAATCCAGCAGTCTCTGTTGCGGAAAATGAAAAAGCAATGACGAATGCGCTTGGAAATGTGAAAACTGGCCAAATCACCTATGCTGTCAGAGATACGGTAATCGACGGTTTAGAAATCAAAAAAGATCATTTTATGGGGATTTTTGATGGGAAAATAGTCGTGACTGATGAAAATAAAAATAAAGCTGCCATCGCTTTACTTAAAGAGATAATATCAGAAGATGATGAAATAATTACGTTTCTTCAAGGTGAAGATGCGGATGAGGACGATCTTTCAGAGCTTGAACAATTTCTTGAAGAAAACTTTCCAGATATAGAAATTGAAGCTCATAATGGGGAACAACCTTTATACCCATTCATCTTTGCTGTTGAATAGTGCAACTGAAGTTAAACACAATTAGGCTCGTTCAATTCATAAGAGAATGAGCCTTTTTACTGTAAATAAAGGGAGCAATAGAGAAGTGAGTACTTTAAGTCAAGGAATCATTGAGATCAAAGGAATCGGAGAGGAAACGGCTCTTTCATTAAATGAGATGGGAATCCATAGTATTCGTCAGTTATTGGAATACTTTCCTTATAGATATGAAGATTATCGAATTCGAAATTTAGGTGAGATCAAACATGAAGAGAGAATAACAGTAGAAGGGAAGGTTCATAGTGAGCCTTCTTTGACCTTTTATGGACGAAAAAAATCCCGCATCTTAATTCGAGTTTTTGTTAATCAATTATTAATATCAGTCGTCTTTTTTAATCAGCCTTATTTGAAAAAACAAATTGCCGTTGGCGATACTGTAACCATAACTGGGAAATGGGATCAACATCGGCAAACGATTACGGGGAATGTTTTGAAAAAAGGTTCGGTTATAAGAAAACAACAATTTGAACCTGTATACTCTGTTAGGGGAAAACTTACCGTAAAAGGGATACAGCGTCTGATATCACTCGGATTACATCAGTATGGTGAATATATTGAGGATCCGCTTCCTACATCGATTTTAAAAAGATATAAATTATTATCAAAAAAAGATGCAATCTTTCAAATTCACCGTCCAACAAGCCCCGAACATTTAAAACAAGCAAGAAGACGGTTAGTTTATGAAGAGTTTCTGCTCTTTCAATTAAAAATGCAGGCATTGCGAAAATTTGAACGAGAGCAAAGTGGCGGTGTTTCACTTGAATTTTCTACAGATGTGGTAAACCAATTTATTAATGCCCTGCCATTTCCATTAACCAATGCCCAAAAAAGAGTAGTGGATGAAATTCTAAATGACATGTCTTCGCCATATCGTACGAATCGGTTGCTGCAAGGAGATGTCGGTTCGGGAAAGACAGTAGTTGCAGCTATTGCTTTATATGCTTCAAAATGCGCAGGATT
>JAENZK010000370.1 GCA_016841285.1 Guptibacillus hwajinpoensis | reverse complement strand
CAAACTTCGTTTAAAAGGATTACCGGCCATCGTTTTTCAGCATGAGATTGATCATTTAAACGGAATCATGTTTTATGACCACATCAATAAAGACGACCCATTCCAAGAAATTGCCGATGCTATTGTTGTCGAATAATATAAAGAACTATATAAAATAAAGGCTGACATTTTGTATGTTGGCCTTTTTATTATGCCGTTTCCAAGAAACCCCATGAAACAAAAAAGGGATTTTACACATAATAAGATCAAATAAAAAACAGTATAAAAAACACTAGAACGGAGATGAATGTATATGTTCAAGAGATTAAAAAAAAGAATTAGAGCCCATATGAAGGATTTATTTGGTCGAAAAACGATAGCTTAACCCTCCATTTTGGAATTTTTTCGGATCTAATTTGTACCAAATATAAGCTTTTGTAGAAAAAAAATGAAAAAGATTTAAATTTCCGCTATAATGAACAAAGATAATTAATTGGAAAAGGCAAGGAGAGATTGTTAGTATGATTTATAAAGTGTTTTTTCAAGAGATAAAAACTGAAGTACCCGTTCGGGAACGAACAAAAACGATTTATGTGGAAGCAGAATCAGAAAGAGATGTACGGACTAAATTAGCGGAAAAAAAATATAATATCGAATTTATTCAAAAGCTTGATGAAGCCCATCTTGAGTATGAAAAGAGATCTGAAAACTTTGTATTGGAGAATGTATAGATTATGAAATTTTTAAAAGAAGATCAAGTTGCAGTATTTGCTTTAGGTGGAATGGGCGAAATTGGCAAAAATACGTATGGTATTCAATATAAGGATGAAATCATAGTTATCGACGCCGGTATTAAATTCCCAGAGGACGAGCTATTAGGGATTGACTATGTTATCCCAGATTATACGTATTTAGTAAAAAATGCAGAAAAAGTTAAAGGTGTTTTTATTACGCACGGACATGAGGACCATATTGGTGGAATACCGTATTTACTCCGCCAACTAAATGTACCTATTTATGGCGGCAAGCTCGCTTTAGGTTTAATAAAAAACAAACTAGAAGAACATGGGCTATTACGTCAGTCAAAATTAATCGATATTAAAGAGGAAGACGTGATAAAATTCAACCATTTATCTATTGGATTTTATCGTACCACCCATAGTATCCCAGATGCTTATGGTGTAGTTGTAAAAACTCCACAGGGCAACATTGTTCATACCGGTGACTTCAAATTTGATTTTACTCCTGTTGGTGAACCAGCCAATTTAACAAAAATGGCTGAAATTGGAAAGGAAGGTGTCCTTTGCCTCCTTTCAGACAGTACTAACAGTGAAATCCCTGATTTTACAATGTCAGAGAGACGTGTTGGTGAGAGTATTCAAGAAATTTTCCGTAAAGTAGATGGACGAATTATTTTTGCAACATTTGCATCCAATATTCATCGACTTCAACAAGTGGTCGAAGCCGCTGTTCAAAACAATCGCAAGGTCGTTGTTTTTGGTCGGAGTATGGAGGCAGCGATCCAAATTGGACTTGATTTAGGATATATTAAGGCTCCTAAAGACACTTTCATTGAGGCTTCGCAAATTAATAGATTGCCTAGTAATCAGGTCACAATCCTATGTACAGGCAGTCAAGGGGAACCAATGGCAGCACTTTCACGAATCGCCAATGGAACCCATCGACAAATACAAATCAATCCAGGAGATACTGTTGTCTTTTCATCATCACCAATCCCTGGTAACACGATTAGTGTCAGTCGTGTAATTAATAGTCTATATCGTGCAGGAGCCGAAGTTATTTATGGTCCGTTAAGCGATATCCATACGTCAGGCCATGGCGGACAGCAAGAGCAGAAATTAATGCTTCGTCTAATGAAACCGAAGTTTTTCATGCCCATTCATGGCGAATACCGTATGCTTAAAATGCATACAAAGCTTGCTATAGATTGCGGTGTGCTTCCTGAGAATAATTTTATTATGGATAATGGTGATGTCCTTACATTAACAAGTAAGGAAGCCTCGGTTTCTGGGAAGATTACGTCCGGTTCGGTTTATGTAGATGGCAACGGTATCGGTGATATCGGAAATATCGTATTACGTGACCGCCGTATTTTATCTGAAGAAGGTTTAGTCATCGTAGTGGTAAGTATTGATATGAAAGAATTTAAAATTATGGCAGGGCCAGATTTAATTTCAAGAGGTTTTGTCTATATGAGAGAGTCTAGCGACCTCATAAATGATGCACAAGGCTTAATTGCTAAACATCTTGAAAAAATTATGGAACGCAAAACAACACAATGGTCTGAAATTAAAAATGAAATAACAGATGTTTTAGGACCATTTTTATACGAAAAAACTAAACGCAAACCAATGATACTACCAATCATCATGGAAATATAAAAACCGCCTTTAGGCGGTTTTTATTCATTATCCAATATACTCTTACCAAATCTATCAATATCTTTATCAGCACCAATTACAATTAAAATATCGTCCTCTTGAATGGTTTCCTTTGCCATTGGAGAAACAATAATGTTATTTTTTCTTTTAATCGCGACAACGTTACACCCAAACTTCGCACGAACATCTAATTCAATTAATGTTTTCCCGTCCATCTTTTTACTAGCGATCAATTCAACAATGCTATGTTCATCCGACAATTCAAGATAATCCAATACATTGGTAGAGATAATATTGTTTGCAATTCTTCTACCCATATCCCGTTCTGGATGGACAATGTTATCTGCTCCGATTTTGGCCAGAACTTTTTCGTGGTAATCATTGAGAGCTTTAACCGTAACTTTTTTGACACCCAATTCCTTTAAAATTAATGTCGTTAAAATACTTGCTTGGATGTTATCACCAATCGCAACAATGACATGATCAAAATTACGAATACCTAGGTCTTTTAAAGTTGTTTCATCTGTAGTGTCAGCCACAACAGCCTGGGAAACAATATTCGAAAATTCATGGACTCTATCTTCATCAATATCAATCGCTAACACTTCCATACCCTCTTGGGCAAGTGTTCGACAGATGCTTCCTCCGAAACGGCCGAGTCCAATTACGACGAATTCTTTTTTCATTTTCTATTCCTCCGTATTATCGTTCGTTCCTGTACACATCATTTTAGCATAATACAGAGGAAAAAATAAAAGGAACCCCTCTGGTTCCTTTCTAAAATAATTTTATGTTATTGATTAATCCGATTGTCAAGCTCTTGACAAATTTGCTCCGCTGTTAGCCCACTTGCTTCAATAACAGGGCCCTTAATAACTGTGTTTGCAATTCCCATTACATTATTATCAAGTCCTGTTACAACGCAGGCATCACAGCCTTTAGCATCATTTTCTTGCTTTAATTGTACTACTTGATACCCTTTTTCTTGTAAAGCTTGTTGAACATCTGTTAAGGATTGTTCCACGCCAATTTTTGCCATAACATCATCCACCTCCTTACCCCTACATTTTTTCCTAAAATAGAAAAGTTATACTAACTTATCTTTTCTTCTGTTTCAGGCATAAAAAATACTAGAGCTAAAGTGATGATTGCAAAGATAAATACACCCCAATAGACGGTGTGTAGGGAGATTGTCAGTCCTTCCTGTAAAATATTTTTAGTCGATTCAACTAGTTGGGCCCGCTGCTGTTCATTTAGAAGAGAATTAGCAGTTTCCAACGTTATCGTATCCTCTAGTCCTCGATTAATAATAAACGATTGTAATCGGCTATTTAATATACCACCTAAGAAGGCTGCCCCAACCGCACTTCCCAATGTACGCATAAACATATTCGCAGCTGTGGCAATCCCCCTTACATTCCATCCAACCGTACTTTGAATTGAAACAATAAAAGAAGTCGTTGTTAATCCCAATCCAAATCCTATAAAGAAGGAACCTAAAGCCGCCCAAATCGGTCCTTTTTCTGGTGACAACGTTACAAATATCAAGGAACCGACAATTAAGGCAAATCCACCCGATACTGTCAATTTACGATAGCCGATTTTTACAACCATTTTACTTGCGATCGCAGACGCGATTG
>JAENZK010000369.1 GCA_016841285.1 Guptibacillus hwajinpoensis | reverse complement strand
TCCGACTATTTCCTCAAAAATCGTAAAAATGGGTAACTTTTCTTTGCTTAATCGGAAAATCTCCGCCTATAAACCCCGAAATCAGCTCTATCTTACTGTCTAACCGGAAATCTCCGCTTATTTTATATATCACTAGTACTCAATTATTATCCCCTTTAACTTCTTTTTCCTTTAATGCCCAATGCCCGCAACATCAACATGTTTTACATGTACATTATTAATTAAAATAAATAAGACTGATACAAAGACAAATCCAGCTCCTACTAAAAATGGAACACTGGGATTAAAAATTTCTGCCAGTTTTCCCGCTGTAAACGGGGCAATTGCTCCCCCGATAAAGCGAAGAAAGCTATAGGCTGCAGATGCCGTTGAACGGTCAACAGGAGCAGCATTCATAACAGCAGTTGTAATTAAAGTATTATTGTTACCTAAAAATGCACCTGCTAAAATAACCGCAGTAATAATAACCCATTGTGTAGAAGTCCAGATGCCCATTGCAACAAGCAGCAAGGCGAATAGGGTCAACATCGTACACATGGACTTTATTGTACCAAACGATTCCTGAAGCCTTGGAGCCATGAAAACTGAAGTGATCGCCAATAGTACACCCCAGCCAAGGAATACATAACCCAAGCCGTGCTCATCTAAACCCATAACAAAAGGTGCATAGGCTAATAAAGTGAAAAAACCAAAGTTATATAATGCCGCGGCAATACCAAAAATTAATAGCGAACGGTGTTTTAGTGCACGGAATGGATCTTTTAAAGATGTTTTTGTGTATCCGTTCCTTGCTTTTTCTGATTTAGGCATTAATACCACTAGACAAATAAACGCTATGACCATAAGTGTCGCCACACCTAGAAACGGACCTCTCCATGACATCGCACCAAGCCAGCCACCGAGAAGTGGCCCTACTGATATCCCAAGGCCAATGGCCGCTTCATACAAAATAATCGCTTTAGCTGTTCCGCTATTAGAAAGAGAAACAATGGCAGCTAATGCGGTTGCTACGAATAATGCATTGCCGAGCCCCCATCCTCCACGAAGCCAAACGAGCGACCATATGTTATTTGAAAATCCACCTAGTGCTGAAAATACAGCGATAATGACAATACCTGTTAGCAATGTCCACTTAATACCTAACCTTGTGGAAATCATCCCAGTAATGAGCATAGCTATTGCCATGACTGCATTATAACTAGTAAAAAGTAAGGTTACCTCACTGTGGGAGGCTTGTAATTGGTCAGCAATAGCCGGTAAAATCGGGTCCACAAGACCAAGGCCCATAAAAGCTATAATACTGGCGAAAAATACTGCCCATACTGCTTTTGGTTGTGTTAATAAGCCACCTTTGGCAATTAAAACGGATTCGTTTTTTGCTGAGTTCACTGAAACTGATTGTTTTGTAGATAGCATTGACATTCTCCCCTTCTTAACTCATTTCCCCTCAAATTTACTTATTTTTCAATTAGTTGTATTATGAAAGTACATGATTGTATTATACAACTTTTTCGTATTTTTTAAATATTTTTATTTATAAAATTAGAATATGTTATGATTAGTAGGAAGAATTTGTTTAATAGCGGGGTTAAAATGATGCATGATAAAGACAAGGAAATAATTGAACTAGAACTGTCCATCCTTATTCGTCGTTCTACTTTTCTTTCTTCACACAAAAAATTTGGCAATCTTGACAGATCGGCCTATCTTTTGCTTCGACGGTTAGCGGACCGAGGACCTGCGGGGGTTAAAATTCTAGCAGATGAATTTTTGCTAGATATCTCTACGATCAGTAGACAGACTGCTGCCTTAGAGCAAAAAGGGTTTGTATATCGAATTCCCGATCCATCAGATGGAAGGGCGTACACCCTTCAATTAACAGAACTTGGAACAAAAGTACTTCAGGATCATAAAGAAGCCCGTTTAAATAGACTAGATGAAGTAGTGCATGATTGGTCAGATGAGGAATGCAAAGCTTTTGGACAACTTCTAAGAAAATTCAATCAATATTACGAAAAATAACCCAATTCCAAACGGGATTGGGTTTTGATTCATTCTATCCTCTGGCATGGTTCCTGTCTCTCAATTCTAGCCTAGTAATGCGGTATTTGTTTCATTATTGAGGGACTTCAGCCCCCATTCCGATGCCATAATTTCTTTAAGTAATCTAAATTGTTCGTCCCCGATTTTTTCAATAATTTTTTTCTCAAGGTTTTCTTTTAACTCGATATATTCTTGGTAGCATTTTTCTCCTAGCTCCGTTAACTGCACACATTTATCTTTTTTATTGTTCTCGAGATTCTTTATTTTAAGAATTCCCTTTGCCTCAAGATTTTTGATGAATTTATGGGTTGCTTGACGAGATATATTGACTTGCTTTGAAACATATGAAATCGTTGGCTGCTGTTGATAAAGCTTAGATAGAATAAACCATTCAGAATTAGAAATATAGATATCACTATTGTCATTCCAATTTTTTTCAATAAGACTGCGAATTTGATGATGCCGTTCACTTAATAAGTCAAAAAAATCGAAGTTTTCCAGAACAGAACTCAAACTTTTCACTCCAATCCTCCATGTCGGAAATAATATATAAAATTCCCGAGCAATTGTCAACTAAATTGACAAAAATGAAACTTTGGATTAAAATAGAAATAGTCAAACAAGTTGACAATACTAAGAATGGGAGCAATGATCATGTTTAAAGAAGGAGATTTGGTTACCTATTCAACACATGGTATATGCAAAATAGTCGACATATGTACGAAAACATATTCTGGGATTACAAGAACCTATTATATCTTGCATCCGATCGAAGACAGCAACCTTACCATCCAATGCCCAACGGATAATAAACAGAGTGTTATGCAGGAAATGATGGATGAAGGTGAAGCGGAGGAAATTCTAGAATCCTTTAAAGAGCCCGGTATTAACTGGATTGAAAAGCCGAATGACCGCAAAAGGTACTATTCTGACATACTTAAAACAGGTAATCGCGAAACGATCGCAAAAATAGTGAACACCTTGATGAGGAAAAAAAATAAAGTGGAAAACAATGGGAAGAAACTAGCTGAAGCAGATCGGAGAATGCTATGTTCCATTCAAAACATTTTATTTAGAGAATTAGCCTTTTCACTGAATACAAACTTTGAAACCATTGATAAACAGGTACACAAATTAATAAAACAAAATTGATACTATGCCTAAAAATTAGAAATGGAGAATGCTTCATGTTTGAAAAAATATATTTAATTTATAATCCGTTAACTGGCTCTAAAGATTGGGTTTCAGAAAGAGAATTTAAAATTGGGTCTTTAAGATTGAAGAAAGTGTTTGGAGTTCTTTATTTAGATGATCTTAAGTTTATGCTACAGTTTAACCCCCAGTTCAAAAATTCGATTGTAAAGGAAAATAACCTAATCAATGAGGATCAGATCTGTCTTAAACATGTGTGCAGATTAATTACGAAAGATGAACTAACGGAGCTTTTAAATAATGAAGCTGTGGACCATACCCAAAGTGATCATGCATTAGATGACACACATCCAGCTAGAATTGAACTAAAAGACGGTCTTTTTATGTGGAATGAAGAACATGGATATTATGAAAAGGCTGTTGTGAATGCATAATCTGTAATGTGAAGACAAAGCAAAACCGCACTGAAATTTTTCACTGCGGTTTTTTTAACCTACTAACTTTCTCAAACAAGCAAATGCCCCAATATTACAAGCCACGATCACGACTGCCATGGGCACGGCCGTATCCCCTCCACCAATTCCAACCAATGGAGCGGTAATGGCTCCGATAATAAATGGCACCAACCCTAATAAAGCCGAGGCGCTTCCTGAATTCTTCTCCTGACTTTGCATCGCTAACGAATTGCTCAGCATGCTTATGACCCCCATACAGGAAAAAATCAAAAAGAAAGCAACTAAGATCAAGAGAATATTCCATTTAAATAGGATTGATAGCAATAAGAGTAGGCTTGAAGTCAAAGATAAATTTAAGACAAACCCTAGAATTCTCT
>JAENZK010000368.1 GCA_016841285.1 Guptibacillus hwajinpoensis | reverse complement strand
CTTCTTTTGCGATACTAACACATAGTTTTCGTCCGATGAAAAATGTTTCTCGACCTCTTGGATCGCTTCTTCTGTGATTTCATTCACTAATGCTTGACGATCCCGATTGATTTCATCGATTTCAGCTGCTATTATTTCAGCTTCTTCAAGAGAATCAGTCATTAACAATTCGACTGCAGGATCAGCTGAGCCCAGTCGTCCGACAGCATTTATCCTTGGACCAATTGCAAAGCCAATTGTTTCCTCGGTTATTTCCTTTTCTTCCATTCCGGCAATTTGCAGAAGTGCTCGTAACCCTGGATTGGTTGTATTCTGCATCGCTTTTAATCCTAAACTTGCAATTAAACGATTTTCATCTTTTAAAGGGACTAAGTCTGAAATCGTACCAATAACCGCAAATTGGAGTAAATGCTTTGGTAATTTCCCTAATAAAGCATGAGCTACCTTAAAGGCTACTCCAACCCCAGCAAGTTCACCAAATGGATAATGGCCTCCCGGTTTTCGAGGATGTATAATCGCAAATGCATCCGGTAATTGTGGTGACACTTCATGGTGGTCGGTAATGATTAAATCGATTCCTACCTCTTTTGCAACTTCCGCTTCATGTAAAGCTGAAATACCAGTATCGACCGTAATAATTACCGTATAGCCTTCCTTACCTGCCCATCTGAAAGATGCCTCATTCGGGCCATACCCCTCCGTAAAACGATTCGGGATATAAAAGTCTACCTTTGCTCCTCGTTCTTCTAATGCCCGAACCATAACCGTTGTGCTTGATACTCCATCGGCATCATAGTCACCGTACACAAGAATTTTTTCATTGTTTTCAATGGCTTGTTCTATTCTTGAAATGGCAATATCCATCGAATCTAGTAAAAACGGATCATGAAAGTTCGCTACATCCTTATTTAAAAAATGATTAGCAGATTCTGCTGTAACAATTCCTCTATTAACTAATAAATTGGCTACAAGAGGTGATATATTTAGGTCCTTTGACAAGACCTGCGAAAGGCTATGATCACAATCCTGTATGATCCAACGTGATTTTGACTGTAACAAAAATACCACTCCTTAACCTGTTAATTATACTAAAAAGGATAAGGAGTGGCAAAAAAAAAATCGGCATAATGCCGATTTTTTCTCTACCCTATCGCTTTTCCTTTAAACTTGTGGTTCAGAATCATAATCTTTTTCTTTCGGTTTTGTTTTAGTTTTACCAAGTGATTTAGCTTTCCAAACTAACCACAGCTGGGCTGCAATGAAGATTGAAGAATACGTACCTGCTGCTAAACCAACTAATAAAGCAAATGAGAAGTTGCGGATTGATTCAGCTCCAAAAATCCATAGCGTTGCTGCAGCAATTATAACGGTTAAAACTGTGTTGATAGAACGGCTCATTACCTGAATTAAACTTTTGTTTACGATTTCCGCTAAATCATCATATGTTTTCACACGTTTCTTTAATCTCATATTTTCACGAATCCGGTCAAACGTAACAATCGTATCGTTTATGGAATAACCAACAATCGTTAATATCGCAGCGATAAACGTCAAATCAACCTCAATTCTTAGGAGACTGAAAACGACAATAATTAAGAATGCATCATGCAATAGCGATATAATCGCTGCAAGCCCGAAATACCATTCAAAACGGATAGCGACATAAAGAACAATACCTGCTGATGCATACATAATTCCCTTGAAAGCATTTTTAGCAAGCTCTTTACCTACGGTCGGTGATACAGTGCTTACGTTTGGCTCAACTCCGTATTTGTCAACGAAATGAGATTTCACTTTTGCAATTTCTTCTTTGGAAAGAATACCCACAAAGCGTGAGATGCTCATTTCATTATTATCACCGGCTAGCGTAATATCCTCAGCCTTGTAGCCTAATTCATCAAATTCCTTTGTTAATACTTCTTTTGTTATATTTTGATTAGGTGCTTGTATTTCAATCCGTGTTCCGCTAGCAAAATCAATACCTAGGTTAAGACCCATTGTTAAAAGTGCGATTGTACCAAGAACAACCATAGCCCCTGATAAAGCAAAGAACTTACGATGGTGCTTGATAAAATCCGCTTTCGCAAACACACCTTGAACTACAAGTTCCTCTTCATTATATTCATTGATATCACGAATTTGGCTCTTTTTCACGCCAAACCAGCCTACTTTGTTATTTAAGAAACGGCTGTTCACCCATAATTGTAATAATATTCTAGAGCCCCAAACAGCTGTAATGAAGCTGACTATGATACTAATAATTAACATTGTCGCAAAGCCCTTAACAGAGCTTGTACCGTAGATGAATAAAACAACGGCTGCTAATATTGTTGTTACGTTCGCATCAAGAATAGTTCCAAAGGAGTTTTTACTGCCGGCACGAAAAGCCGACATAATTGATTTTCCTGATCTTATCTCTTCTTTTATCCGTTCATAGGTGATGATATTGGCATCGACTGCCATACCAACCCCGAGAATTAATGCCGCGATACCCGGTAGCGTTAAAACAGCATTCATCCAATCAAATACTAGTAGAATCAGCCAAATATAAACTGATAACGCAACGACCGCAATAACTCCAAGAAAACGGTAATAAAAAATCATAAATAAAAATATTAATCCAATTCCGATTAACCCTGCAAAAATCGTATCATGTAAAGCTAATTCACCAAAGGATGCCCCAATTGAAGTAGAGAAAACTTCATTCAACTCAACTGGTAATGATCCGGCATTTAATAAATCAGACAATTGCTTCGCTTCTTCAATTGTAAAATTACCGCTAATCATAACATTTTTCGTATTTAAAACCTGGTCAACCGTTGCAGCTGATAAATATTTTTGTTGTGCAGGATCTTTTTGTGATTCAGCAGCAAACGAGTCAACGCCCTCTTCGAAATCTAACCATATTACCATAAGGTTATTTGGCTTCATGCTTAAAATTTGCTGTGTAACTTGTCCAAATTTATCGGCATCTTTAAGAGTAAGTGTGACAATCGGTCTGTTTTTGTCATCAAAGGATTGAGCAGCTCCACCTTCTTCTAAATCCGCTCCATCTAATAATTTTTGGTCAAACACATCTCTAAATGTAAGTTTTGCCTGTGTTGAAAGAATTTCACGGGCTTTCTCTTGGTCTTTTACACCTGCTAATTGAACGCGAATCCGGTCATTTCCTTCAATTTGAATAATAGGTTCGCTTACCCCTAGTACGTTAATCCGTTTATTTAAAGCACTAACTGTGCTTAATAAGAGCTCACGGTCAACCTTTTGATTTTCATTAATAGGCTTCACTTCATATAGAATTTCAAAGCCACCTTGAAGATCGAGTCCAAGCTTAATGTTTTTTAGGATACCATTTGTAGTGGATCCCACCAAACTTCCTACCAGTAGGACGATCAAGAAAAAAGCTATTATCCGTCCTCTTTTAACCATAAATGCTCCTCCTTTTAAGAACAACAGACGCAAGATTTATGCGACTTTCATTCTTTCTTAACCTGCACGAAAAAACAACGGGATTAATCCCGTTACACTGAAACCAAACTATTTATGTAAATATAATTTCAATATGTCCATTATAGAAAACTGTCGTAACAGATGTCAATTTGTTACCTTGATTTCTCATTTAGTTCTCATTTTCAAATTGACTAAAGTAATCAGGCCCTTTGAATGCTTCGATTGTTAAATAACTCATATAAACGCCTACACTTAATGATAAAATATCGGCAACAACCTCATGAAGAAACTTCTCGTCTTTTTTCTTCCATTTCTTTTTATGCAAACAGTCCCATACCTCTTGGATGGTTACTCGGTCATATCCCATTAATACAAATTCTTCCATCTTACTTTGAAGTGCCGGTTCTACTTCATGTTTATAAAAATCTACAGGATGTCTCTCTACCTCCATTTTTCTTCCTCCTCTACTTAGATACAAAACTTGTCATGCTTGCCCATGTTAACAGCATATTAATTATTGTATCGTTTATCGTTAGATTTTTGAAGGTAGGGGCGAAAATGTCTAATAAATATAAACAAAGTT
>JAENZK010000367.1 GCA_016841285.1 Guptibacillus hwajinpoensis | reverse complement strand
AATATATATCTTCGTCCCGGTACTTGAAATTATTACAACACCTTAACTAATAATGGAACACCAACTGAAAGTGAGTGAGCTCCTATTGCGCTTACTAATTGAAATACTTCCAATATTTCTTCTTTAGTAGCACCATGATTCAATGCATTTCTAATATGAGTTCTTACGGCTGATTCATTCAAATGTGTTACCGATACATTTATCGCTATACATAAAAGCTCTTTAATTTTGGGATCTAGTACTCCATATTTCCAAGGTACTGATGATAGTTCTAAAAAGGATATGAATAATTCTTCATCTAAAGCAAGAATACCATCCCAACACTCTTCCCAATAACCGCGCTCATTTATAAACTGCTCCTTTAAATCTTTCTGTTTGTCATTAAGTTCTATATTAATAAGTTCACCTTTATTCTTTAATTCATCAATTAATATAGGAATTCCTGTCCCATAGGATTGAATCCCCATTGGACAACATAACTCCAAAATTTCCATAAGTTCTTCTTTAGTGGCTCCATAATTTAAAGCATTTTTACAATGAAGAGTCGTCCCAGGCTGGTATAAATGTGTTGTTGAAATATCCATCGCAATATAAATAAATTCTTTAATTTTGGGATCAAGTACCCCTCTCTTCCAAGGGATTGCTGAATAATTAAGATATGCTTCAAAAAGCTTTTCGTCTAATTTCAACAGACTTTCCCGATAATCCGTCCAAAATCCTCTCTCTTTTATATGTTTCTCTTTCAGTTCTTGTTGTTTTTCCGATAAATTATTCATAAAATTACACGTCCTTTGATTCTTAGTAGTTTGAAGTTATTGAATATAAAAAAGGGATGCAAGTTATCACACCTTACGTCCCCCAAACTCCAATGGATTTATAATCCATAGTAAGTAACTTTTAGAGATTTAACTATTTGGGAATGCGTTCCATGAATACATTTCCCACTCTGAAGGGCTGTATGTCAATTCTTTCCCACACTTTTCCTACTACAAAGGGTTCAACCTTTAACCAATTATCCAAATCTTCTTTTGTCGGAAAGTCCACTATTATAACTGAGCCAATTGACTTTCCTGAATCATTTTGAATACCTCCACCATACAAGAATTCTCCAGCTTTATACTTGCTTTCTACTAATTTAGCATGCTCAGGTCTAGCTGTGAGCCTTCTATCCCACGCTTTTTCATCGGTGAAATCATAGGCTATCACAACGTACTGCATATATCCACCCTCCTTAATTAAGTGTAGGTTGCCTTATTAATCCAAACTTTTTCAAAGAAGAATCCCCACCCCTACTATTTATTCAATAAAACTTTTGTCGTTTCGTTGATAATTCTTGCAGCATGGAAACCTTCATGTACCGCAGTATATATTTTTCTTGGAGAAATCGCATCACCGATGACAATTAAATCTTCAATTACATCTTCTAATTCTTGTACAAGCTCGTTATTGGATTTAAATCCGGCAGCAAGGACTACCGTATCACAATCTAACCGTTTAATTTCATTATCTTTGTTAAACTCAATATAGTCTTGGCCAATTTCTGTAATTCTTGCACTACAAATCGTTTCTACACCACTATCGGTAATCATTTTACGAATTTTCTGATCATTATTATCATTATGATCCGCTAAAAGAAGGATATCTTCGCGCATCTCAATAACAGTTACTTTCTCTGCAGTTTCCTTGGCGAAAACGGCTGTCTCAACTCCGACAAGACCTCCACCGATGACTACAACATTTTTACTGGTAGTTTCATTCCCCATCAGGACAGAGTTAGCATCCTTTACGTTTGGTCCATCAATTCCCTTAATAGGCGGTATGAAAGGTCTTGCTCCTGTGGCGATAATAACTTTGTCGAAATTAGCACTGAGTATCTCTTTTGAAGTAGCTTCTTTATTCAATCTCACCGTTGCCTTCGAACGGGAAAGTTTGTTTACTAAGTAATCACAATATCTCATGATATCCTGTTTAAAAGTAGGCGCACCGGCAGGAAGCAATTGTCCGCCTAACCTATAATCCTTCTCCCATAACTCGACATCAAAGCCCCTTTCAGCCGCTGTGATGGCAGCTTGCATACCTGCTGCCCCACCACCAATAATAAGCACAGACATTTTTTCATTTGCAGGAAGTACAGGATAATCTCCTTCACGAAATCCTTGCGGATTGACAGCACAGCTTTGCTGTCTACCTTGATGACTGGAATGAACACACTCGTTACACCCTATGCAAGGTAAAATATATTCAGTTATACCTGCTTTAACCTTTTGAACCCAATATGGATCAGTCAACATCTGATGCCCTAACGCTATGAAGTCAGTTTTCCCTTCTACCACCGCTCTTTCAGCGACTTCAGGTTTATCCAGTTTACCCTGAGAAATAACAGGGATTTTGACTGCAGCCTTGACAGCTGCCGCAATGTCAAGTTGATGAGCATCTGGTTCATATATAGTCGAGATGACATCGAACCAGTTTTCATGGGCACCTTTATCCACGTGTAACGCATGCACGCCTGCCGCTTCGAGCATTTTAGCCATTTCGATTCCTTCCGATAATTCAGTACCCCCAGGGAGTCCGTGATAAGGAGTATATTTTACAATTAGCGGGAAGTCCTCACCGCAGTTTTTCTGGATTGCTTTTATAATATCCAGCGTGAATTTCAAGCGTCCTTTCAAATCGCCACCATACTCATCAGTGCGCTTGTTCCACAAGGGAGAATGGAACTGGTCAAGCAGATAGCCTCCATAAGCATGCAATTCGACAGCGTCTGCCTTAGCTCTCTTCGCTAGTGAGGCGGACCATCCCACTGACTGAACAAGAAATTCTATTTGCTCTTTTTCATAGGGTCTGCACATTAAGTTAGGAAACCAAAAAGCTGGTACTGCACTTGCCGAGTAAGGAGGCGTAAATGGATCCTGGTACGCCTGTCTTCCGACACCGGGACCCAATTGTACACACAACTTACTTCCATATAGGTGAATCTTTTCCGCCATAAGGCTGAGTTTAGTTACGTGATGATACTTATACAATAAATGATTGGTACGCATCTCATACTTATCTTGCGTTCCAACACGTCCCGTCATAATCATGCCTACGCCACCTTTGGCGCGCTCCGTAAAATACGCTATGTCTCTTTCACTAAAACTACCATCACCGTCGCTCTTAGTTCCCATTGGAGCCATGATAATTTTATTATTTAGCGTAAGATTGCCGATTTTAGCCTTTTCTAAAATTTTCATTGTCAATTCGCCTAGCCTTTCATTATTTCGTATTTTTTTGAATTATTAAATTATTTTAATTATAAAACATCCTAATTCATAATGTATAATACTTATATTTTATTGATCAATAGCTTTTACCTATAGTTATGTAACAAAAATTACAATTTGTTAGGTTATCAGAATAAAAACCAACCGTAACGGCTGGTTTACTCCGTGGATAAATGTTCTATTGAGTCATAATAGATGGCAAATAGAGCACGATTTGCGGAAACGCTATCAAAAAAACAATAGCAATAAGCATGACGATAATAAATGGTATGGATCCATAGATTACTTTTCCAACAGGGATTCCAGTCTGTTGACTAGTAATAAATAAATTGATTCCAACTGGAGGTGTAACCAAGCCGATTTCAAGTATAAGTACCAACACTACTCCAAACCAAATAGGATCATAGCAAAGACCAACAATCAATGGAAAAACCAAAGGCAACGTTAATAACATGCATCCAATATAATCCATAAACATCCCTAGAATTAGGTACATCAGGATGATAAAAACTAAAATCGTCAGGCTTGACATGCCACTTGCCGAAACAGCTTGCAGCATCTTATCTCCAATCTTAGTTAAAGCTACATAATAAGAGAATACAGTTGCACCAATCATGATTAGGAAAATCATCGCTGTTGATTTAGCAGTTTCATATAATGCATCAAAAATTTCCTTGGTATTAATTCTTCTTAATGCCAATCCAATGACTAGAGCTCCGAAGGCTCCGAAGGCAGCTGCTTCAGTTGTCGTAGCGATTCCAGCGTAGATGATAAAAACAATAAAGAGGACTAATA
>JAENZK010000366.1 GCA_016841285.1 Guptibacillus hwajinpoensis | reverse complement strand
TTTTTCACTATATCTATATCATAAGCGTTATGATGAAGCGATCACTCTTTATAAAGAGTGTCTAAGTCAAAATCCAGCTGATACCCATGCACTCCAACGAATTGCGGACGTCTACCAGGAAAAAGGGGAATATGAGAATTCCATAGCCTTTTACGAAAAAGCCTTATTATTTGAGGAACGGGCAGAAGCTGCAATGGAGTATGTATTAGGTATTAAAGAAACACGATTGCTTCAGGCATCTTCAAAGCTGGAACAAAACGAACTCGATGAGGCCAGACAGCTCTTAAAGGAAGCAAAGGAAGTTGATTTGGCGGGAAGTAATGATAAATATCGGGTCGCCCCAGAGGATTATTTTGGAAGAAGTTCATTTGATAATGAGTACGACCCTTATGAAAAAATTAGGGGCGAGTTTAGGTTATTAGATCAAAAAGTCAAAGTTGCATATGGTGAAATCTATTATCTAGAGCGGAAATACAATGAGGCGTTACACGCCTATCCAAACCTAAATAGTCTTGCTCATTCCGGCCAATCTTTAGTACATAAAGCAAATTGTTTTTTAGAAATTGGGGATTCCATCAATGCAAGCACATGTTTAAAGCGGGCGTTGAAATATGATATGGATGTACAAGATCGAATCGATTTTATTGAAGCTGCCTATAAAGAAGACTTCGGTCAATACAATCGAGATACTGAATCCATTTTACTTCGATTAAAAGACCAAGCCAGCTACTATATAAGGAAACATACAAACGACCAATCTGTTATTGACGGAAACATTACGATGATTGGTAATACAGTGGCTAAAATGCATGAGGAGGACACATACGAAGATTTAACCTTGTCACTACACGACGATGGGGATAATGTCATTTCGCTTTTATCAGCGTTGGCAGTTGGTACCGTGATCCTTACAAAATATGCCGTAGCCCCACATGTTTACAAACAATGGGTAAAAAGAAACCACCACTCTGCCCACCGCTATCTACTAGCTTTAGAGGATCCTAGGTATTTAAAGAGTGGAGATAAGAATCAACTTCCGTTCTTCATGGAAGTCTCAAATAGTAGTAAACAAGCAAATGACACCGTTTTAACAGGTAAGGTAACCCATGGATATTTCCGTACAGGAGATAAGGTACTTGTTGGTGAAAAAACTGAAGCTACAATAAAGGAAATGAAAGTAAATGGCACGAGCCAAACAGAAGCTAAAACTGGTCAAGAAGTAGAAGTCATTTGCACTTCCCTACCTACCGATGAAATCCGTTTTATCCTAAAACAACAAGGAGGACGGAAATATAAAGAAGAAATTAACAATATTAAAAATCATCTTGGTTTAATAGATGAGATTGAAGCCCCTTCAGCACAATTGTTACAATCGATGTCAAAAACAAATCGAATGAAGCTTCTTGAAAAAGAACTGCAAACACTTGCATCACAGAACTTAAGTGAATCGCAGATCAGACAAAAGCTCGCAGAAGTAAAATCAAATTATAATTTAGACCAACAGAGTGCAATGATTTACGAATCTATTAGATTAGGTAAAATTTATTCCATACCTGATTTTAAAAACAAGAAATGGGAAGAGAAAAAACAATTTGTTGTGATGTTATTTGATCAAATCAAATTGATGAATTTAGATAGCGCAACTCTAACAAAGGTTTTGTCAGATGTGAAAAACTTATCCATAATCGGCAAACATGCCTTTTTTAAAAATGAAAAGAAAATATTTGGTTCCTTATATTCCTTGTCAGAGGAAGATCGTGAGGAGCAAGAGTTCATCGAGAAAGCGGCCAATCTTTACAAAAAGCGCGGAGCATCCCCGTTTGGCAAAGAGTTCTCTTTCCATGAGGACCAATATTTTGATTGTGGTCGATTCATTAATGATTTTATAAAAAATCATAATCAACTGGGAGATCTCTATCTATTTAGTTGTAAGGAACATACCACTTTTATTAATCCGAAGGAAGGTTTTGTGATTAGCTCCAAGGCCCTTTATTCCTATGGATGGAGTCAACCCGTTCTATTCGATGAAATAGAGAGTATTTCTTTAGAAAACAACCAAATTACTATAAAAGTCAAAAATGATAGCAAACCGTATAAATTATATGCAGCATGTCTATCTAGTTCCATGAAGCTAAAGGTTGGTGCATTTATTAAAGACCTTCTACACCCATATATTACGGTTAATCAGCCCGTTTCCGAGCAAACGCAAGCTGCACCAACGGTTGAAAGTAAGGAGAAGCCATCACAAGGAACCCCTGCAGAAGTGACAGTAGATACGATTATACAAGAGTTTAAAAAAGCTGGATTAGAAGCTGAAAATCCAACGAATCTAAAACAAAGTGAATTTGGCGTATCAAGAAAAGAGGGAAAGCGGATCATTGTTCCTTCCTTAGATGAAGATCATGATAGTGGCGGTCGCATTTTTGAATTTTTAGACGAAGAAAGTTTGAGATTAGCCAAAAAATATTACGATGACTTAGGAAAGGTAAGCCCTATTACATTTTCCCATACATTTGCAAAAGGCTTATTCCTCATCCAAATGAACGGAAGTATGGATGATGAATTGTTTGAAAAATATATACAAGTGATCGATCGTGTTGTTCCTGTTAGCAAACCACTACAAGCAAACAATGTGCCAACAACAGAACTAGCACAAACAGTACAGGAAACTGAGTCATCAACCGAAACTAATAATGAAGTAACCTATAAAGAATCTGCACCACAAGTAAACGAGGTACAGCAACCATCGCCTGAATCCGCCAAGGAACAGGTTGCAGCTGCTGCTGAGGTACAACCGAAACCATCTAAGCAAACAGGAACGAATAAAAAAGTACAAACTAAACAAAAGATGGATAGATTCTATCACTCTCTTTCAAATAAAGCGCAAGAGTGGTTTTATGTAAGTGATGACACAGACCCGAAAGCAAAGAAGAAATTTTCAAATGTATTGGACTCCTATGCTACGCTAGAAAGTGATGAGGAACCACTTTTATTATTTGACAACACTGCATTCGGCAGTGCCAAAGATGGATTTTTAGTAACAACGAAACATATCTATTGGCATAATTTATGGAGTAAAAATGAAAAAATTCTAATTTCGGATATTCAAACAATGGAAGTAAAAGGCTCCAACCTTTTACTTAACCGCAGAGAAATCGGCATAAACATGCTTGGCCGAAAAGAACGCGAAGAATTCATCCAAAAATTCAAGCCCATTTTCCTTTAAGATGGACAAAGATATAAACTAGACCAATTTATTGACTCCTTGCCTTGGATACATCTTCAAATCCGAGGCAAGGAAATATTGTATGAGCCAGAGTTTCCGACCCTCTGTCCCACCCGCCCCATGACCCGCACCATAGGCATTATTCACTAAAAAATACATCCTACCAGATTGTTCAACGATCCGACAATCTACTATTTACTACCTTTAAGGGGTGGTAAAATGAGTGACTTAATTCAAAAAATCGGTGAGAGAGTTAGACAATTAAGATTGCAAAAAGGTCTTACACAGGAGGGTCTTGCTTCTTCAATTCCTATAAGCCCTAATTATTTGGGTAACATTGAAAGAGGCGAAAAAAATATGTCATTAGAGATGCTGATTAAGATTAAAGAGGAACTAGGGGTTTCTTTGGAGGAGTTTTTTAGTGTGGTAGACCCAAACAATAATGATAAGAGTGAGCCATTGATTAAAATTAATCAGATGCTTTTGGGGAGAAGTGAAAAAGAACTCCACATGATTTTGAATATACTTGAGAGCTTGTTGGTATTTAATGATGAAAGATGATAATTAGTGTGGAATCTTGTCATAAATTGTTCCTACTAGGATGTGGCAATAATCTATTTTAAAGTTAATAATAGTAATAACCTAATATATTTTTGGGAAGGAGGTGTTCTCTTATTTTATGTAAGCGCTTTCCATTAAACTTTTGATAGTATTAAGTTTCAAAAATCACAATCAAAGGAGTGTTGATGTTAATGAAAAAAGTGTTGGATTATTACGAAGTAAATGAAGATACAATGGCGTTGTTGTCAGTGGCCCATATTGATTTTTGCACAATTTTGCTGGAAAAAAATCG
>JAENZK010000365.1 GCA_016841285.1 Guptibacillus hwajinpoensis | reverse complement strand
GACCAACAGAAGCTGCCATGGCCGCTATTCAACAACAAATAATGGCGCAATCCATGCTTGATGGTATTAACTTTGCTTTCTTAATAGCGACAATTTTCTCTGTTGTTGCTCTTGTCCTCGCTTTATTTATCAAAAGGGCAACACCAACGGAAGACCCAATTCGTCAAAAACCAGCTAGTCCCCAAGTTTCACCTAAATTAGCGAAAAATTAAAGTCATCAAAAAGAGGCCTATTAATCATTGTAGGTCTCTTTTTTCTGCTTATATTAGTGCTTACATAACTTTCAAAAGTCCTTCTTAAAAACAAAAATATAGCTCAACACTTTTTTGAAATTGTATTTTTGGTCAAAAAGGTTATTGGCTTCTCTTCTACCCTGATATACTATAACAATTCTGTTTGATGATTGTTGTAATACAGTTGTGACGTATAAAACCCTTTAAACTAAGGAATTGATGTTCTTTTTTTAGCTTGTGTTCTACTAATAATCGATTTGCTGTATAGGCTTATTTTAAATAGTGAAAGTAATACGAATTAATAAACTATTTTTAACCTAAACGTTTAGTTTAATTACAAAAGTTTTATTATAGTTACAAAATATATCAAAATCCGACAATAGTTCATATAATGTTCACATAAAGACAAAATGATTACGCTTTCAATTAATGAAATCTTTTTAAGAATTTTAAAAATAAGACAGGGGTGGAATAATGAAAAAGTTTTTTAATTTTAAGAGTTTAACATTTCAGGTTATTAGCGGTATTATCCTCGGTATTATATGTGGAGCATTATTTCCAAAGTTCGGTGCAGAATTAAAGGTTTTAGCAGATATTTTTATTAAAATGATTAAAATGATCATTGCTCCTATCATCTTCCTAACGATTGTTGTTGGTATTGCTGGTATGGGTGATATGAAGAAACTCGGTCGTATCGGTGGTAAAGCGTTACTTTACTTTGAAATCGTTTCAACCATTGCTTTAGGTATTGGTATTACAATTGCAAACGTATTTAAACCAGGTAAAGGCTTTGATACAAGTGCTGCTGATGCGAGTGCTGTTGCACAATATACGAAAGCTGCAGAAGAGACAAGCCATGGCCTAATGGACTTTTTCTTATCAATTATTCCTGATACATTCTTAGGTGCTTTTACAAATGGTCAATTATTACCGGTATTATTCATTGCTATTCTGTTCGGAATTGCTCTTGCACAATTAGGTGAAAAAGGACAGCCGATTTTAGACTTTTTTGAAAAAATTTCAGAAGTTATGTTCGGTATCGTAAACATTATAATGAAGGTTTCTCCAATTGGGGCATTTGGTGCCATGGCTTATACAATTGGTAACTTCGGTCTAGGTTCTTTAGTTTACCTTGGTAAGTTAATGGGATCTGTCTATACAACAATGTTCATATTTATCGTATTTGTTCTTGGTGCGGTTGCTAAGTTTTATGGATTTAATATTCTTAAATTCATTGCCTATATTAAAGAAGAAATATTTTTAGTAGTAGGTACATCTTCATCTGAATCAGCATTACCACCAATGATGAAAAAGCTTGAGAAATATGGTTGCTCTAAATCTGTAGTAGGTCTTGTTCTTCCAACTGGTTATTCTTTCAACCTTGATGGAACATCCATTTATTTATCAATGGCAGCATTATTTATCGCACAGGCATTCGGTGTAGATCTATCATTAGGTGATCAGTTATTGCTTCTTGGAGTATTGATGTTAACTTCTAAAGGGGCAGCCGGTGTAACAGGTTCTGGATTTGTAACTTTAGCAGCTACATTAGCGGTGTTCCCTTCCGTACCAGTTGCAGGTCTTGCGTTAATCTTAGGTGTTGACCGCTTCATGTCAGAAGCTCGTGCTGTTACAAACTTAATTGGTAACGGTGTGGCAACAGTAATCGTTTCTAAGATGGAGGGCGAATTTACTCCGCAATTGGAAGGTGTTCCTTCGAAGGAAGACCAAGAAGTTTCAGCTTAATATAATGTAGCAAAATATAATATTGAAAGTATCGATCGAAAAGGCTGCTCTACTAGAACAGCCTTTTTTGATTTATACTATAGGAAAGTATAAATCTTATGGATTATAGTATAAGAAAAGACATCGTATTTTGCCATTATGGGCAAATTACGTGTTTTTCTAATACTAGGAATAATGGAATTCGAATGCATTAATGTTGGAGTGAGTATATGTTTTTGCGAAAATTAAAGCTAAGTACAATGATTACGGCCCTTGTCTGCCTAGTAGTCCTCGTTTCACTGTTAATTACTGATGTATTATTCAATTCTACAATTAATAATATCATTAGAGAAAATTTAGAGGAAAGGGCGATCATTCTTTCTGACATTGTGGCCCAATCAGATGAGGTCATAAATGGATTAAAGAATAAGGAACATGTTGGTGATATTCAGGTGTATGCCAATGAAATTCTAAAGGCTTCAAATGTATTATACGTTGTTGTCATGGATATGAATGGGATTAGATTGTCACACCCAATACCAGAACGAATTGGTGGACTCTATAGTACAAAGGATCATAAAGCTGCACTACAAGGGAAACAATATGTTTCTATTTCAAAGGGGACGATGGGGAATTCTTTAAAAGCCTTTACTCCTATATATGATGAAAATAGGGCCCAAATTGGTGCGGTTTCAGTAGGAATTTCCTTGGAACGGATTGATGAAGCTATCGCACAGGGACGTAGAAACATCCTTATTGCTACAAATATCGGTTTATTAGTAGGGATCATTTGTGCCATTATGGTGGCGAGGTTTATTAAACAAATCTTGTTTGGACTCGAACCACTTGCCATTGCGAAAATCCTTGAGGAAAGAAACACAATGCTGCAGTCTGTTCGTGAAGGTGTTATCGCAGTTGATCAAGATTCAAAGATTACTCTTGTCAATAAATCAGCAAAACGAATGTTTAAAAAGGCTGGTTTGTCCGAAATTCCAATCGGCATGTCGATCCAGGACTATATGCCATCGTTTAATGTCGAGAATGTCCTGAAAACTGGGAAGTCTGAGTTGGATGAAGGATACACATTGAATGGTGTTTCGATTCTATTAAATAAAGTACCTCTTATTGTTAATAAAGAAGTTGTTGGTGCGATTGCTACTTTTAGAGATAAGACAGAACTTAATCAATTGGCTGAGCAATTGACAGGTGTTAAAGCTTATGCAGAAGCATTGCGAGCCCAATCCCATGAATTTATGAACAAGCTTCACGTTATCCTTGGTATGGTCAGAATGGGGATGTATGAGCAGTTAACAACGTTTATTAATACGCTCGTAGATCATCGTAACCATGAAGTAGGAAATGTTACAAAAAATATCAAGGATCCAGCACTTGCAGGTTTTATAATGGGCAAACTTAGCTATGCGAGAGAGAAACAAGTAGAATTGTCCATTGAAATAGATTCCGTCATACCTGAACCGAAAAATTTAAGTTCAACCCATGAGATTGTTACTATTTTGGGAAACCTAATTGATAACGCGATAGAAGCGATGGAAGATTCACCGATAAAAGAGATAGATGTTTTACTAAACTACTACGATAATTCTTTGAAAATTATAGTTTCGGATACTGGACCTGGTATTGATAAAGAAGTTACCCGGCATATTTTTGAAAAAGGCTTTTCAACGAAAGGACAAAACAGGGGCTATGGGCTATACTTAATGGAGCAGAGTGTTGACCGACTGGGTGGAGAAATTAATATCCATTCAAGATTAAATAATGGAACAGAATTCATTATTGTAGTACCTTTTGAATCAAAAAAAGGGGAGGATGCTCATGATTAGGGTTCTAATAGTTGAAGATGATCCAATGGTTGCGGAAATAAATAAAAGATACCTAGAGGAAATTGCGGGTTTTACTCTTATGGGTATAGCCCATTCTGTCAATGAGGCACTACCCTATATTGATAACGAACAAATTGATCTAGTTTTATTGGATGTATATATGCCGGGCAAAAGTGGGATAGATCTTCTTACATATATAAGAGAAAAAGATAAAAGCATAGATGTAATCCTTATAACAGCTGCTTCAGATGTAGGGAAAGTACAAACAGCCTTACGATATGGAGTAGTCGAT
>JAENZK010000364.1 GCA_016841285.1 Guptibacillus hwajinpoensis | reverse complement strand
GTCTTTCATAATAGCTTCAAACTCATTCGTCTTATCTGGCTTTACCTGATAAATGCTAATTTCCGAAAAAGACATCCTCCTGCCTCCTCTAAAATTCTGTTTATCTGCGTTTTGTATAAATAATTTATATACCATGAGTTATATCCGGGCTTCGTGTTATTAGCCTACTGGGCAGAACCAAATATGGATAATGGGAAGTTAACTAAAGTATTAAAGGTGACAATAACTCTGTCCAACCGTTCAAACATGGTAAAAAAGTTCTGTAAAATGCAAGTCAAGAACCGTCCCCCGCTTGCACGGTGTTTTGGCATATACCTCTAATTTAAAATAATTGCCGTCGTTTTATCATAAACCTGAACCTTCACGATTCCTCTCCATTCAGTCCTCTCCGCTTTATTAATCTGTTTGCATACTTGCGGGTTTCATCGTATGAATCGTATTGACACTCAAGAAGAATTTTATCTGTTAAAACACCGTTTTTGCCCATAGCATTTACGATCTCTGACCGACAGAAAGAACAATCACCGTTTCTGTAGGCATGTAAAAGAATCTCCCCGCAGGAAGCTGATCTATGCTTTGAATAGATATCTCGTAAATTCATTTGCATAGGGTGTGTAACTCGTTGAAATTTCATAACCACTTTCCGAATCAAAGGGTCATCAGACTTTTTCCAGTTCTCTTTGAGAAGAGATAGTCCGAATTCTGTTTCACCTGATTCCAAAAGTTCAACTGCCAGGCCATGTATCTGTTCATCTTTAAAGCGACCTAATGCGTTTATCGCTGCTTTGCGAAGTTCAAGATTATGGGAGTGTGCCAAATCAAATAAAAACTCTTTTTTCAATGGATAATCGACCCTTCGAAAAATCCGAAGCAATTGCGTCTTAATAAAATCATTATCCTCTGCCTCAATGTACTTTGCCAAATCAATGAGTTCTTCCTTACTTGCTTCCCGCGCAAATCTTATGCAATATCCAATTATTCCATATGGTCTTTGAGCCAATGAATATTTTTGAATTTCCTCAATCAAAAACTTCAATATTATAGGAGGTCGTTCAGCTTGATGGTCTTTACGAGTAATCTCTATTTTTTGATACTCAGTTACAAATGAACGCACATATTGGGACTTAGTGCTTGCGTTGTTTAAATATTTCCATACCTTGCTCTTTCCAAAGTAGGCTTCTGCACTATAGAGGAACCAATCATAATATGAGCATTTGTCATCTTTACGAGCTTGAATAATGGCACCGGCATCATCAACACATTGCTTAAAATACTTCCACTTACCTATATTAATAGAGGCAATCATAAGTTCTTCAAATTGTTCTCGTTCACAATAGCGATATGGGAAAACCTTCTGTTTAATCAGACTTTTTTTAAGCTGATCATACTTATTTCTCAAAACAGTTGCTGCTTTTGATGAGCCGTCCCAAACGTATGAAAGCAAGATATCAGTAATCTGCTGCATTAATCCATGAGGTAATCGTTTCATATAAAATTCTGTTATAGTTTCAAGGAATTCATTTTCACAGCCCAGTGCAGAAATCGCAGTATAAAGGTAATAGCCCTTTGTGCCCTCAACTTGGGTGTCATATCCAATATCTTTAAGACAACAACGATAGACTATCTCTTTGTATTTTTCTTGATTATCATTTTGTCTTAGCTCAACAATGGCACTCCCGATACCGCGCCGCAATTGATGCAGGAATTCCTTATCTGTCATTAATCAATCTCCTTGTTGATTCTCTGGCTCACTTTCTGTAAGCGTCAAATATTCAACATCTGTAAATAGCCAACAAGGGAGACGTTCTTTTTGTTGGCTTCGCCTACACCCTGAAAACCATATCTACATTCGTCATCTTTCCCACCCGTAATATATATCCAATTCTCGCCCATGATGCTTTGTTAATTTTTGTAAACAGAAATATTCTACGTGTTGCGGGAATGTTTCCTAATATTTTTATTGAATGCTTATATTTGATTTTTTTGCAAACCTAGCAGACAAGTCCCTGTTCCCTTGTCTGCACGGATTACCCCAACTTCGTGTTATTAGCCTATTATCCCATCAACTTTTTTATCCAATCATTACTATAGTCTTAAACCTTCATTCCTATTGGTCTGATATATCCCAAGGTACGAAACATTTGGACTCTCGATCTGGAATCCTTTTTCTATTTCTCGCATTTTTTCTTCTCCCTCTTTAAAAAATACTTCTATTGCCTTAATTCAAAAGAAACAATAATTCTCTTGCAAGATTAGAGGAAAGCTTCTCTTTTTGAATCTCTATTAGCATTTGAATTTCATCTTTTTGTTGACTACTTGCCTGTATATACGATCTGTTAAAGCCAAATATCCAACTTTGTATGAACTGCAACGATAGTTTTACTACACTTTCTTCTGTGGATGACAAAGCTTCCAGCATATAAATCAGCCGTTCCCATTTTGAGGCTTTAAAAAGGATAGCCGTACATTTAATCTGTGTATACTCATATGAAGTTTCTTTAAAAATCTCAAATACTTTGTTATAGTCCGCAACATTATATTTAATAAATAGCCTCTGTGCTGTTTTGACAACGCCAATTCTACTGTCCATAAGCTTTTCAGTAATAAGCATTTTATACTTTTCACTTTTTAGCTTCATTAAAGAGATTAACGCCGCTCGCACAATGGCAGCTCGTTTATCGTTAAGATAGTTTTCGATAATTTCAGTATCATCTGCTTGCCCGGTTTCTCCAAGACCTAATATCGCAGGTACGCCGAATGGTTCTATGTTCTCCAGATATATTTTCCGAAAATTAAAGTCAGATTTATATTGCTTTATGATACTGCGAGCCAATGCTCTGATATAAGTGTCTTTATCAAAAAGTAACTTCATAGAAATGTCATATATATTTTCTTGCTTATCATTTAAGTATTGTAATGCCATGGCTCGGTTTCGCGCGAATTTATCATTTAACATGATATACGAAGTCTCTTTCATGTCTTGACCTGTATTGCGGATTTTATCAAATAAGATTGTCCGTAAAAATGGTTCGGGTTCATATTTTAGTTGATTAAGTGCTAGTTCAATATCCGGTTGAGAAGCTTCAAACAATGCTTCTATGCAAATTCTACGAGTTCTAATGTTATCACTGCGCAAACCATCAACTAAATCTTCCCTATGCTCTCGGCTAACAAGTTTATTAAAAAATATTTGAGTATATTCCCCATGTGATCCCCGACTGCTCCATTTCAATTTTTCGGCATACGGTAAAGCTGCAAGTAACTCTCCCTTTACGAGATTTTGCATTCTTTTATCAAATGCTTCGTGCGCAGCTTGTCTAACCTGCAAAACCCAATCGTTCTGCCTTAAAATTATATATGGCAAAGAACCGTCATATCCACTAAGTCTGCGCACCGCTTTCTCTCTGATGAAACCATTAGGATTAAAGGACGCAAATATAAGTACTGCCTGGCATTCATCAATATTCATTCTTGATGTAAAAAAATCATCTATTTTCTGCTCACACCAATTTATGCTCCACTCCATTGATGTGGTCTGCCTCATCTGCGTATCAATTCGGATGATATCATTAAAATCTAAACCTTTTAGAACATTGTTCAGTACTCTGGATGCTTGCAATTTAGCATTAGAATCCCCCTCGCTGAAAACGCAGAAAATCCAAGGAATCCTTCTTAGTTCTCCTTCATTTAAATTTTTTATATTCTCATCCAGATGTTCGCCAGACCAACCTCGCTTTTTTTTCCAAAACATGATATCACCTTCTTTATTCAAGCGTATTCGTTTTTATTTATATTAAAACTTGCCGGTTAACTAGCCACACCAATCGCTAATTTCTTTTTCACTCGTACTTTTTTGAAAGAAAGATTGAATCCATTACTCCTTACCTAATAACTGCCTCTTGAACTTCTCATTATTGCTATTTCATTAATTATACGGTGTTTGTTACACATCGCTCTGTGCTTCAGTTTATAACCTCTACAAGAAGGCAATACTTCCGTCAGAGGTGGTTATATGCAGTCCAATAAAACTTGTCCGTTAGTAGAACAATATCTCAATTATCTGGTTGTAATAAAAGGGCGGTCCGGAAACACAATTAAAGAATACCGT
>JAENZK010000363.1 GCA_016841285.1 Guptibacillus hwajinpoensis | reverse complement strand
CTTGAATAAAGGAAAATTGAAATTAGTAGAGAAATAATATAGTAGAATAGGAGGCGTTATCTATAATGGGACGAAAATCATATTTTAAAGGGATGGCAACGGGCATTGTCGGAACCGCACTTTTCATAACAACTATATCTTCTGTTGATGCCTTTGAACCTTACTATAAAAATGTTAAAGCCTTTATTTCTTCTATCAATATCGTTTTGGATGGAAAGCCCATCTACATAAAGTCTGACCCTCTATTAATTGACGGAACAACCTATTTACCGCTCAGGGATATTGGGGAAGCATTCGGAAAACAAGTAACATGGGATGGGGCAAACAATACTATTATTATTGGACAAGCAGAAAAAAGCTATCGACCTTCTTCAGGAATCTACCAATTAGATCCGTTATATGGTGAATCCTATTTATTTGTAGGTTATGGCGGCAAAGATTATCTTGAGCCCGAGGAAGACGGCGGAAAAATCACTTTGTTAAAACAACAATTTAGTACAATCAATTCTATTGCCTTTCTTGATGGCAGCTCTGTTGCCTATCATCTATATGACAATAAATTCAAGTCGATTAAAGGGCTTGTTGGAGTTGACGATTCAAACCCAGGTTATTCAGAAAAAGGCATTATTAAGTTCTACGGCGATGATAAAGAGCTTGCAACGATCACGACCGGAACAAAACGTGATGAACCCATTGCGTTTGAGGTTGATGTGACAGGTGTTGAAAAACTTGAAATAAAAAATATTAAAGCGAGTGGCACCGCTTCAAGAGTAGCGTTGGTAGATATCATTTTGGAAGCTGCTCAAGAGTAAAGGATATTCCTTTACTCTTTTTTTGCGAAAGTAAAGAAATAGTTTCCATTTTATATTAAAATAACCATAGAACCTACTTAGAGAGAGGAGATTTGCAACGATGATAAAAAAACTAATTCTATTAATTTCTTTAACTCTGCTTTTATTACCTGCCACTACTGGTAATGCAGAGCATGTATATAATGATGAAAACGGGTATCATTATTATTTTGATTCATCAAGCGGATTTTATATTCGTTTAGATAATCCTAGAACCAATAACATAAGTACAAATATGATTGATGAACTTACCTTTACAGTCCTGTGGTATGACAAGGATAAAACGAAGCCAAACTTTGGCTATAACGGCATTCCCTATGGCGTTTTTGATATCGATACATCGGTAAAACATTTAAAAATCTCCGCTGACCGATACGTGAATCATCAATATACGATTCACGATATAGAGACGGGGCTTACAAAAACACAAACTGGCTACAAGATTCCAATTGAAATAAAGAACCGAGATTCTAAAGACACTTCTTATAGTAATTTTAAGGGAGAAAGCGGAAAAATCGACATTGAATTAAACTATTATAATGTTGATCATTCCCAAGCAAAATTCTATTCAGACTTTGTTGCTGGAAAAGATATGAAAATGTTTGAGGATAAATTAATTCTCCGTTTCCCTGTAGGAACTTATATATCAGATAATGTTAGAGCTGAATCTAGTTATTTTAAACATATTCTCTTAGATCAACGATTTGTCGTTAACGTTCGTGAAAAGCCACAGCCATCTGATGATTATGTGTTTTTAAGCCAGCAATTTATTATTGATGATTCAAATGGAAGCCTGATTGCAAAGCCAAGTACATGGGGTGACATTACACTTGCCTATGAAGGCGTTGTACCTAAAGCAATGGAAGGCTATAACCTTACAGTATTAAAAAACAATTACGGCAAATGGATTCCAATTGGTGGGGTCGTTAATAGCCAAGATAAAACGGTAACAGCAGCCTTCGATGATTTTGGAACATATGCAATTGGTTTAGTATACAAAGACTATGGCCTTACACATCATTGGGCTAAAAAAGAAGTACTCGGACTTGCCTATAAAGGCGTAATTCAACCGGAAATAAATACGAAGGATAAAGAATTATTAACAAGTTTAGATAAGCCCATTGACCGTCTAACTTATACCGTGCTTCTTTCAAAAGCACTTGGATTCCAACCACTGGATTATACTGGTGTCTTTTCCGATATTAAAGAAATCGACTATAGCCAGGATGAATTGGGTTACTTAATGGCCGGTGTAATGAATGGACTAGTTTTTGGCAAAGAGTCCAATATTCCAGGATATATGGTTATGGAACCTAAGAAAACATTGACCCGTGAAGAAGCTGTAGCATTTTTAGCAAGAGCAATCAGCCTAAATGCTGCTGAAGAACAGGCATCAAAATCTAAATTTGCGAAAAAGAAAAAATCAACAAAAGAAACACCTGTCGATCCAAAAGTCGAACTCAAAAAGACATATAAGGATGCGAACAAAATTTCTGATTGGGCTGCAGCGGCCGTATTACAGGCTACTACCGAAAAATTAATCACGCCTGCAAGCGGAAACTTTAATCCTAAAGGAAAATTGACAAAAGCGGAAGCAATGTCAATGATCTATAAATTAATGGAATCAAAAAAATTAAAATAGAACTAAACAAAAGAAGGGACTAGTCTAATTTGTGACTGTCCCTTCTTTTTAGTTTTCCTTCAACAATTCAATCTCTTCTTCTACTTTCGCTATTCGTAAAAGCTGAGTATCCAATCGCTTGTTTAATTTTCCAACAAAGTCGACAGATGTTTCTATTACATCCGCACCATTCCCATGAAGGCATTTATTTTCCTCAATACGTTCCAATATCTCTTTTATGTCCGTTAAATCTATTTGGTTCACACTTACATAATGTTCGATGCTATCCATCTTTTCAATTCTAGCCAGCCTTGATTCAATCGTTTCTAGTTTAGTTGTTATATTTGCATTCATTTGATTAAGTAATTTTATTAGTTCGTTAATTGCTTGTTCCATTGTATTCCCCTCCGATGTTAAACATAGCCCTAAGATAATTATTTACTTCACTGCAAATATTATCCTGATTCACTGAATCATTTTCATTTTTAAACTAGCGAAATGTTATATATTAAAGGTATACAAATTAGCAAAAAAAAAGAGTGACATTAGTCACAATTTAAATGAACCTTTTGTGAAGATAGGCTATGAAGAATCATTCCAAGGACGATGAGGCCAAGTCCTAAGAGGGCTAAACTGCCCGGAACTGCAGCACCCAATAACAGCATTTCACCTATGACGGCAAAGACAATTTCCCCTGATTGCGTGGCCTCAACAGCAGCAAGCTGGCGTGAGCTTTTGCGGGCAAGGTCTGTCGCATAAAAAAACAACACCGTGGCGATGAGTCCAGAAAAGATCGCAACGATAAAGGACTGAAAAAGCTGATTATTAGAAGGGGCACCATGGATAAAGACCCCTACCGTTGACAATACAAACCAAAAAGGAAGACTGGCAATCGTCATCCCCAGTACTCTTTGAAAAGTATCCAACCTACCGTCACATATCTCCATCATTTTTCTATTCCCCAATGGGTACGCAAATGCGGCTATGATGACAGGCAAAGCACTTAAAAGCGTGGAACTTAGCTCGACCTGTGCGGCTTGCTGTACTTGAATAACAATAACTCCAATTAAAATAAGCGAAGAATATTTCAACTCTTGAAACGGGATTTTTTCCTTTTGCAGAAACGGAACAAGTAAAGACCCAGCTATAATCGTTGTCTGCCATGTCCCGGCTACAAGCCAGCCCGGACCAAAGGCAGCAGCAAAGGTGATTGGCGTATAAAACAAACCAAAGCCAATTGTACTCCAAAGCAGCCACTCTAAGGGCTTTTCTTTTATCTCCTGAAATACAGGCGTAATATTCCCCCTTATTCCAACAATTAAGAATAAAAATGGGACCATAAATATGTATCGCAGAGAAGCACTCCAAATCCAGCTTCCCCCACTTAAATCCATCGATCTATTTAAAATAAAGGTAGAGGCAAAAAAGAAAGAGGCAACAATCCCAATCAATATCGCTTTCAAGTAAAAACCTCCTGTTGAAATTGTATAGATTATTTTCAATATTTTAAATATACATCATGCACTGTTGATATAAAAGAAAAAACTGAGGGTTATCATGACCCTCAGTTTTAATAAAAATATTCATTTTCTCAACCAATTAATTCATGCGAATTTTCCCCAAGAACAACTTCTGCAATATTAACAGCATGGTC
>JAENZK010000362.1 GCA_016841285.1 Guptibacillus hwajinpoensis | reverse complement strand
CCAGGCCTCCGCCAATACATAGGGAAGCTACACCGTATTGCTTATTTTGAAGCTCAAGAGCGTTCATTAAGGAAACGATTAATCTTACTCCCGTTGCCCCTACTGGGTGGCCCAATGCAATCGCTCCCCCATGAACATTAACCTTTCCTGGATCTAAATCTAATAATTTGCTACAAGCAAGCGATTGTGCTGCAAATGCTTCATTTAATTCTATTAGATCAATATCTTGTAGACTTAATCCTGCTTTTGCAAGGGCCTTTGGAATTGCATAAGCCGGTCCAAGACCCATTCTTTCCGGTTCAAGACCTACAAAAGCAACGGATGCTATTCTAGCCCTTGGTTTTAATCCATTTTCTTGGAGACTATCATAATCCGTTATTAATAAAGCAGCTGCTGCATCATTAATTCCGCATGAATTTCCTGCTGTAACAGAACCATCTTTTTCAAAAGAAGGCTTAAGCTTTCCTAACTTTACGATCGTTGTTCTCTCATTAGGTCCTTCATCCTTGTCCACTATAAGTTCATTGCCACGTTTATCTCTCTTTACAACTTTTACGATTTCCCGCTGAAAGACTTCTGCCTCTCTGGCTTTAAGAGCTTTCTGATGACTTTCAAGCGCAAATTGATCCTGCTCTTCACGGGTAATACCTACTTCCTTTGCGACAACTTCTGCTGTTTGCCCCATCATTAAATGAACAACTGGATCCTCTAAAGATTCCCAAAGACTATCAACCAATGTTTGGTTTCGCATCATAAACCCTTCTCTCGCACCTCGGAGGATATATGGCCATTGACTCATATTTTCAGTACCGACAACCAAGTTGGTGCGGGTCTCCTCAGAACGAATGGATTGATAGGCATTATGAATAGCTTGAATCCCTGATCCACAGTTTCGATTTACTGTGTAGGCTGGGATTTGAATAGGATAACCCAGCTCTAAAGCCGCTACCCTCCCAATGTTAGATGCATTGGACGGCTGATTGGCGCAGCTTGCAATAATTTCATCAATATTTTCTGGATTTAATTTTGTTCTCTCAACTAACTCGTTCATGACAACCTTTGCTAAGTCTTTCGCTGAGTAATCACTCAGTTCTCCGCAAAATTTTCCGATTGGAGTTCGTATGCCATCAACAATATATACCTCTTTCATAACTTCCTCCTTTTAAAAAAGTATGTAATCAAGTGACTATTTTTCTTACAATCATTTGTTTTCTATACTAGTTAAAATGACTTTCAAAATCAATATGAGGATATCCTCATTACAAACAATATAAAACACAATTTCTAACATGTCAATATTTTTTAAATTATTTGAATTATTTATACTTTTTGGTATAATAACATGTATTGAAAGCCATTTTATAACAAAATTATAAAATTTTTCTCAAAAAAGGAGAGGGATCAATGAATTTAGCGTCTATTATTACAACACAAGCAAACTTATCACCTGATAAATTAGCATTAAAAAATGAAGATACTCTCATTACTTATGGTAAACTTGAACAGACCATAAACAAAATTACAAACGCTTTCATTGACAAAGGAGTCAAGCAAGGGGATCGAATTCTTTTGCAAGTTGGCAATAAACTGGAATTTGTCTACTGCTTTTTTGCAGCTATTAAAAGTGGAGCGATTGTTGTGCCAGTAAATCCAGCTTATACTGCTAGTGAGGTATCATTCATTGCACAGGATTGTCAGCCTATTCTTTATTTATGTGAGGATTCATCAAAAGAAAATATCCCAGCTGTGGCAGGTCAAAGTAATAATTTAATAGATGCATATAATGTTGAAGATGAAAACTTTAGATCGTTTTATCAAAATTATTCAAATGAATGCAGTCACACCCTAACTAAAGAGGATGATGTATGCGAAATTTTATATACCTCAGGCACTACAGGCAAACCAAAAGGTGCTATGCTAACGCATAAAGGGTTATACAGCAATGCGCAAACTTTCAAGGACATACTGCATGTTAATGAACAGGATATTTGTTTAATTTCTACACCACTCTATCATTCAGCTTCACAAACGAATTGTATGCTTACCCTGTTTGTTGCTGGTGGGACGAACATGATTATCCCTAAATTTTCAACTAAAAAGGTGTTAACGTTACTTGTAAAAGAAAAGATTACCTTTTTCTTTGGGCCACCAAGCATCATTGCGATTCTGTTAAATCATCCAAACATAAAGACAGTTCAATTGTCTCTCAGAATTGCCTTTACCGGTTCTGCCCCTATGCCTGTAGAGTTGCTTCATCGTTGGAAGGAAGTAGTAGGTTTTGAATTACTTGAAGGTTATGGTCTTACTGAGTGTTCACCAATAGTTTGTAATCATAAGCCTGAGGATTTTAAAAAAGTTGGATCGATTGGACCGGCCATACCTGGGGTTGCGGTAAAAGTAGTGGATGAGGACGGTAATGAAGTGTCGCCTGGAACGAGAGGTGAACTCGTAGTTAAAGGACCAAATGTTATGAAGGGCTACTGGAATAATCCACAAGAAACAGCTCAAACCATAAAGGATGGATGGCTACATACTGGAGATATTGCCTACCAAGATGAAGATGGTTACTTCTTTATTGTCGATCGAAAAAAGGATGTAGTTATTAGAGGTGGACTCAATATCTATCCGAGAGAAATTGAGGAAGTTCTTTATTCCTATCCTAAGATATTTGAAGCTAGTGTCATTGGAATTCCGGATCCCATTATGGGCGAAGAATTAAAAGCCTTTTATTCTTTAAAAAATCCATTAGATCCTATTGATGAAGAAGAATTAAGAAACTATTGCAAATTGCATTTGGCTCCATATAAAATTCCTAAATACTTTGAAAAAGTTGACGAATTACCAAAAACAATCAGCGGTAAAATTTTAAAACAGCAATTACGAGCACTTTCCCATTCATAAATTAAATCAAAAACCAAAGTAAAAGCCTGTACCCCTTGTTAACTTGGGATACAGGCTTTATGAGTACATCAACCTAACTTACGCACAAACTTATGTCCCCATGCACTGATTTTATCGTGTCTTACATAAGTCCAATTTTCATCTACGATTCTACCACCCCAACCACACTCAACTTCAAATCCTGACGGCGTTTCCGCATAAAAAGAGATCATGTGGTCATTGCTGTGTTTGCCGAGTGTAACCGTGATATTTTCGTCAAGACGATCATAGGCATACCCAACATCATCAAGCGAATCCATTTCAAACATAAAGTGTTGGATACGTAAAGGCATTGGCATACTCGCAACGGCCAATGTATGATGACGTCCATTGCAATGTAGGAAATGAAGAGGAACCGTGATATCAGGCCCAAATTTCATGTCGATTCTATCAGACAATTTGAATCCTAAATAAGTAGTATAGAATTCTAGCGTTTTCTCTATATCTGGTACATTTCGTATAAAATGACCTAAACCTTGATCTCCAGTAAGAAAACCTGACACTCCTGTTGGGGATACAAAAGGCGCTTCGGGCACTTCGGTTGGGCCACTATAAATCTCCAGCGGTAGCCCGAAGGGATCATTAACACGAATTAAATCTACTACACGGCGTTTTTTCGCCAATTCAGTGTTGCCCGTTTCGACTTCAAAACCTGCACTCTTCAGCTTCTCCGTAATCTCTTCAAGTGCCGAGAGATTGGCCACTTCAAAACCGGCAAAAGCAAGGTCATCATTCTTGCCCTTTTCAACTGCGATGCGCCATGCACGTGAGTCAAGACGAAACAAAGCAGAATCATCATTGGTTTCAACTTGTTCCAATCCAATCTTATTAGTTAAAAACGTACTCCATGCTGCAACATCTGTTACGGTAAATCCCATATAACCCAAACTTTGTACGCTCATTGGTATAATCCTCCCTTTCATTAGCTAAAATTTCTTATCCCAGTGACATAGCCTCAATGCCAAATAGTGTTTTTCCATATGCATCCATGGCATCATCATATAACGATGTAATATGTGTACCGATCGTAATTAAGTCTCGTGTAATCATTTCAAATGGGCTCCCTTTTAAAATAGCCGACGCACCCATAGCCAATGTGGCTCTTACTGAAATGTCGATACAATTTTGAATTATGGTCGCACGGATGGCGTGATACTCCCTTGGATGATATTGTCCATTATCTGTTTCTATCATATTGATATATTCTTTCATTAATCC
>JAENZK010000361.1 GCA_016841285.1 Guptibacillus hwajinpoensis | reverse complement strand
TTTGTATTCATCCAATGAACGTATAGGTATCTTTACGACTTCCCGACCGTTAGACATGATTATACTTTCTTCTGTAATGAGGTCCGGCAAATTGTTTTTTATAGCTTCCTTTACTTTTTCCTGGTGTCTTTGCTGATCATCATGTCCTTTCCGGTGGAGGGACCAGTCTTCCTCTGAAATCGAAAAATGTTTATCATTGCCTGTTGTCATTTTATTTTCCCTCCTTAAGCTGAATTATTCAAATTTGTAACGAACTTTTTCAAACATCATATGCTAAATGTGGAAGGTTTCCATTTAAAAGAGTTTACTTTATCCTATGCAATAGAATTAAATAATTGCTATATAATTTTTACTTTTCAGCTAAATTGGACAAGAAATGGGTATTGTGGGACACGGGGTCGGGTTCTCTGTTTTTTTGTTGGTGGGATGGTGGGACGCGGGGTCGGGAACTCCGGTTCTTTAAAGTGTTATGCGGACAATAGCTCTTGGAGAATTCAGGTGAATGGCCGCAAAATTCAGTTTTGAGGACATTGTGGCTTAGCATTCAATAGTGGATGGCCGCATTTTTGGATTTTGAGGACAACAATACTTGGAAATCCAAGGGGCCTGGCCGCATTTTTGATTTTGAGGACAATGAGGCCTAGACTTCAAGAGTGGATGTCCTCATATTTGGATTTTTAAGACAATGATTCCCACTATCTCGCCAAAAATACAAAATCGGGAATCATTCACTCTCTTTGATTCCCAGCATCCTATCAAATTCACAGATTCAGGAATCATTGAACAGCTATGATTCCCACTATCATACCAAATGTACAAAATTAGGAATCATTGTCCGCTTTGATTCCCACTCTCCTGTCGCAAATATAAAACCGGGAATCATTGAACCGCTATGATTCCCGTTATCATGCCAAGATCCCTAATTTAGGAATCATTCACTCCCTTTGATCCTTTATATACTCCGCAACAGCAATTTCCTCAAAAGCGGAAACAGAATATCAGGCAGTTCGTCGATAACAGGTACTAAAATACTGTATTTGCCATAGATATTCTTTATCGTTTTTTGCTGGCTTTCTGTTATTTCACCATTTGCCAGGAAAACGTTGATGATCTCAATTCCCTTTTTGCGACCGTTAACTACCGCCTCATGTGTGTCGATAATGCCATTCTCCACATAATCGAAGGCGGCTGGCTCCCCATCTGAAAATACGAGGAGAAATTTTTGTTTTTCATGTCGCTGCAGGAGCCTTTCGCACATTAACCGAATGGCAAAGCCATCACGGTTGTCTTCTTCAGGCTGAAGTTGCATAATTTTGGGTCCAGATTTCAAATCCTGATAATTCGCAAAATCCACCACTGTTTTGAAGCAATTGGGCTGTTTCATATCAGTTGCATCACTGGAATCCTCCCAAAAGCCGACAATATTATGTGGTACCCCAACACCACGAAGTGCCTCATGAAACAGAGTAATACCGAGCTTTGTCTGGTCCATTTTGTCGTACATGGAGGCTGAGCAATCAACAAGCAGCGAGAATACAGCATCGATTTCAGGTGATGGCTGATTTTTCTTATAAAATAACCTTGGATTTTCATCTGTAAAATAGCGAATCAGTTTTTTATTTAATCTACCAATGTGTAGGTCCTCTCGTGGAAGATTCTTTTTGTGCTCTAATACTTTTTGAATCATTTGCTTTAATTTTTTCTGATAAGGCATAACTACCTTTTTAAACTTGTCATATTGCTCTTTTTCCTCAATTGTTGTTTGTTTTAGCCGTACATGAATTGGAACAGCATACTTATTTGCTTTCCCATATCTTTCGTCTTTCGCACCATCGACCAAGGTTTCTGCCTCTTCAGCCGTCATATTATCAGCCTGAGCCTCTGAAAAATCTTTATGTTTGGATTTCTTAGATTTCCCCTGTACAACGGCCATTGCTTGGTCGCCCGCTTCTCCTTCCCGCACTCCCTCACCGATTAAATCCGTCTGTGTTCCCTGCTCTAAATCAAATTTTAGAAAACTCTTTGTTGTATCCTCGGTCTCTTGATGCCATGTCGGGAGTTTTTCCGAATGGACATCTTCATCCCCTTCTTTTTTCTTATCTAAAACTTCGTTATTTTTCAACGCATTGCGCCGCTTTAAATCATCATATGTTAGCTCATCGCTCAATTTCTTATAAACATTTTCAGAAAGATAAAAATAGAGATTCAGCATATCCTCTTGAAGCAATTCCTCCAACACCTCTATCACAGAGAATGTTATCTTAGCAGTGTCCTTCGTTGATCTTGCATCAAATACCTTCGTTACCTCAGTTTGCAAAAACGGAATAACAGGGTCAATTTCAGCATGAATAGTTGAATACTCAATAAACGGAGACTCTGCAGCCAATACCAAATAAATTAAATTAAACAAAGCATCAGTATAGGCCCCACGTGTAATATTGACGTTTAATTGACTCGTAAAATACCGTCTGAATACTTGCCTCCTTACCGTAAATACCTTCCTGGTTCCGGGTCTTATTTTTATAAAAATATCTTCAAGCCGCAAATCCTCAAGCATGACAAATAGTTGTCGTGTAAAACTTACAAGCGGACGACCATCAGTTTTCTCAACTAATTCCTTTGCAATTATTTTCTCAAAATAATCCGTGGTACTCAAAGTTGTTAAAAAAACATCGCTGAATAACCCAAATCTTTTTTCATATGTAGAGTAATCGTCCCAAAAACGGCTGATGATGATTTTATTTTCATGCGGGTCATAGTAGGATTTGTAACCATATTCAACATCTAATTGCTCATTTTTCGTTAACGTTCGAGCTACATCCGATAATTCCATGAACAAAAAGGAATCCACTTTGTCTTCATTAAATTTAATAAAACCCATCTCTACTCCTCACTCAAACAACGTTTCAGCAATATTTCTTATTGCTGCTTTTTCCCGGTCATCATCAAGTTTTTCAATAATTCCTCTCTGGATCGCTCGAAGTGGAGGCATATACTTTGCTAAATCGCACGTATCTAACAATGCCCGAATCGATGCCGCTTCCTCTGAAATTTGGCCATTTTTCACTTGCGTAATCAAATCCGAAGAGAAGGTTATAAAACGATTGACTAATCCCTCATCCTTTAACTGAGATTGTTCTAGTAAAACCTGCTTTAAAAAATCACCTTGAATATAAGGGACTTCAATAACAACAAAACGATTTTTCAAAGCTTCATTTAAAGGAACGGTCCCAACATACCCTTCATTAATTGCAGCAATTACTGTGAAATCATTCGCAGCCTTCACTATTTCACCTGTAAATGGATTGGTAATCATTCTTCTATAATCAAGGACGCCATTTAAAATAGGTAATGTTTCCGGTTTGGCCATATTGATTTCATCTATATATAATAGATGTCCCTTCTTCATCGCCTTTACGACAGGTCCTTCAACAAATTCAATCGACGTTTTTCCGTCTTCATTAGCAATCGTTTTAAAACCAAGCATACTTTCAGCATCTAAATCAACGGAACAATTTATGCTGTGCATAGGCTGGGAAAATAGGGCTGATAGTGTTTCTGCCAACTTTGTTTTTCCGGAACCAGTTGGTCCTTTCAATAAAATATTTTTACGAAGTGTTAAAGCAATGACAGCATCATGAATAATACTGTCGTCAGCAGGCTTATAGCCGCCCTTCCCTACTAAATACTCAAAATCCTTAATTTGTGCTTGCCTTTTGTTCTTTACGATCGCCTCAATATCAGGAGGCAACTGAAGTGACTCAAGATTCATATTTTAATAATCCTTTCTTCGAATAATTTCATATAAATAGTTTTCCCAAAAGAAAAAAGCCAACACATGGTTGACTCTATTTGTTATATGCTATTCCCTTTTATCTATCTATCTAATCCTATTTCTGCCTGGTTTATTTTTAACCACACCTCTTCATTAGTATTTTTCCAAATTACAATCACACAAAAGATCGCTATCAAATTTATGATGGGTATTACAATGATCGCCGGGCCGACCTCTGTTCCCATCATCGACATCCCGATTATTTTTGCACTGAGTGCTGTCATTAATAGAGCTAAGAAATGAATTTAAACAGGAACTAGTAAATACCCTAATAATCTATCTGTGAACCTCTCCAACTAAATCATAGATTTTGATGGAGCATCCCTTATCTTAAAT
>JAENZK010000360.1 GCA_016841285.1 Guptibacillus hwajinpoensis | reverse complement strand
AAAGAAGAAACATTAAAAGGTTACCTTGATCAATTAAATGCTATTAAGTAATCTAAGAAAAATGCGTTCCTAAATAGGAGCGCTTTTTTAATATAATGAACCACCAATTGCACCTGTGATAACAATGGTCCAGGGTGGTAGCTTAAAATACTCTAACATACTAAAAAGTAATGCAGCAAAGGCAAAATCAGTAGGTGTTAAGATTGAGCTAGTTCAGATGGGTTGATAAAATGCCGAGATTAATATGCCAACCACTGCCGCATTGACTGCCATCAATGCTCCTTTTATTTTAGGGTTACGGCGTAAAGAGCCCCAAAAAGGAAGTGTACCAAAGATTAAAAGGAACGCAGGTAAAAATATCGCTATTGTAGCTATAAGGCCCCCTTGCCAACCTTTCATAACAGCTCCTATGTAAGCAGCAAATGTGAATAATGGTCCCGGTACGGCTTGGGCAGCACCATAACCTGCTAGAAAATCTGTTTCACTTATCCATCCTGTTGGCACAAATTCACGTTCTAGTAATGGTAGAACAACATGACCACCACCAAATACTAATGAACCAGAGCGATAAAAGCTGTCAAACATTGCTATCCAATGTAAGGCCGTAACTTCTCTTAATATAGGTAAAAGAACAAGTAATCCAAAAAACAATGATAAACATAGCACAGCAAAGCCTTTTGAAATGGGTACCTGTAAATCAGCATTTTCACCATCACTATTTTCGGTAAAAAAAAGATAACCTAGGAATGCCGCAATAAGAACAACACCTATTTGTGTGAAAGCTGTTTGCCATAAAATAGTGGCTATTAAAGCTAATAATGCGACTATTTTTCTTTTTATATCAGGGGTAAGTTTTTGAGCCATTCCTAAAATGGCATGGGCAACAACTGCAACTGCAACAATTTTTAACCCATGTATCCACCCAGCATTTGCAACATCGAGCCCTTGAAGAATTAGAGCAAACAGAATAAGTGCGATAACGGATGGTAAAGTGAACCCGATAAAAGAAACAATACCACCTAAAACGCCTGCCCGAATAACTCCTATTCCAATCCCTACTTGACTACTAGCCGGACCTGGTAAGAACTGACACAACGCCACCAAATCCGCATAACTTTTTTCATCCATCCATTTTCTTCTACGGATATATTCATTGTAGAAGTAACCTAAATGGGCCACTGGTCCCCCAAATGACGATAAACCTAGACTTGTAGAAATAAGAAGTATTTCTAGAAGAGATTTAAAATTTGCATTCATTTTATTCACATTTAATTCACCTCTTTAAAAGCTAATATATTGCTATTAACTGACTTTTTCCACAAGTTTACTAATTTTTATTCAAATCTTTACATTGGATTTATATTTTGTTTTTTACAAAAAAATGATTCTACATTTACAACTGCTTTATAATGAGGTGGTAATATTAGTATTAATTCAATTTTAAAAAAATATGGATAGGTGTGATATTGAATTGATTCAAGAGAAATATGCCATTATTGATATTGGCTCCAATACGATGAGACTTGTAATTTATAAACGGGATCGAAATGGGACATTAAAGGAAATTGAAAATATAAAAGTTAGTGCTCGTCTCCGAAATTTTTTGTCAGAAGAAGGTGTGCTTGAGAAGGAGGGGATTACTAAAATAATTAAGACACTACAAGGCTTCCAAGGAGTTACCAGACACCATCAATTAAAAAAAGTGACATGTGTGGGGACTGCTGCAATTCGGCAAGCAACAAATAAAGAAGAAATCTTAGAAAGAGTGAAAAATGAAACGGACTTTACGATGGAGGTGTTAACAGCCTATGAGGAAGCCTATTACGGTTTCTTAGCTGTTGTCCGTTCTACCCCATATGAACAAGGTGTGACGATAGATATCGGGGGAGGAAGTACGGAGGTCACTTATTTTGAGAACCGAAATTTAATTCATTACCATAGCTTTCCTTTTGGGGTGTTATCTTTAAAAAAGCAATTTATTAAAGGGGATATTCCTGAGGAAAATGAGCTCAAGAAACTATCCCAATTTTTACAAGAACAGTTTAAATCACTGGAATGGCTTTCCAATCTTCAGTCTCCTGTCATAGCGATAGGGGGAAGTGCAAGGAATTTGGTGCAAATTCATCAAGAATATGTAGACTATCCAATTTTAGGGATTCACCAATATGTTATGGATAGGCAAGATATTAACGATATTAAGGACTATTTACTATCGATGCCATTTTTAGAATTACAAAGAGTCGATGGGTTATCAAAAGATCGCGCAGATATCATTATACCAGCAATTGTAGCCTTTGATACCTTGATGGATACGGTGAATTCAAACGTTTTTGCTCTTAGTCAAAAAGGATTAAGAGAGGGATTATTTTATGACAAAAATCATAATAAAACAGAGATCTCGAATATATTAGATGAAAGTTTTCAAGAATTAGCTGTTGACTATAATATTAATGTAACGCATGTATCACAAGTGAGGGAAAGTGCATTGATGATCTCTCGCTTACTAATTAGGGAAGGTTTTTTCTCCTTGGATGAGCAGGATATAGAACGGATTGAGCGTGGAAGCTTTTTATATAATTTAGGTTCCTACATCGATCTAGAATGCAGCAGTCAACATACATTCTACTTAATAGCAAATCGGTCAATCAATGGCATGAATCATAAAGAAAGAATCATTACAGCCCTGATCGCTTCTTTTAAAAATAAGGAATCATTCAAGCGTTATATAAAACCATTTAATCAATGGTTTAAGAAAGAAGAAATAGATAAAATCCGTTTAATTGGTTCGATCATTAAATTTGCATACAGTTTACATCTGACAAAACGAAATATAATTGATCAAATTGAATTACAGGTAAAGGGGCAGAATCTTATTTTTAATATAACTTGTCTACAGGATTGGCAACCGGAAGCATACAAAGTTGAAAAACAAAAAAAGTACCTTGAAAAAATATTAAATTGTTCAATCACCGTGAATTTTTCTTATTGATTATCAGAAATGCTTGAGGCAATTTTAATTAATATGTACCCTATTACTAATACTAATATAGAGAATGAGAACAATAGTGTGTCTTTAGCATTTTCATGATTGATGATAATAACTCTGAGCATTGCTGTTATTCCAATATACATGAAATAGCGTAATGGAAAATGATAATGCTCTTTAAAGTATTTGACAATCAACGCAATAAACTCGAAGTACAGAAAAAATATTAGTATTTGCTCTAATAATTCGCCGAAGGATGCTTCTTGAACAGATATAAGAAAAATAATAATATCTTTTAATTCCATTATCAAAAGAAATGCTAAAATAAACGCTAAAAAGGTAATTGATACGTTTAAAATAAATTGCAATATTAATACGATAGACTCTGTTGATTTGATTAGTTCTTTTATTTTCAATCCAATCCCCCCTTTCTAAAAAACGGGTTTGGTTGTTGCTGGCAGCCCCACCTTCGCTGCCAGCGATAGCGACCACGCTTGCCGCTCTGCCTAACTTGATTTTAACTTGGAAAAGTTTTCTAGTGATTAAGCCAATGTAAAAAACTTATAAACTTTTAGCGAATCGACATAAGATTTCTTGGCTATTGATTGGTAGTTCGTCAGGACCTTGTTCAACATAATGATAATGGCCTGATGAATCTTGTTCACGTGCTTTTACATTATCTGTTAACGATATGTGAAGCCACTTGAAAATACGCAATTTTAAATGATTTTTCAAGATAGGGAACAAAATTTCTACTCTATTTTCCATATTACGTGTCATCATGTCGGCAGAGGATAAATAGACTTTCCTCTCGCCATTGTGATGGAAACAATAAATCCGGTTATGTTCTAAAAATCTGCCTACAATACTTCTTACCTTGATATTCTCACTAACCCCAGGAATTCCGGGACGTAAGCAGCAAATTCCTCGCACAATTAAATCAATTTTAACACCGGCTATAGAGGCCTCATAAAGTTTCATAATTAGTTTCTTGTCTGATAGTGAATTCATTTTTGCGATAATATAACCATTTCCAAATTGTTTATGAAATTCAATCTCTTGATTAATTAATTCAACAAATTTATTTCTAATGTCATATGGAGCGACAATTAATTGAAGGAAGGTTGGTTTTTCCATATGTCTGCTTAAGTAGTTGAAAAAGTTTGTGGCGTCTATACCAATTTGCTCAT
>JAENZK010000359.1 GCA_016841285.1 Guptibacillus hwajinpoensis | reverse complement strand
AAGATGAGAAAAAGAAAGTATTCGTGAGATATTACTAACTTTATTGAAGGAGGAAAATAAATGGAATTGCAAGGAAAAGTTGCAGTGATTACTGGTGCAGCCAGAGGTTTAGGGTTAGCAATGGCAAAGAATTTAGCTAATAAAGGTGCAACAATAGTAATAAATGATCTAGATAAAGGGCTTGTCCAAGAAGCTGTCAGCTCATTAAGACAAGAAGGCTTTGAAACGTTTGGATTTTCAGCTAATGTGGCAATTAAAAATGAAGTGATTTCAATGATGGATAAAATCGTAGAGACATGCGGAAAAATCGATATTCTCGTAAATAATGCTGGTGGTGAATTACGGACACCAAAAAGACTTGAAGAAATTGAAGAACAGGATTGGGATTTAGTTTTGAATGTTAATCTTAAGGGCACGTTTTTGTGCTCTCAAGCTGCAGTTTCCAAAATGAAACATCAGGGTGGAAAAATTATAAACATTTCGTCTATTGGTGGAAGAACAGCCAGTATTGTGACTGGCGTAGCGTATGCAGCTGCAAAAGGTGGAATTGTTGCCTTTACTAGACGATTAGCGAAAGAAGTAGGACCTTACAACATTAATGTTAATGCTGTGGCTCCAGGTTTGGTAATTAGTGGTGAGAGGCTGCAAGAAACATGGAATAAGATGAGTGAAGAAGAGCAAAATTCAGTCTTGGATGATATTCCTTTACGAAGACTTGGGCAAATTGAAGAAATTGCACGTGCAGTTGGTTTTCTCGCATCAAATGAATCAAATTACATGACTGGAGCTGTCCTAGATGTGAATGGCGGTCGTTTCATGGGATAGGTCTAGAGTAACGAGCTATTATATTTTATGGATATTTTAATTTTTTTATTAATCACTGGGGGTTTTAAATATGAATCAATTAGCTTATATGATCGAAAGAAGTGCCCAATACTACAGACAAAATACAGCACTAATTTCGGAAGAAAATTTAATGACATTTGAAGATGTCCATAAAGCATCTAACTCATTTAGCAATGCATTTCAAAAACTTGGAGTTAAAAAAGGTGAAAGAGTTGGTGTTTTACTTCCTAACAGCTCTCCATATTGTATTGTTGATTTTGCATTAATAAAAAGTGGATTAGTCCGCTTACCATTAAATACAAGATTAACAGCAAGTGAAATTGAATATATCATAAATGACTCAGGTACAACAGTACTTGTATATGGTAGTGATTACGAGAAAAAAGTAAATGAAATAAGAAATAAAATACCAACTGTTAAACATTTCATTTGCCAGGGTAATGAAAATAGCAGTGACCTATCGTATGAAAAATTGTTAGATCAAAACAGCGGTGAAAATAATTATGTCGATACAAATAGTGATGACCTGTTTCAAATATTATACACTTCAGGTACTACAGGAAAACCAAAGGGTGCGGTTACAGATGTTCGTTCAAGAATATCATCTTTAAATAATGTCTTCATTGATGAATTAAATATTAAGCCCAATGATGCTATGTTACACGTTGCTTCATTAGCACATGGCGGCGGCACTAAGGTATTGCCGCACTTTGTAAAAGGTGCAACGAACATTTTAATGCCAAAGTTCTCTATTGGTGAATTTTTTAATCTGGTGGAGAAATACAAAGTTACAACAACTTGGATGGTTCCAACAATGATTTCGATGCTAATCGAGTTTGAGAATCTTAATGACTATGATTTTAGTAGTTTAAATACAATTATTTACGCTGGTGCTCCTATGCCTGTAGCAACCTTAAAGAGAGCCATTGATGTATTTGGTAATATCTTTGTTCAAGTTTATGGTTTAAGCGAAGCGCCAAATCCTGATTTGGTTTTAACAAAGAACGATCATATTACAGGATTATATGAAAAGCCTAGAATCTTAGCCTCAGCTGGACGTGAGATATTGAATGCTAGAGTACTGTTAGTGGATGAAGAGGGGAAGGAAGTACCAACTGGTGAAATTGGCGAAGTTATTATCTCAGGGGATAATATTATGAAAGAATATTGGGGATTGGTAGAAGCAACTAGGGAAACTATTCGTAATGGTTGGCTTTATACAGGCGACTTAGCAAAAAAAGATGAGGAAGGATATGTATTCATCGTTGATCGACGTAAAGATATGGTCATTAGTGGTGGATATAACATATATCCAAGAGAAATTGAAGAAGTGCTTTATCAACATTCTAGTGTCCTAGAGGCTACTGTATTTGGTGTTCCGGATGAAAAATGGGGAGAGTCTGTTAAGGCTTGTGTAGCCCTTCGACAAGGAGAAACAGCAACCTCTGAAGAATTAATAGAATATTGCCAAAAGTACTTAGCGAGCTATAAAAAACCAAAATCTATTGATTTTCTCGATGAATTACCAAAAAGCTCTAATGGGAAAATATTAAAACGAGAGCTAAGAGATCAATACTGGAAGGCATATGATCGCCAGGTTTAATTTTTGAATATTTCGGGAGGGGCTTATTGTGACACAAAAAACTGAGGATATTATATTAGCAAAGAAAAAATGGGAAGAAGAACGCTTGAAGCCTTGGCTCCAAGAAAATCCTGAACGAAAAAGTGAATTTTTAACTAAATCCGGTATTCCGATTAATGCATTATATACTCCTGAAAGTATCAGCAATAATCCGGATCATTATTTAAAGGAAATAAATTTTCCGGGTCAATTTCCTTTTGTGCGTGGAGTAGACCCATCAATGTATCGCAGTAATATTTGGGTAATGGGAATGTATTCAGGGTTTGGATCAGCCGAAGAGGCAAATAAGAGATATCGCTATCTTTTAGAACAAGGCCAGACAGGATTTTCAATTGCTTTAGATTTGCCAACCCAAGTTGGATATGATTCTGATTATGAGCTATCGGAAGGGGAAGTTGGAAAGGTAGGAGTTGCAATAGACTCCCTTGAAGATATTGAACGTCTTTTTGATGGAGTTGCTTTTGATAAGGTACGTCAAATACGAACTACAGCGAATGGGATTGGTCCCCTTATGGTAGCGTTATTAGTTGCCTATGCTGAAAAACAGGGAATCGATCCAAATAATATTAAAATTTTCCTACAAAACGATGTATTGAAAGAATATATTGGGCGTGGAACTTATATTTATCCTCCAAAGCCTTCTGTTAAATTATCAGCGGATGTTATCGAATACTGTTCAAAGCATCTGCCAAGCTGGGTACCAATTGCCTTTAGCGGCTATCACATTCGAGATAGTGGAAGTACAGCTATTCAAGAACTTGCTTTTTCATTATCTAATGCAATTGCATATATAGATGAAACATTATCACGTGGTGTTAACATTGATGACTTTGCTCCAAAAGTATTTACATTTTTAGCTTCAAGCGTGGATTTTCTCGAGGAGGTTGCTAAGTTTAGAGCAGCTCGAAGAATTTGGGCGAAGTTAATGAAGGAAAAATATGGAGCGAAAAATCCTGATTCCATGAGATATCGTATTTTTGCTTACACATTAGGTGGCGCGTTAACTGCGCAACAGCCATTAAACAATATAGTTCGAGTAACCATTGAAACAATGGCTGCAGCACTTGGCGGTGTCCAAACGGTTGCAACCTCCTCCTTTGATGAAGCACTAGGTTTACCAACAGAAGAAGCGGTAACGGTAGCACTTCGTACACAACAGGTCGTTGCAGAGGAAAGCGGGGTTACCAATACGATAGATGCTTTAGGTGGTTCTTATGCTATCGAAAGCCTAACAGACAGAATTGAAGAAGAAGTTATGAAAGAGCTTGAAAGGATTGAACAACTGGGTGGTGCAGTAGCTTGTATAGAGCAAGGTATTTTCCAAAAAGAGCTTGCAGAAACAGCCTATCGTTACCAAAAGAATGTTGAATCAGGAAAAGAAGTTCTTGTTGGGGTTAATAAATATAAGGTAGAAGAAGATCTTGATATACCGGTATTTGAAGTTAACGAGGAATCAGAAAAACGACAAATCGAAAGATTAAAAGAATTAAAGGCTCGCAGAAATGAAGAGAGAGTTAAAGAAACTTTACAATTGATTAAAGAAGCGGAAGAAAAAAGAGAAAATGTTATTCCAGCAATGATTGAAGCTGTGAAAGCATATGCTACCGTGGGAGAAATAAGTGATGTACTTCGAGATATTTATGGAATTTATCAAGATCCAGCAGAATTTTAATAAGTAAAGGAGCATTCCTGTAATGAAGAAATCTGAGGTTTGAACAAAAAAAGCCCCCTTG
>JAENZK010000358.1 GCA_016841285.1 Guptibacillus hwajinpoensis | reverse complement strand
TAACGAGGTGGTGCCTGTCTTAAAGCTAAAAGCTCCTCGACTGCCTCTCTTCTCATTTGGTTAAGCTCTTTTACTGGAACGATGACATCCCCGTTAAAACTAGCATCAATATTAGTTAACTCAAAAATAGTTCCACCTAAGCGGCCTAACTGTTCACCTAGATATTCCTGTGTTAATGGGCGTTTCATTGCCAATTCGAGATTGCTGCTTGATTGTACAGTGACATAATGATTTGTTGTTTCATCATGCCATACTGTTACTAATGGACTGCCCACTGTACCTGACGCTGACACAGTCACTGGGAAAAGACGATAGGTTTGTTCTGACTCATATGTTTTGCGTAAACGACGGTCCAGTTCCTGGTCACTTGTTTTCCAGATTTTATCGCCTACATGAACTTTTGTTAAATTAATATCATGACGGCCTGGCACGATTTCAATAAGTCCTTCTTTTACCTCTCCGTCAACTTTATTACCTTTTTTACGGAGGTCATAAATTCGTCCGCCCTCTTCTTTTTCTTCAGGACGGCCGGCATCAAAAACAATCCCATCACCGCGTTTTAAAGGGGCCTCAGTCTCACATAGCACGGCATCCTTGAGTACCTTTTTAACCCTTCCTACATAAACACCACGGCTTTTAGGGAATGTTCCATCTAATAATTGTTTATGGTTTGTTCCTTTTAAAAAGCCAAATGTAAATCCGCGGCTAAAACTTTGTTGAAGCTCTCGAATTTCTTCTTTTGAGGGTGTGAAATCTCTGCCGGCAAGATACTCGTCAATCGCTTTACGGTATTTACTTACGACATTGGCTACATATTCAGGTGATTTTAAACGACCTTCAACTTTAAATGTAGTTACACCCGCTTCAATTAGCTCAGGAATGATTTCTAAAGCAGCTAAATCCTTTGGTGATAACACGTAGGCAAGATTGCCCATTTCCTTAACTTCACCATCAACAACTAGGTCATATGGCAAGCGGCATGCTTGAGCACATTCTCCACGATTGGCTGATCGTCCGCCCCACATTTCTGATGTTAAGCATTGGCCAGAATAGGAAACACAGATGGCACCATGAACAAAAACTTCTAATGGCGTTTTTGTTTGATCATGAATCGTTTTGATTTGCTTCATATTATTTTCACGACCCAAAACAACGACTTCAAGATTATAAGGCTTTAAAAAATCAACAGCCTCAGGTGAGGTAACCGTCATTTGTGTTGAGCCATGGATCGGAAAGTCAGGTGACATTTCGCGAATTAATTGCAAAACTCCCATGTCTTGAACAATTAAACCGTCTACGCCAGCATCAATACATGCTTCAATCAAATTGCGAGCATCATTCATCTCTTTTTCAAAAATTAAAATATTTAACGTGATAAAGCCACGTACATTATATTTATGCAAATAAGTCATTACTTCAGGCAAATCATCGATTTGAAAATTCGTTGCCCGTACCCTTGCATTTAAAGTTCCAACTCCAAAATAAACAGCATCTGCTCCATTAGCAACTGCAGCTTTTATGCAATCCCAATTTCCAGCAGGTGCTAATAATTCAATGTTAGTGTTATTGATGCTTTTCAATTTCTCAATCCTCTCTGTTCGGCACTCAAAAATTAATTTTACTGCATTTGTAAGGAAAAAGCTATATAACAACAGGGAAATATGTCGCAAATTGTTAGTTTTTGAAAAAATAAAAAAGATAGGTTCAACATTGCTAACCTATCTTTCATGGAATTCCATTTATTAAATCGCTTCAAAATAATCTTTGTAAAATCCGCCAACTTTACCGGTATTATCAATGACAAACAGAAATTCTTCAGTTTCGTTTTTGACCTCGTAAACTTTGCCAACAGTTAAAGCTCTGTTTACCATGTACTTTTCTGCGTTTGTATGTACACATTTTACTTGCTTGATCGTATTTTTATTTTGCCATGTATTATGAATCATTTAGTACAGTCCTTTCAAATTGTTATTCATCTCCATATTATAAAGGGAATTCCCCTAATTTCCAAAAGAATTTTTAACTTTGGGAAGTTTTGATTTGCTGCGCACCATCCATAATACAAATCCGCCTATAATAAACAGCCCGCTTGTTACAAAAAATACAGATGAAATTCCGATATAGCCTGATATAAAGCCACCCATGATAGGACCGACGACATTCCCAAAAAAGCGGAAGCTTGTATTATATCCTAGCACTTCACCTTGAATCGAAAATGGTGCGGCTTGGCGTATGTAGGCGACAATACATGGAATAACACCGCCAATGACCATTCCAAGAAAAAGCCTCAAGATGAGCAGCTGCCAAATCGAAGTGACAAAGGCCTGGGGCACATAAACAACAGCACCTACTAGTGCTAATACTAAAAGAATTTTGTCATGGCCAAAGCGATCACCTAATTTACCCCATTCCCTCGATAGTAATAAATTACCTAGCCCAACAACTGAAAAAGCGGCACCTGAGAAAAAGGCTAAATTCTGTTGTCCGTGAAGCTCGCCTACATAAATTGCAAGTAAAGGCTGGATGCTAAAGTTTGCTATTTGTACCAGCATTCCAACAACCATAACGGCTAACAGGAGTGGACTTGTAAAAATAAAATGGAAAACCTGTTTGCTTGAAAAGTCCTCTTTTTTGAAATCGTTCTTATTAACTTCAACTTCCTTGACTCCAACTAAAATCATTAAAAAAGTAAATAGTATAATGAAGCCCGTTAATAAAAATGTATAGGTAAATCCGAATGAATCTGCTAGCCACCCACCAATAAGTGGTCCGAATAAACCTCCTGAAACTGAACCCGTTTGTAGGGTGCCCATGACTTTACCGGCAATCTTCTTAGGTGTTTGCGTAGCAATAAAGGCCTGGGCCATCGGAATAAAACCGGCAAAAAAGCCCATGAAAAATCTTATAATAAAAATATGATAAACGGAGGTCACAATCCCCATTAATAAAATGCAAATGGATGCACCAAAACTCAAAAACAATAACAATTTTTTTCTGCCATGTCGATCACCTAATCGACCCCATACGGGTGAAATAAGAAAGGCTGTGACGAAGGTTACCCCAAAGACTAAACCTGCCCATTTTAATACAAACTCGGTTGAATAATTCCCCATTGAGTCAATTAGCAGTGACAAAAATGGCATTACCATCGTTAGACTTCCAGAAATCAAGAAGGATGAAATCCACATTATGATTAAATTCCGTTTATGTAAAGAAATATCGTTCACCTTCTTCGGGAATATTGCGTTTCTTGATTTATTATATAATGTTTAAAGTGTAAATTTCATGTAAAATGCCTACAAACAAAAAATGCCTGAATCGCATGTAGTCAAGTACAAAGCGAATCCAGACATTAATAGTCAAATTCTTTCAATTTACTAATTATGATTCCTGACGGCATTCTTCAAACCAATGATCCAAAACTTTTGCATCTAATACTTTGTTATCAATAAAAAGAATTTGGTTTTTGGTAAAGAAAGATCTCCATTCAATTTCAAGCTCACTTGCTAATTTAGTGATGGTTAATAACTCCTGCCATGCAACATAGCGCTTATACCAAAAAAAGGTTGGTTGCTCACTCATATAAGGATACAAATCATCAAACTCCGTATGCTTGCATTCAACTGTTCTTTCAAATTGGATTTTTGCGGCATTAATCTTCTCTTCAAAGAAGGTCGCTAGTTTCTGTTGGTCCATCTTTCTACCCCCCGTTTCTTTTTTTCACTTTTTTTCATTCATATGCATTATAACACGAAAACATGATTACGTTTCAAACTACTTATAACAGTTTTTCAAACATATCTGCAGGTATTGGTTTACTGAAATAATATCCTTGAACGATGTCACACTTTAGGTCACTAAGAATCTCTGCTGATCTCTTAGTTTCAACCCCTTCTGCGATAACTTTCAATTGAAACGTATGTCCTAATTGTATCATAGATTTCACAATATTTGCATCAATTTCGCTTTTATCAATTTCCTGAATGAAGCATTTATCAATTTTCAAGACATTAATGGGGAGCTGTTTTAAATAACCGAATGAGGAATACCCTGTACCAAAATCATCAATTGCTATAAAAATCCCTAAACTTTTTAGCTCTTTAAGAATTTGGATGCCTTTCCCAAGATTTCGCATTACACTATTTTCAGTTATTTCTAGTTCTAAATACTTTGGATCAAGCTTCGTTTCTTTTAAAATTTGTTTGACACGGTCTATATAGTTTGGTCTTAAGAGCTCAATAGAAGAAACATTTACTGCCAC
>JAENZK010000357.1 GCA_016841285.1 Guptibacillus hwajinpoensis | reverse complement strand
GTAGGGAGGAGACCTGAAGTTTGCTAGGCGATAGGCGCTGGAGCTAGACAATGATTTTTTTAAAAATAGCACCCCTTTCCTAATGGAGAAGGTGCTATTTTTTCTTATTTAAGCAGCTTGATAAGTTTGCTCCTGCTTCGACTGAATTTGTTGAAATAACCCGTTACGCTCTTGCTTTAGTTCAAGAATTTGGTCAAAGAGTGTACTATTATTGGGCTCGACTCGTAATTGTTGATAGGTTGCTAAAATACGATCGTTAATTGTTTTATATTGTGACCATAAATTGCTTAGTTCTTTTTTATTTTCTAGTTCAGTATGATTAAAGTTCTGCAGCTCTTCTAATATTTCCTGTTGCCAAGCTTCATCACCAAGATTTTGTGCCAATAAATATAAGTCTAATAAATCATTAACCTCTAATACTACATTTTTACTCATTATAATTTTCCCCTTCCAAATACGAAAAACCCTTTATAAGAAAAGGGTTTTTTATGTATATAAAAAAGGACCTTTTCTTATCTTCCAAAGCCAAGCTTTGCTGGAATTAGCACCATACTTTTACGTTGGTTGCTGAGGTATCATCGGGCCAGTCCCTACACCTCTCTGGATAAGAAATTTTTCGTAGTATTTTGTTGTTTATTTTAAAGTTATTTTAATTAATTAACTCGGGTTTGTCAACAATTTCTTTTTAATATGGATTATTTATTTCTTGACCATTTAATATAAGTCGAAAAGAAAGATCTGCTTTCAGAGAATCTGAGACTGCGCAGTATTTTTGTTTTCCTAAATTGATCGCTCTCCAAATATTCTTGCTCTCAACGTTACCATTGATATAAAATGTAACCGTAATCGCGGTAAACCCTTTTGGCAAGTCTTCTTTCCTTGTACCATCAGTTTCTATCTCTAGACTTTCAATGGAGTCGAGTTTATGTCTTAGGATCATGGTTACGTCAATACCAATGCAACCTGCCAAAGAAGCTAAAAGCATTTCAGTTGGTGTGACACCATTCCCATCACCAAAATATGCTTCGGTAGCATCCATTTTAATTTCATACCCTGAATCACCAACAGCTGTAAAAGCACGCCTGCCATTCCATTTTGTTTTTACTATCATATTGTAATGCCCTCCTGTTCAGCAAGAACTAGCTTCCTAATCTCTTTAAAAACTTCTGTGCCCGTTCCGTTTTTGGATTTTTAAAAAATTCCTTGGGTGAATCTTGTTCAACAATGATCCCATCTGCCATAAATACAACCCGATCTGAAACTTCTTCTGCAAATTCCATTTCATGTGTCACAATGACCATTGTCATACCTTCATTAGCCAGTTCTTTTATAACAGCTAGTACCTCTCCAACTAATTCAGGATCAAGAGCCGATGTCGGTTCATCAAATAGCATGACCGCTGGTTCTGCTGCTAAGGCCCGAGCAATTGCCACCCGTTGCTGCTGACCACCGGATAGACGTGACGGATACACGTTTTTTTTCTCAAGTAGTGCTACTCGATCTAACAATGTTTCAGCCTTTTCCACTGCCATCGTTTTCGGCCACTTTCTTACGATTAATAAGGCCTCTGTTACATTTTCCAGTACTGTTTTATGAGGATACAAATTAAATTGTTGAAACACCATCCCAGTGTGTAAGCGAATTTGACGGATGGCTTTCGCTTGTTCTTTCTTATTTTGTCCGCTATCAATAACATATCCTGCCACTTCAATCCGCCCATTAGTCAGTTCTTCCAGGCCGTTTAGACAACGGAGTAATGTACTTTTACCAGAGCCACTTGGGCCAAGGATTGAAACGACTTCGCCCGCATTTACCTGTAAATTAATATTTTTTAAAACCTCTAATTCGTGGAAGCTTTTTGATACTTGTTGAATTTGAATCATATTTTACCCCAACTTAAATATAGATTGATAAACGTTTTTCCCATCTTTCAAGGAAAAATGAAAAACCTGTACTCATGATCCAATACATTATTGCAATGGAAAGATAAAACGGCATGTATATATAATACTGAGCAATTAGTAAATCAGCTGAACGCAACAACTCGGTAACTGTAATGACAGATACAAGTGATGTCTCTTTTAACATTCCGATAAACGTATTTCCCGCCGGTGGAATCGCAATCCGAATTGCTTGTGGAAAAATGATTCTTCTCATCGTCTGAATTGGTGTCATTCCTGAGGCATAAGCTGCTTCCATTTGCCCTTTGGGAATCGATTGTAATGCACCCCGCAATGTTTCAGATAAATAAGCGCCAATACTGATACTGAGCGCAATAATGGCCGCTGGTAGTGGTTGTAATTTTATACCATAATCAACTAAACCATAATAGACGATGATAATTTGGACCAATGTTGGCGTTCCACGAATCGCTGATACATAAGCGCGGGCAATCCACCGTACCGGCCGATTCCCTTTTAGCCTGGCTACGGCTACAATCACAGCTAGGATCGAACCAAAAAACATTGAAACAATAGTGATAAGGAGCGTATAATACGCTCCTTTTAATAAAAATGGCAAATTTTGAATGACTATATCCATTTTTAGTTAGAGTCCTTCCTAGATTTGAGGCTCTTCCTCAAACCATTTTACAAATATATCTTTGTATGTCCCGTCTTCTTTCATTTCTTTAAGGATACGGTTTAATTCAGTAACAAGTTCTTCATTTCCTTTTCGAGTTGCAATTCCCGCTTGGTCAGATTTAATTGGGTCTCCAACTGCTTTGATTTTAAAGCCTTGTTCCTCAACAACTGGTTTAAGTGCATACATGTTATTAATTGTAGCATCGATGCGTTCTGCATCAAGGTCCTTTAATGTTGTAATAACATCATCATAGGTCATAATTTTAAACTCGCCCACTTCTGGCATCAGTTTTGTACGTAAATAGGTTTCATCATTTGTTCCTAATCCAACACCAATATTTTTACCTTTAAAGTCTTCTACAGACTTAATGGTGTCGTTCGTATCATGAACAATTACTTTTACCTGATTCGTAATATATGGATCAGAAAAATCCATTTGTTGCTTACGCTCATCGGTAATCGTCATTTGACTAATCACAACATCGAATTTTTCAGCCTGCAAGCCTGCGATCATGCCTGAAAATTCTTGAGCAACAAATTCGACATCAACTCCCAAGCGTTTCGCTACTTCCTTAGCGATATCAGCGTCAAATCCGTCCATCTCTTGATTTTTATTTAAAAAATTATAGGGACGATATGTTCCCATTAAGCCAACCTTCAAAACTCCACGGTCTTTAATTTCATCTAGTAGGGTAGTTCCTTCTTTCGCACCTTCGTTTGTTGTTGATGGCTCATTGGTCTTTTCTTCCTTTGTTCCATTGCCTGCACCACAAGCACTGAGAACAAAACTTAACATTAAAACAAGTAACAACGTAAAAAATGATTTACGATTTTTCATTGTGATCTCCTCTTTTCTTTTTAAATTCCGAGCAGTCCAAAAATCTCAAATCTTACAATTTCCTGTGCAAGTTCCTTTGCAGATTTTTTTTGCAAAGCGGAATGTTTGTTGACAGGGCTAAATAACCATCTTTCAAGCATCCCTTCCACAAGGCTAACTAACATTGCCGATTGAACGGATGGATCTTTTTTCGGCAAAATTCCAAGATCTGTTGCTCTTTGAATATTATTTTGGAACGCTTCTTCCAGTTTCTGTCGTGTTTCAAGGATAGCGGCTTGAACCGAATCTTCGGTTTCTATCCCTTGCAGTAAAAGTTTCATAAAATCATGATTCTGCTGTGAATATGTAAAAAAGTCTTCAAATAATTTTTCTGACGCATTTACTACTTCTGAAACCGTTCCCTTTGATTCACGATAACCTTGGGATATTACTGTAATAAGACTATTTTGCCCATTATTGATTATTTCTAAAGCTATGGCTTCTTTGCTTTTAAAATACCAATAGAAGGTACCTTGAGCGACACCTGCGGCCTGAACTATATCAGAAACCTTCGTCCTGTGGTAACCCCGGGTAGCAAACAGCTTTAGGGCAACGTTAAGAATTTGGTTTCTTCGATCTTGTGCTTGATCTTGAATGGAAATTACAACCCCCTCCTCTTGATTGACTAATCAGTCGAGTTAATTTTATCCATTATTTTTTGTTTAGTCAATTATTTTGATAAGAATTATCGGGATTAATTTACACAAAAAAAAACAGACTAAAAAGTCTGCTAAAGATGAGCCAGAGTTTCCGACCGAAGCCACTGAAAAAGTCCCCTCAGAACAGCTAACAAAAGTGAATTGTT
>JAENZK010000356.1 GCA_016841285.1 Guptibacillus hwajinpoensis | reverse complement strand
TGCTTCCCTTGCCTTTACAATATTAATTGCAGCATTCGTTCCTAAGCCCGGAATGGAATTGAACGGCGGAATTAACGTATTGCCATCCACTATAAACTCTGAGGCGCTTGAACGATATAAGTCAATTTTTTGGAAGGAGAAACCGCGCTCACACATTTCCAAGGCCAACTCTAAAACGGTTTGTAAGTTTTTCTCTTTCGTCGAGGCTTCTAATCCCTTTGCAGAGATCTCTTCTATTTTACCGCGTATCGCATTGCTTCCTTTTACCATGGCTTCAATATCAAAGTCATCAGCACGAACTGTAAAGTAAGCAGCATAAAATAGAATCGGAAAATGGACTTTAAAGAAAGCGATCCGAACAGCCATTAGTACATAAGCAGCCGCATGGGCCTTCGGGAACATATATTTAATTTTTTTACATGATTCAATATACCAAATAGGAACGTCATTGTTTCTCATTTCTTCGATAAATTCGTCTGTTAAGCCTTTTCCCTTACGAACTGATTCCATAATTTTAAAGGCTAATGATGGATCAAGCCCTTTGTAGATTAAGTAAACCATGATATCATCACGACAACCGATTACTTCGCTTAATGTACAGGTTCCATTTTGAATAAGCTCATTTGCATTATTAAGCCATACATCTGTTCCATGGGATAAACCAGATATCTGTACAAGCTCTGAGAAGGTACTTGGTTTTGTATCTTCAAGCATCTGTCTAACAAACTTTGTACCAAATTCTGGTATTCCTAATGTCCCGGTTTTACACATAATTTGTTCCTCAGTTACTCCGATTGATTCAGGTCCAGAGAAAATTTTCATTACTTCTGGATCATCAGTTGGGATTGTTTTCGGATCGATCCCGCTCAAATCCTGAAGCATCCGAATCACTGTCGGATCGTCATGTCCAAGTATATCGAGCTTCAAAACATTATCATGGATCGAATGGAAATCAAAGTGAGTTGTTTTCCATTCCGAATCAACGTCATCAGCTGGATATTGGATTGGTGTAAAATCATAGACATCCATATAATCTGGAATAACGATAATACCACCAGGATGCTGGCCTGTTGTTCTTTTTACACCAGTACAACCGGTCGCAAGTCTTTCTACTTCCGCATTTCTAAATGTTAAATTATGGTCAGAAGCATAACCTTTCACGTAACCAAAGGCGGTTTTATCGGCAACCGTACCAATTGTACCGGCACGATAGACATATTCCTCACCGAATAATACCTTTGTGTAATTATGAGCCCGCGGCTGATAATCACCAGAGAAATTCAAGTCAATATCTGGTACCTTATCCCCTTTAAAGCCTAAGAAAGTTTCAAACGGAATATCGTGGCCGTCTTTTTTATATTCTGTGCCACATTCAGGACAATTTTTATCAGGCAAGTCAAAGCCGGAGCCGACTGAACCATCATTAAAAAACTCTGATTGCTTGCATGTTGGACAGACATAATGCGGTGGCAATGGATTAACCTCAGTAATTTCAGTCATTGTCGCTACAAAGGAAGATCCTACCGATCCACGCGATCCTACTAGATATCCATCATTTAGCGACTTTTTAACGAGTTTATGTGAAATCAAATAAATTACAGCAAATCCGTGACCAATGATACTCTTTAATTCTTTTTCAAGTCTTGCCTCGATAATTTCAGGCAAGTTCTCCCCATAGATTAGACGGGCACGACTATAACTCATTTCCCGAATTTCTTCCTCGGCCCCTTCGATTTTAGGAGTATAAAGCTCGTCTTTTATCGGCTTAATTTCATCAATTAAATCCGCTATTTTTTTTGTATTTGTAACGACAACTTCCTTCGCCTTTTCTTCACCCAAAAATGCCATACATTCCAGCATTTCGTTCGTTGTACGAAAATAAACGAGCGGCTGTTTCTGCCTATTTAACGGGTTTGCACTTTGGGATGCAATCAAGATTTTTCGGTAAATAAAATCTTCTTTATTTAGGTAATGAACATTGCCGGTTGCTACGACGGGTTTCCCCATCTTTTCTCCAAGCTTCACAATATTCTTTAAAATACTATGCAAGGATTGTTCATTTCGAACCAGTTCTTTTTCAATTAAATGATAATAATTGGAAGGCGGCTGAATTTCCAGATAGTCATAAAACTCAGCAATTTGCTCAGCTTCTTCCGGTGATTTTTGCATCATCGCTTCAAACACTTCACCTTTATCACAGCCAGATCCAATAATTAAGCCTTCACGATATTTTGTCAGTAACGACCTTGGTATTCTTGGAACCCTATAATAATACTCCACATGGGAAAATGATATTAACTTAAATAGGTTTTTTAAGCCTATATCATTTTGGGCAAGAACGATACAGTGGGATGGTCTTGACCGTTTATAGGCACCTGATTGTCCCATATTTTCATTTAATTCATCATGATAGCGAATTTCTTTCTCATCGCAATCCTTGAGCATTTTCAATAATAAATAGCCAGTTGCTTCTGCATCATAAATGGCACGGTGATGTTGAGTCAGTTCAATATCAAACCTTTTACATAACGTATTTAAACGGTGATTCTTTAATTCAGGATATAAATACCGACCTAATTCAAGCGTATCAATAACAGGATTTGGCGATTTTTCAAGACCGATCTTTTTCAGTCCCATGTTATAAAAGCCCATATCAAAGCTGGCGTTATGAGCAACTAAAATATCGTTACCAACCCAATCCTTAAATTGTTTTATAACCACTTCAATATCAGGTGCATCCTTCACCATATCATCTGTAATCCCTGTCAGATCAATCGTTGTCGCTGATAAGGGATGATGTGGATTCGCAAAGGCTTCAAAACGATCGATAATTTCACCGTTTTTTACTTTAACTGCGGCTAACTCAATGATGGTGTCATACACAGCGGAAAGACCGGTTGTTTCAACGTCAAAAACAATATAGGTCTCTTCATTCAGTAAGCGGTGAGTTGGATTATAGGCAATTGGCACTCCATCATCAACAAGATTTGCCTCCAAGCCATACAATATTTTCACACCATTTTTTTGACCTGCGGCATAAGCCTCAGGAAAGGATTGAGCAACGGCATGGTCTGTAACAGCAATCGCCTCATGGCCCCACTTTTTTGCTTGTTTAACTAAATCCGAAATGGAGGTAATAGCATCCATTTGACTCATCGGTGTATGGAGATGAAGTTCCACCCGTTTTTCCTCAGCCGTATCCTCTCGCTCATCTGGTTTGATTTCATTAACATCTTGAGCCATCATGACAAGATCACGGATAAATGTATCCATTTGGATGCCCCCGCGTACCTTTACCCACATTCCTTTTTTGATCGCTTGTAGAAATGACACATCATCTTTATCGCGGGAAAATATTTTAATCGTTAAGGAATCCGTATAATCGGTAATCTTAAAGGTTAATAAGGAGCGGCCACTGCGCAATTCTTTTAACTCGCTAAAAAATACATACCCTTGAATGGTAATTCGTCGCTCTTCATCCTGTATTTCCTTAATTGGAACAGGTTCGTCCTTAATCATATACCCAATTGTTACAGGTCCTGTATGTTCCTCTTGACCTTCTTTTGATTGTTTTTGAGTTTGTTCAGATGATATTAGGGCCTCTAACATTTTTGATCGATCTTCTTGCTCAGTCTGATCTTTAAATTTTGCATACTCTTCCTCTTGAACAATAACTTCAGTTTCAATCGTAAAGGAAGGAAAACCTAGTGTATGAAAAATAGTATCAAACATCGGAGTATATTTCTTTTTAAGTGCCATCGCTTCAGGTTCATTTCGAACATTTAAAATAAGCTTATTTCCATGTTGTTTCGGCACTTGTCCCCTGAATAATGATAGTACTGATGGTGAAATGCCATCGAGTTGATCAATAATATAAGGCCAGTATTCCTGGACTACATTTCCTGAACCCGCTTGTGCCGAGTAGGTTAGTGAAAATGTTACATAAGCTATTTGTTGAAAAGTATTACTTAAATGGGATTTGAATAATAAGAACACTTCAAGAGGTAGTTGTGTTTGTAATCCAAATTCAAAATGCCATGATTTTTTGCTGCGCTCAATTGTTACTTTTTCAATCCAAGCATCTTGAAAATATGAATCTACTAGGTTTGTAGGCAAGGAAATTTGCTCTAATAATAGCTGGAACCGTTCTTTTCTGATTTGTAATTCTTGAGACATTCTTTATCTCCCCCTATGAAACATAGAAAAGCGTAAGCGCCCGTTTAGCGACGAATAAACTGGAGCACATCGACTGAGATAAAGGAAAC
>JAENZK010000355.1 GCA_016841285.1 Guptibacillus hwajinpoensis | reverse complement strand
ATACAAACCTAGTAAACATTATTTTATCTTTACAAATATCCCGTGATATCAACGTTTATTGAAGATATAAGGAAAGCAGTGCCAATGGCACTGCTTTTTCATTGTACTAAATCTAAATATTTATCTTTTAGTACGGTGGCCTTTTTAGGAGTTAACTTAACATGCTTCTCATAACAAATTTCTTCACAAAGTCCACAGGAGACACATTTATTGGTTACTAAAATCATAGAATTGTCGTTATCCATGATAATAGCGTCCGTCGGACACAAGAAAGCACAAGCACCACAACGGGTACAGCTTTCTTTAATTTCCGGTAAGGGTATAGTCATTTTATTTTGTAATTCTGGTTCCTTCTCAAATGCCTTATACAACAATGCTCTTTTATCTGTATGAATCACATTGTCATTCACAAATTGATCAACAACATTGTTTTTAATTTCTTCGGCAGCTTCTACCATTTTGTTGATTTCGTCCTGTTGTTGATAATAGCGATCAAACTTTTCAAAGGGAGATAATGTTTTATCGACTTCAAGGACTTCTTTTACAGTTATCGTGTTCGTTTCCTTTACCTCTTCCAAAAGAGATGTTAAGAGTTTTCTTCGATGATGGTCTATTTCTCCGTCATCACTACTCTTTTTAATAGAGTTACATATTGGAAACGTTGAATTTGCAAGCTTTTCAGCCTCGCTTTTTTGATCTAAAAACATCTTTTCTCCTTCTGAAAATTGGCAGAAATGGCAAGTGCTAGCCTGATAAAGAATGTTTAAATTAGGTACATCAAGGCTAGCATTTATCCAAAATTCTCCTGGAAGCATCCCAAGACAGGGAACTTCCACTACATTTGTTTTTACAGTTCCTTTTAACATCGAAGCACAAGTGATATAAACCTCTGATTCACTATTAGATAATCGCTTTAATTGATTCAAAAGCTGGATATGAGGAGGATGATTCCATTTCAAAGCATTGGTCGGACAAACGGCTGTGCAAAGTCCACAATCAAGACAAGATTCATTGATTTCAAGGGAATTTTGAATAATATCAATACCACTTACAGGGCAAATGTCTAGGCAAGATGTACAGCTACTATTGACAGCACGTACTTTTAGACATTTGTTAGCCTCTACTTCTATTTTTTCAATTTTTTTCACGAGAACATTGGACCATTTTTTGAGTTGACCAAAGATCATCAGAAATCCTCCTCCTACGGCCTGCAATTACAGATGAACACCTGAAGAATAAAATAACATTCTGCCAAGAAACTCTGATACTATGAAACAAACATATAGGATACTAACGGTTGAAAAAGAAATTGTCTTTTTCTTCAATAAGAAATAACCGGCTATGAAAAATGCTCCTAGTAAAGCAATGATTTTCACCCAAAATAAAGGACTTGCAACTAACAGACCTGCTGATTCAACAGCAGCTGGTAGTCCACCTTTTAAGATGGTTAAGTTCATTACATTTAATAAAATGGCTAGAAATGCGACAATCGTTGTATAAAGATTGAGATTTACAAACTTCTTTTCTAAAACAGAGATTAGCAGTTGAATAAAAATCGGTCCGAGTAATAAGGCAGTAGTGAAAAATGCCGCAACCGTCGTGCCGTTATTCCAAGCAGGCACCGATGGAATCGTATAGATCATTGCTGTACTAAATATAGTTACAGCACCAATTATATTTGTAATCCATCCAAAAGTTTGTTTTTGTTTCCTTGTTTTAGCAACAAAAGCGTAAAGAAACACAAATAACATGAAAGTTGGGAAGAAAACAATTTCCCGTGTAAGCCATGAATGGCCGAAATTAAGGAGAGCTCGATAAGCGGCAAACGGATGGCCAAGGTGAAATACTGATACAATAACCGCAACGACGCTAACAATTAAAATCGCCACCAAACTGATAAAGGCCGACCGCTTGGTTACTTTTTCTTGATAAACATCAAGGACAAAAAGGGAAGCAAAAGCCCCAATTGCCATCTGCGATAGAAACGTAAACACAACAAGAGTCATACTATGTTCCATAATTAAATTACCCCCTTACAACACTAGTAGCTTTTGGTAAAATAAATCTAGTTGATGAACCGGTAATACTGGAATCGACAAAACCTGGTACATCTGAAACCACTTGTGATTCATCAATTTCATTTAGATCAACAATAGAGATGGCCTCAAGCGGGCAAGAAGAAACACAAATTGGCAGCTCGCCGACCTCAATACGGTCCCAACACATACTGCATTTATCCATTTTCTTTTTAACTGGATCATATTGAGGGACACCATATGGACAAGCCGTCGCACACATTTTACAGCCAATACAACGATCTTGATTATGTTTCACAATGCCATTGTCTAGTTTTGAATAAGCACCAGTTGGACATGCCTTCGCACAAGCCGGTTGATCACAATGGTTACAAGCTGTAGAGATATAGCAGCGCTTTGCTGTACCTGTCAACATCTCATCTGTTTCACGTACAAATCGACGTTTCATACTCGGATGTAAATCATAAAAACTCTTGCAGGAAATTGTACAGGCATTACAGCCTATACAACGTTCCAAATTTATTAAAAATGCTAATCTTTTCTTTTTCTCCGCCATGATAGAACCTCCTTACATTTTTTCAATATTGACAAACTGATCATGGAAAGCAAGCCCTGGTTGTCCGGTTGCACAAGAACCCATATCTGCCGGTGTAGCTTTGAGCAAGTAGTTCACATTAAAGTTTAGATCTTTATACCATCCTTCATAAATGACAACTGCATCTTTCGGAACGGATTGAGTGACTTTAGCTTTTATTTCTACAAAACCAACATCACTTGACACTTTTACCATGTTCCCCTCTTTAATTCCTTTTTGTTTAGCAAGGACAGGATGGATTTCCATATATGGTTCGTTATGAACTGATTGCATCCACTCAAGATTTTGGAATTGGGAATGAAGCCCGTATTTCCAGTGTGGTGTTAATAGCCTAATCGGTCTTTCCTGAGGTACCTCCATCTCTTCCACATAAACCGGTAAAGCATGATGTCCAAAGGAGGCACTCTTTTCTGATAAAAACTCATATTTTCCGGATGGCGTTCTGAATTTTCCATCTACCCATGCAGCATCATAACCTTGTACTTTTACAGTTCCTTTTTCTAAAATATCCTTCCAAGTCTTGAATCCAAACTTTTTGATAAAGCTATCAGACATTTCCATCCCCACCCATTCTTCCATTGAACGGTCTGTTGGAAATGTGCAAGAACCCGGCTGCAATTCATTTAATCTTTTGGAAATTCCCATCGCAATTTCTACATCATTTTTTGATTCATATAATGGGTCTATTGCCGGCTCATTCACGTTCATCCAGTAATGCCAATAACTTGCATGTAGTCCCCAAGTTTCAAAGATTGAACTAACAGGAAGCACTAAATCGGATTGATTTACTGTTTCGTTAAACCAAAGGTCCGCTGTTACGATAAAGTCAATCGAATCAAAGGCTTTATAGGATACAGACGTTTCTGGATCTTGCGCAATCGGATTACGACAAGCCACCCATAGCATTTCGATTGGAATTTCGTTAGGGTCGTTATTGATGGCTAACACTTGGGCAGGGAAGTTATTAATATTAAGCATTCGATCTGCTTCTCCACCACTTCCTTCAGGCAGTGTTCCTGCCAGTTGAGCCGCGTAGTTAAAGCCCCAACTATCTAGTTGTGCATAATTTGCGCCGCCCCCGACAACTCCAATATTTCCGGACATCGCAACCAATGCATCAATAGAACGTACTGCAGCGCCACCATTTGTGTGTCTTTGCATACCATATCCAATCCAGATTGATGCAGGTTTTGCCGCTGCATACTCCCGTGCTAAGCGCTCAATAACTTCAACCGGCAATCCAGTTTTTTCTGAAGCCCATTGGAGTGTTACATTATTTTTCAGGTAATTTAAATACTCCTGAAAGCCGACGGAATTCTTTTTCATCCAATCCATATCATGTAAGTTATGATCAAGAATGTATTTCGCCATTCCCAATGCAAGTGCACCATCAGTTGATGCTTTGATTTGAATGTATTCATCAGCCTTTGCAGCTGTATCTGTCATAATTGGATCGATGACAACAACCTTTGTACCATTTTCTTTCGCTTTTTGGATAATGCTCATCGAGTGAACCGCTGTCCATGCCGGATTGGCTCCCCAGATTATTAAGTATTTTGACTTCACCATCATTTCTGGATCAGAATTAACGATCGTACCAAAGTCGAAGGTTTGGGAATCTATTCCAGCCGGCCAAC
>JAENZK010000354.1 GCA_016841285.1 Guptibacillus hwajinpoensis | reverse complement strand
TTTTTTTTAATGATACGGCGACCACCGAGATCTACACCGGTAATATCCTCTTGCCATGCAGGGGTAAATGGTTTTGTGTCATCATAATCTTTTGGATAATCTCCTGGTAGATTACCACGATGCACACCTGATTGTGCGAGCATTAAATCGAGAACCGTTGTTACATAAATCGTTTCACCATTTTGTTCAATCGTCTTAACCGGAATACCCCGCTCAATAATATATCTTTCATCTTGGCTAAAGTACGGAAACTGACAGATAACAATTTGGTCTTCCATGCCAAGCAAAGTTAATACTGGATCAATATCACCTAATTGGTTATCTGTATCCTTCAAATGTAAATTCCAATTTCCGCCTTCAGACCAACGATGTCCAATAGAACCGTGCGGAGCCGCATATTTTTTCGAATTTTTATCAAAAACAATCGTTTTCCATTCAGCCTTATTTACATTCATACCTATATCAGATGCACGAAGAAAACGATCAGCAGTATAGTTCTCTCCACGTTTTTTCAGCTTTATTAAAAACGGCAAATCCGTGAATTGTTTTACATAGTTTTCAAAAAAAGGCGTCTGGTTCTCAACATAAAACTCCTTCAAAACTACATGAGTCATTGCCATTGCTAACGCCGCGTCTGTTCCCGGATTAACTGCCATCCAATTATCAGCAAATTTCACGAAAATGGCATAGTCCGGGCTTACTGCAACTACCTTTGTTCCGTTATAGCGTGCTTCGGTATAAAAATGTGCATCAGGCGTTCTCGTCTGTGGAATATTAGAACCCCAGGCGATGATATAGCTTGAGTTATACCAGTCAGAGCTTTCCGGAACGTCAGTCTGTTCTCCCCAAATTTGCGGAGAAGCAGCCGGAAGGTCAGCATACCAATCATAAAAGCTTAGAAGAGGTGCCCCAATTAAATTTAGAAAGCGTGCACCCGATGCATAACTGACCATAGACATCGCTGGAATCGGGGAAAAACCAAAAATACGGTCTGGTCCGTATTTCTTCAGCGTATAAATGAGCTGAGAAGCAATTAATGTATTAATCTCATCCCATGATGCACGGACAAAGCCTCCTTTTCCACGTGCAGATTTGTAGGATTTTTTTATATCTGGATTATCTGAAATGAGTTCCCACGCTTCTACTGGGTCATTTGTTTTTTTCATTGCTTCCTGCCATACCTTTAACAAGGCACTTCTTATATAATGAAAACGAACTCGTAATGGACTATATGTATACCAAGAAAATGTTGCCCCACGAGGGCAACCCCTAGGCTCATATTCAGGCATATTGGGACCAGTTGTGGGATAGTCCGTTTGCTGCGTTTCCCATGTAATAATCCCATCCTTCACATGGACTTTCCAGCTGCAAGACCCCGTGCAATTAACGCCATGTGTCGTGCGTACGACTTTGTCATGCTGCCACCGTCTTCGGTAATATTTTTCTGACTCACGGTCGGCGTGAGACAATGTACTATGATTCGTTATGTCCGTTGTTTTACCAAAAAAAGTAATCTTTTTTAATAATGGGGGAACTTTTTTCTTCATCTTTTTGCTCCTTTCTATGCCCTATATGCTTGGCAATTTTTAGACAATAATCATAGTGTTACCAAAAATATAATTTATACTTATAAATATGTTATTTTTATTGGAAAAGTGATTAGACTCACTTTTTAAGCATTAAGGTTTCGATAGAATGGTATTGAGCACAATATCCAACGACATTTTATTTGTGCAAGGGAGGAAACTAAAATGATGGACAAAGATTGGTCTATGGACTTGGAGCATAATGAATACGAATTTGATAAAGACCTCATTATCGAAGATGGTATAAAAGCTGTGGAAGAGACCGCACAAGGGTATCATGTGAATTTAGTAACTTCGAACAATTTTGGGGATCCTGAAGAATATCTTACGCCGCTATTACACGAAAAATTTGGTGATACCATAAAAACAAAATTTATCGATCAATGTGGTTGTGGAGGGTATGTATTACGAGTATGGAAACTGAAATAAAAATCATTCAAGAGAATTTAAATCAATATAAAAATCGTCAAGCCGTTTTAAATTATTATGAAGATGAAGAGTTAGTTCAAAGGGATGGACTTGATTTTGAAACGATTGATGTAACTGACGGTGAAATACAATTTCTAATCGGTGAAAAAGTGAAGGAAGCCATCGATATATCAAAATATAAAACTTTTGAACGCTCCAATGAGTTTTTCAAAAATTACTTTGAACTTAAAAACGGCGTAAACATTCTTCGAATTTATTTCCCATAAAGAAAACAGGAAGACACCCGCTTCCTGTTTCTCCATTTCCTATAAAAAAATATGAACTAAAAAGAAAGTTAAAAATATAAACGCCATCCGCAAATGAAACAATCTCCTAAAACCTGAAGCTTTTTTTCTTCGTAGCCACCCGCTAAATAAATGAACTGACAATACTAATATTGCTAATATTCCCGACAATTTTTTAATATCAAAAATTTCTAGCGGATGAAAAGAGATCATTATAATAGCGTGAATGCATATGAATGCCGTAGCGGTAATGGCAATGGGAACGTGAACCTTCATCATCTTCCTCGAGAAAAGTGCTAAAGTCTTCTTGACCCCTTTTGCTTTACTTTTACGGATAATTAAAAAGATAAAATACATATTTACATTAATGATAAATAAAATTACCGCGATAACAGCAAAGGTTTTCCCAAGTACAATAGCTGGGGATGAATATTCCCTATTCCAAAAACTCCAAAAGATAACAAAGAAAATAAAGAGTGCATTACTGATTAACCACCCTTTCACCAAATCCCTCCTTTTTTATTATTATATACCAGAAAAAAGGCTGACATTAAATGCCAGCCTTTTATATATTATTTTTTACCGATCGCTACACGCCATACATCAGGACCTTCTTCAAGGTATTCCCAAGTAAATTGCTCAGGTCTTTCCATCATAAATTGATATTGTAAAGGACGTGGATCATGGTCATTTGTTAACTCCATAAATTCACCAGTTTGTAAGCCATCAAATGTTTTGAAAATCACTGGATGCTTCTCTCTTGGTGGGTAATCAGGTGCATTTACTTTTGCTGCAAATTCCATTATGTGTTCCTCCTATTGTTGATTAATTTTTATTATACTTCCATTATGTCTTAATAATTAAACGTACGGTGTGTTCTATGTCACTAATTAGACATCATTTTGTAACTTTTTTCTATAAATACTTATTGACATTTTTTAATCTTCATCAACTGCTAAATCTTTAACTGGTAATGGCTCGCCTTCTTTATGTGTTGGCTTACGTAAGTTGAAGATTGCTTTTACAGCTACGTACATCATTAATACAACACCAATTAAGAAAATTGTATCCGGGATAGCACGGATTGTAATCAAATTCACAACAACATCTTGTTGTAAAAACTCTGGTGAACGTGATGCCCAGTAACCTTTTATGAATGCTTCTTTTAATTGTAACCAACCAACAGGTAATAGGGAAATTGCTATCATACCTGCTAAACCAATGTTCAATAACCAGCATGAAATTTTAATGATTTTATCATTCCATTTTTCTGGTTTAACAACATTTCTTAATGAGAATACTAAAACAGCTAATGCAAAGAATCCATATACACCCATCATGGATCCATGTCCATGTGCTGGTGTTAAGAATTGACCGTGTTCAAAGTATGCAACTGATGGTAAGTTGATTAGGAATCCTAATACCCCTGCACCAATTAAGTTCCAAATCCCTACTGAAATTAAGAACCAGAATGTTGACTTATAAGGGAAGTCAATTCCGCCATCTTTAATCATTTTGTAATGCTCATAAGATTCCAAGATTAATAATGTTAATGGGACTACTTCTAATGCAGAGAATACTGCACCTAAACCAATCCAAATTTCAGATGATCCTTGGTAATAGAAGTGGTGTCCAATTCCGATAACACCGCTACCTAATAGCAATGTAATTTGGAAATATAATGCTTTTACAGTTGAATTCTTCGTCACTAAACCAAGTTGTACTAATAAGAAACCAATAACAACTACGGCGAATACTTCGAAAATACCTTCTACCCATAAGTGGATAATCCACCAGCGCCAGTAATCTGCCATTGTAAAATGTGAATCTGGGTTAATAAGTAATGCGAAAACATAGAAAGCTGGAACAGCGATTGCTGAATAGAATAATAAGTGAATTAATCCACCCTTATCACTTTCACGCTTCAAGCCAGACTTTATACCTCTAAATACAAGGAATAACCAAATACCCATACCTGCGATTAAAACT
>JAENZK010000353.1 GCA_016841285.1 Guptibacillus hwajinpoensis | reverse complement strand
GATTTAACTTTTGCCAAAACTCTGGTGCACGTTTTACTGTTCCTGCTACGACATCGAACGAGCCGCCCACACCGATAAACACGCCTTTTTCTACCTTATCGATATGTTCAGCAATCCATTTTTCCTGCCTCGGCATTCCTAATGCAACTAAAATCAGGTCCGGCTGGGTTTCTTTTATCTCATTAATAATTGATGGATCTTCCCAATGGAAAAAACCATGATGGTAGCCAGCTATCTCCAAGTCAGGATATTCGACTTTTATCGTTTGTACCGCTTTTTCAATGGTTTCTTCCTGTGCACCGAGCATATACAACTTAAATTTATTTTCATTTAAAACTGTTAATAAATTGCGCATCAAATCATAGCCTGCCACCCGCTCTGGCAGAGGCTTACCTAATATTTGTGCACCTTTCACAACCCCGATTCCATCCGCCGTCACGTAATCAGCTTTCTCCACATATTTTTTATACGTCGGATCTTCCAAAGCCTTCATAACGATTTCCGGATTAGCTGTCACCACAAATCCCTTTTGGTTGTTAATCATACGCTGCTTCAAGCGCTCAACCATGTCCTTCATATTTGTATTAATAAAATTCACACCTAAGATAGAGACGAATTTATCCTCCATTTGTTTCACCAACTTGTATATTTTTCTAAAAGACTCTTTTCTAAGATACTGTTGCCTTTTGCTACCTTTTTTTAAGGTTCGTGCTAATATATAGACGGAGAAATTCCGCTTAATAAGGTTATTGGATGTAAAATAGCTGAAATAGACGGAGACATTCCGACTATTTGATTTTAAACCGCAAAAATAGGAGGTTTTTCTTTGAATAACCGGAAAACTCCGCTTATTTAGGCCGAAATGAGCTCTATTTTGAAAATAACCGGAAATCTTCCGCCTATGTTACCCTTCCAAGGGAATTATCTCATCAGCCAGCTTTTTCGTAGTGTAGCTCTGATGCTTAATGAATAAACCTCCACTTTTTTTCATAAACAGCACAGTTTACGAAAACAACCTTTTAAAAAATCAACGTTTCGAGTTAATTCTACATTGAACTATAACAAAATCAGGGGTAAAAAGAAATAATTTAGTGGTGTTTGGAATCGGTATTGTCCGGAATTGTTTACATTTTATCCGCCATGTACCTTTTATTATCCGGAAAACAGTTTTTATTGTCCGCTCAAAGCTAGTTATTGACCGCAACCCACACTTTATTGACCGATTGCCGTTTTTTGTAAAAAAGAAATCCCTCCACAAAACCAGTTTGAGGAGGGACCCGATTATTTACTGTTTATTCGCATCCATTTTAATTACACGTTCCATGAAGGATGAGAATTCTGCTCGTGTTGTTGGTTTGGATGGTTTGAAGCTTCCATCTTCATAGCCACCTGTTACTTTATTTGCTGCAAGGATCGCGATGTCTTTTGCTGCCCAATGGCTTGTTTTTACATCAGTAAATGTTTTGTTTGTTTCGCCTTGCAATTTGTAGGCGCGATTTAAGATTACAGCCATCTCTGCTCTTGTAAGCGGCGCATCTGGTGCGAATTTGCCACCTGGTTGGCCGTTAATGATACCTGCTTCTGATACTGCTTTAATCGCGTTGTACGCATAATGTGTATTTTTTACATCATTAAACGGTAGTGCCTTATCTTTTGTGTCTGTTAATTTAAATTCGCGGGCAATCATCGCAGCTGCCTGAGCTCTTGTGATTTCAGCATTTGGTCTAAAAGAGTTGTCCTCGTAGCCTTTGATAATCCCTCTGTTGCTTAAGAAGGCAACGGATCCGTAAGCCCAATGCTTGTTTGTGATGTCTTTAAAAGAAACATCCGGTGTGGCGCCAGCACCAGGATTCCCTTGTGGTGCAGGATGGTTATTCACATAAGCAGATTGTAAGCCATCAAAATAAATAGCACCTTTGTTTTGCTTTTCTTTTACAGCTTCCGCCACATAAATGCGGTCAAATTTCAATGGAAGTGTCAAGTTTGCCGGAACTACAGCACGTACATATTTCCAGCCTGTCCATGATAATCCGTGTTCTTCTGTAAAATTAATCGTATACTGCTTGCCAGTTCCATCTGTGATGTGGGCGCGAAGCCAATGAGCTGCTCCATCCCCTTTTACCCAAAGACCTAATTCTTTTGGATAACCATTCAATTCGATTGGAGTTTTGGCAGTAGCATAAGCAACTTTAATGCCTTCTTCAGCTGTTGTGAAATCATAAGAAAGCTTTAAAGAATTTTGACCTTCTTGAACATTGCCGTTACCTGTTGCAAGTTCAACAGCGGCATTTGCTTTCGCTTGATCGGCTGACCATTTTGCTAAAGATTCAAAGCCGTCGATCATGACTGGGTCAACCCCAACTTTTACAGGAATGGATGCCGTCACATTTTCAAATTGCGCAATGATGCTTCCTGCTGATTTTTCCTCACTAGCAATAAATTTACCGTCAGGTGTGATCGTACCGATGTTTCCATCTACAGACCATTTGATAAGCGATTTATCAAAAATAATCGGCTCTCCGCCATTGTAAATCGCATTCGCTGATAATTGAATGGCTTCATTTGTTCCAATTACAACTGATTTTGGTTGAATTTCAATTTTATCAAGCTTGTCCACGACGGTTACAGGCACTTCACCTGTGGCGTCGTTGTATCTTGCTATTATTTTTCCAGAACCTGCACTTTCAGCTGTAAAAGTTAGACCGTCGGTTGAGCCAACATTTCCATCGACTGATAAAGTGATGTCGTTAGCATTTACCTGAACCGGGTTAAAATATTGGTCAAGCGCATATTTATAGGCTAATTGAACCTTTGTTCCTTTTAAAATTTTTCCATCAGGTTTTGTAAGTTTCAAAGTTTTAGGATCGCTTGTTGGTGCTGAACTAATAACTTGAAAAACAGAAGAAATTTTGCGTTCCACACCGTCAGATGGACTGCTTACTAGTTTCGGCTGAGTGTTTCCCAGCTCTCGAACAGCCATCGCTGTTGAACCGCCGCCATCTAGATTGATAGCATTATAGGCACCCATTGAAATCAAATGGTTTGCAAATTCGCGTAACGTTGCGCCGTTACTGAAGCCGCTCTGTCTTCCGTCAACAGTTATTAAATACACTTGGTCACCAGCTTGGTTTGTAGCGACCGCTGTCCGTGGGTGACGGCTTTTTGCAAAATCATCACTTTCGTCCATTGAAATGGAAACTTGTCCATTTTTCACAAGCTGTGGGCCAGTTCCGATCACGTATTGTGCATCCTGCCAAACGTCCCCTAAAGAAAGGCGAAGGTCAACCATGTCCCCTATTTGGACATTCTTTAACTTCTCGCTCCACTCTTGACCATGGGCAGAAATAACAAATCCGTTCGAAGGAATAGCGGCATTTCCTCCTTCTCCAAATCTAGTAATCTGTGAAACTGTACCAGTCATCGTTTGTCCGATGATTTGGTTGGATGGTGATGGTGTTACATCTGAAATGACAATCTCGGTGCCCCATTCGTTCGTGCCAGTTGTTTGTCTTGGAGATTGGTAGAGATGAACCGCTTTTTCTCCACGAGTGCCGTTGAATTTATCAAGATTTAATGTTTGACCGCCGAGCGTTGTGATCATTTCGAGTTTATAACGATCGATCACTGCTTTACCGTTGCGGTTAATTCCGAATGCAATTGGTTCGTTTGTCGGGCTTTTTGCTGTTTTTGTACCGGACATACCGATATTTATTAATTTATTGTCTTTTGCAATTAAATTGACCGGCATTTTTCCTGCCGTATCAAAAAATCCTGCGTTTGTTGCGCCGACTACGAAATGGCCTTCATAGTTATTTTGAATGGCACGGTTTGATACCGTTGTTACGGCCGTTAAAGGCTCAGGTAGACTTACCTCTAGTGCTGTGAATGGATCATTTAAATTAATGTTTAATAGATTGACTGCGCGATGGTAACCGCCATTATATTGCTGCTTCGTATAGGTTACTCCTGGTGATACTTGTGTGCTATCTTCACTTAACAACGTTCCAAATGATGCAAAGGCGGAAGCGCCAAAGCTTTGGAAGACTAATAAAAGCGTCAATAAAATTGTAGTAATCTTGGTGCGTTTCTTCCGTATCATTTAATCTCTCTCCCTTTTGGGACACAGGGTCGGGTTCTGTGTCCCGTTTTTGTTTCTTTTTGTTTGGGTTGCCGGTTGGGACATGGGGTCGGGTTCTCTGTCCCGCTCATAGTTGGAAGCCTGACTTGCGCGGCAAGGTCTTAGGCCGCAGGGTCGGACACTTTAGCCCAGTTGCAAATTCAGGCCGCAGTACCCGACCCTCCGGACCAGCTCCTATTTCGGGCCGCAGTACCCGACACTGT
>JAENZK010000352.1 GCA_016841285.1 Guptibacillus hwajinpoensis | reverse complement strand
ACTGCTATTCCTAAATTGTCTGCAACCTCTTGAACCGTTTTACTGCTCGCATAACTTAAACGTACCGCATTTTTCTTGAATTCTTCATCAAATTTCTGCCGACTGTTTGACATGATTTTTATGCTCCTTTCGAGCTTTATTTTATCTTATCAAACTATCCGAAATTTTAACACAGACCCTTTCTAAGTCAAAAGCTATTACATCATCCCTATAAATTGAAAAGTTCACCGAGCTTTTGGACTGATGCTCAATCTGTACTTTAGTAAATTCGTAGAAATGTTTTAAAGCACTATACTTTCCAAGTGCTTTTTGTTTTCCATCAAAAATGAAGTTTCTCAAATTATCGTAGCTAAATGCTCTTGCGTCAGTGGTATTTATATCTCCAACGTATGAAATATATTTTTTGATTTTACCGCCATGCTCATGTGCAGTAGTTGGTTTGATTACACTCTCATAAATCCTAAAAGCTTCAGATAATCTCATATTTTCACCCCTTCATTGCTTCCTTATTATAGTGAGTCTGTGATGAATGCATCTAAATACAGTCAATTGCGTATAACGTTCATACACTCGTACGCTGAGAGACTTAGAGATCTCTTATCTTAGGCTCTCAGGTGTAGTGTGGTCATTCCTCAGAGCTTTTCCCTCCGTACCCTTGTTTGAAACAGTGTTATCCGAAGCCATTTCAACACTATATAATTATAATACATAGTCAATCAAATATAATACGATACTTATCCATACGTTTTTCGATAGCAGGACGCGTCCCTTCAAGAATATCAACTATTCTATTTCCCATAATGGGATTTTCAAGGGCTCCTGATACGTACTTTATTTGATATCCATCCTTCTTATTCAAATTAGTAAGAATAACCTGTTCAGCATCACACAGTACTGCTAAATTAGGATTATGAGTAACAATAATTATTTGTCTTCTCTTTTTTGCATCCTTAATGCAATCCACAAGAAGCTCATATACTGTCTGGTTATCAAGATTCCCTTCAGGTTGATCTATTATTAGAGGTTTTTCTGCATCATCTACAAGAAGGAAAAAGATTAATAATAGTGTGCCTCGTTCACCAGGAGAAAGTTGATCTAAAGAACGGCCATGCCATCGCAACTCAAAATGCGGCTCTAAATATTCTAATCCAAACACGTATTCTAAAATTTCACCAGTTGAAAAGTTAGTCCTAATCTGATCTGTAATAAATGTAGGAGTAGCATTTTTGCGTATATCGTGGGTTAATGCATTCAAAATAGAACTAAGAAATTGTACTATTCCTTCTTTGTTTTCGAAACTAGAAGTCTCAATTATTTTCTTTAAACGCTCTCTCCCATCTTCTTCACCATAAAACGAGCCACGTCTACCCTGATTTATTATATTTAAAAAACGATCCTCAAAACCGCGTGGTTCAAGTGAAATATAGAATTCAAGTTCAAATTTTTTGCCAGCAATCGGATGTGACAAAATGTAATCCCGAACAGGCTTATGCAACTCTTCTGAAACGTTTAGTATCATTTCTTTTGCTTTAATTATTTCATCGGCGCAATTCATCAAATTATCTCTAACCAATTTTAATTGTCCAGGAACAGATTTAATTTCTTCTAATTTTTTCTTCAAATATACTTGAGTATCCGGGGTTTCAGAATCGCCGATTAGCGAGGAATGTTTTGTTTTCCACTTTTTTAACTCTTCTTCATATACTGCATATTTTTTGTATGGTAGGTCTAACGTTTGACGCACTTCTTGGCAGCATCTTTGAGTATAAGACATCTGTTTAACCAAACTACCTTCTCTATCTTCATCTAACTGTTTCTTTATACACGATTGTCTTCCTTCTAATTCTTTTTTAATCTTATCAATAATGTCATAGTTAACTTTTATATTTAGAATATCCTCAAAGCTTATCTTCATTTTTTCTAAATCATTATTAAGTCTTTCCTTCAGCCTTTTTGTTTCCACTTCAAGATTTTCAAAAGATCCTCGAATTTGTTTGGCAATCTCAATCTCTTCATTAACTGTAACAAGAAATTTTCTTTTTTCTTTAATCTGCTTGTCTAAATCTGCAATTTTACTCTTCAATTTTTCATATTCTTCTTGAAGAGTCTTTCGTTCTCCGTCCATGCCCTCCTTATTGATAGGTTTCGGCACTTCTTCCGGTTTGGCTTTAAGATGATCTTGAATTTGTCCTTCTATTAAAGCTAATTTTTCTTCAAGATTCTTACGATATGATGGTAAAGATTTTTTTTCCAACTCTGAAAACTGTGAAGTCAATCTTGATAATTCTGCTTGACTAGATTCTATAGTCTCACAAGCATCACGAGTTCTAAATCTTATTAGTTCATTTAGTGTATCTTTTCTTGCTCGTTCTTCTAACGGGATTCGAGATAAGATAACAGACTTTAACTGTTCTTCAAATCTACCACCTTGTCCCCCTTTCAATTCATCACAAATCTCATCTAAGTAAAACTGTGGAATATATTTTATTGTTTCATGAGCGCCTTGTTTGACATCATCCGATAAACATTTTTGTACTACCCTACCATTTTGCCAATTTAGGGTGGCATGGAAATCTGATCCTTTCATGCACTTAGGTTCTAAAAACTGTTTATCATTTAAAAAAGCGAAGGATTCTACATAAGGGCAATCTCCTAAAAGTCCTAGAATATCAGTTAGTGCGCTTTTACCGCTACCTTGATTACCTACTACTGCAACAAGACCTGGGTTAAAACTCAAATTAGTATTATCAAACCATTTTTCTTCTAGAGTAGATTCTTGTTTTTTATGAATTTCTATACTTTTAATGAATCTAGCAGGATTACTATTAACAAGTTGCAATATTTCTGGACATTCTCCTAAAAAAACTCTGCCTTCTGGTTCGTTTATAACCTGAAGTAATCCAATAAAAGTGCAATCCGCCTTTATCCAACATTGAGGACTCTTATAAGCAGACAAATTATGATTATCCGATCCAATAATAACAGGAAGAGCTAACCCTGTAGCAGGAAAGATTTTTTTATGATAGCTTAATACATCCTTTAATTGACCGACTTCAAGAATATCTATATATTCTTTAGTCAAGTCTAACTTAAGCCTTCGTTGAAACTGTTCCTTATTGCTTATGTTTTCAATGGAGTTTGATTTTGCTCCTGCATGAATTGTTATGATACCCCCGTAATCTTTGAAAACTCTATGTGCGTCTCTAAGTGACACATAAATGCTTTCATCGCCACCTTTGCTTCTTATATCAGTTCTGGTTAGATTTAATCGATTTTTAATTTTATCCCAAAGATATTGAAGGTCGATAGACTCTTGGAAAATTCCAATGTAGTGAATAGGCTTACCTCCGTATTCAGACCTAAGTTCAATGCCTGGAAAAATCGTAAGACGATTACCGGCATAAACTCGCATTTGCTCTATTGTATCGATATCAATAGTATGATGATCTGTTATAGCCACAACTGATATACCATTCTCTAATAGACTATCAACAAATTCTTCTGGTTTGAGTTTACCGCCTTCATAATCAAATGAAGCAGATGTATGAAAATGAAGGTCCCACTTTTTCCAACAAGAACCAATAGATATATCCAAAATATCTCACTCCTTTTAAATGATTTCGGATAATTATGTAATTACCGACATCATGTCGTAAAACATTTCCACAAGCGGTATTAACGACGTTATGTCGTAAAACATTTCCACAAGCGGTATTAACGACGTTATGTCGGGAATAACTCCATATAAGCGATATCTACGGCGTAGTGTCGGGAATATCCACTATAGAGGATTTTGCTTATTCATCTGCATCCTAAATAAGTCCATCCAAAGGACTTTGAGCATGCGTCATCCTTATAGTTCACCTATCGTTATATTATCAATTAATTAGATATAATTCTACATATTACCATTCTATTTTGAACAAGTATTTCCTGCTAATACCATAGAAAAATCCAATTTTCTATGGTCATCCCATATTTCGATTCTCATTACGTGCATTGAAGATAAGGCTGGCTATCCGGATGCTTCCGGAATGGGTGGCCGAATGTGGCCGAAATACGTAATTATTCTTCTTAATTGTCTAAAATTCAGCAAAATTCCATACTTTGAAACGAAATAAAATAGCCGCATAACCCGAAAACCCTTTAATATCAAAGGTTACAAGGCTATATGGCGTTTGCTTGGTGCTTTTGTGGGTATCTCCCCTAGCAAATTATGCGATTTTTCACACGAAATCCTGGAGCGGTCACCATTCTGAGAAGCTGTAGCGATAAGATCTTATCTAGGGTTTTTATATAATTTAACATTAGAAGTAGCTAAATTAATGTAAATAATTAACATATATATTTA
>JAENZK010000351.1 GCA_016841285.1 Guptibacillus hwajinpoensis | reverse complement strand
GTTAAACGTAAGTAGTTAAGTGCTTCTTTATCAACTGGGAAGAAACCACATGTAGCACCATATTCTGGAGCCATATTTGAAATTGTCGCACGGTCAGCTAAAGGCATTTCAGCAAGACCAGGACCAAAGTACTCAACAAACTTACCTACTACCTTTTTCTCACGTAGTACTTGAGTTACTTTTAATGCAATGTCAGTAGCTGTTGTTCCACTTGGAAGGGAACCAACTAATTTAACACCGATAACTTCTGGAACTGTCATATATGAAGGTTGTCCAAGCATTCCTGCTTCAGCTTCAATACCACCAACGCCCCATCCAAGAACTCCGATACCGTTGATCATTGTAGTATGTGAGTCAGTACCAACTAGTGTGTCAGGGAATGCTACTGTTTCACCGTTTTCATCTTTTGTCATTACTACACTTGCAAGGTATTCAAGGTTAACTTGGTGAACGATACCTGTTGCAGGTGGAACGGCACGATAGTTATCAAACGCCTTTGTAGCCCAGTTTAAGAACTGATAGCGCTCTGCGTTACGTTCAAATTCTAAATCCATATTGAATGCTAATGAATCAGCTGTTCCAGCTTTATCAACCTGTACTGAGTGGTCAATAACTAGGTCAACTGGAATTTCAGGATTAATTTTCGCAGGGTCTCCACCCATATCTGCCATTGCTTTTCTTAAAGAAGCTAAGTCAACAACTGCAGGTACACCTGTGAAGTCTTGTAAAATTACACGTGCTGGTTTGAATGGAACATCGATATCTTGTAGTTCACTTGTTCCCCATTTTGCAAGGTTTTCAACATGCTCTTTAGTGATTACACGTCCATCAACTTGACGAAGAACAGATTCAAGTAATACCTTGATTGAGTATGGCAATTTCGCAATATTCGCTACGCCTTCAAGCGCGCTTAAATCGTAATAGTTGTACGTTTTGCCATTTGCTTCAAACGTTTTCCGTGCGTTAAACACATCATTGTTTGCCATTTATTATGTACCCCCCTGTAAAGTTTTGCATATTGTCGTAATTGTCAAAATAAAGCAACAATATGACTCCCATCTAATTACTCTCTCATTTTAATAGAATTTTTCGCATAAGTAAATAACCGATTCGATTCTTGACGACATAAGTTTACATAAGGATAAAAATTTGTATATTTATGATATTTTTTCAAAACCTACTATTGGAGGTGAGTAAATTGCCAAAAAGAAAAGCAAATCATGTAATTCCAGGAATGAATGCGGCCAAAGCTCAAGGTACAGGTGCAGGTTTTAATGAGGAATTATCTAATGAGCCTTTGACAGAGATGCAAAAGCAGCACAATAAGAAGCGGAAGAAAAATCAATAGGCAATAGCACAGTAAAAACCGCTCCTCATCGGAAGCGGTTTTTATTTATTCTCCAAAATCGACATTACTGACGATCGATTGGAGGTCACTTTGAAATTTTTGAAGTTGATCTAATTGGCTTTCTGAAGCGACTTCTAAAGCATTTTCTATTTGCTGGAACGCTTCATTCACTTCATTCTTGAGATCTTTCAAGTGGTGCCCGTAGTCTGGATCATTACGCACAAGATCTTTATAGATATCAACGGCATGATCAACACCTTGCTGAGCTGCCTGGAATGCTTGTTGTTTGTTCTTATTGTATGGCATCTTACTATCCCACTCCTTATGTTATATAGCGTGCATTCTAGCTATATTGTGCACAAAAGTTTGGCTGTTCATACAAGGGATGTTATCTTGTTGGTTGTGGGACTAGTTCTCCTTTAGATTATTACATGGATGATGATGAAGACATCTAAGCTTGATGCTCAGGAACAAGTTGGTCTTCATAATATTGATGAAGACATTTTTCTCGCACATTTCCAATAGTTCCAGTCTTCATAGCACTCATGAGAACATTTTCCCCTGTAAACCTACCTACTTTTTGTCTTCATAACCCTGATGAAGGCATATTTACAGGTGCTCATCACAAGTTTTAGTCTTCATATACAACTTAAATTTTTGGCTCTTTACTAAGACTTCGTTACCTTTTGCTACCTTTCTTTTATAAGCCCTTTAGAAGGTTTGTTCAAATAAATAGACGGAGACATTCCGCTTAATTAGTAAATAGCATTGAAAGTTGCTTAAATAGAGGGAGAGATTCCGTCTATTAACTCAAAAAACGTGAAAATGGGCGACTTTTCTTTGAATACCCGGAAACCCTCCGCTTATTTAAGCCGATATGAGCTCCATTTTGCAAATAACCGGAAAACTTCCGCTTATATGTTCCCCTTCCATGGGGGCTATCCTATCAGCCAGCTTTTTCTTAATGTAATTCTGATTCTGAATAAATAAACCATAAATAAACCTTCGCTTTACTTCCACTTCCAGAAACAACAAAGTTTACAAAAACAACTTAAATTTTTAAACTGAATAAATCCAAGTAAGGCAATCCATCCTAAACATAAAAGGAGGGATTGCTATGGGCTCTGGACGTACGAATCAACCAAAAAACCAACAAGAATCAACAAATCAACCGCAAGCATTAAGCGGCTCTAAAAAGGTTAAAAATCACAACCATACTCGACAAAAAAATAATCAAGGCCATGATATGTAAACACGTGAATCGGCCTGATTTAATTTTCTTTATCTATTCTTAAAAAAGCGTCAACGATATACACTAGCTCATCATCGGTAATCGTTCTAAAATCAAGATATACTTTCTCGTCCTTTTGGCGAGTGACAATGCTTGGAGTAGATAATCTCAGCCTAACTGCCAGTTCTTCTGAGGTTAAAGAAGAATGAGTAACGGCAGCTACCACGGTTGGGAGCTTTACTTCCGGCATTGTCCCCCCACCAACTTGGGAAAAATCATTTTCTAGTGTACATCCGTAATGTGAGTTCACTTCCAACAATTGCTCTTGAAATTTTAATGCACGAGCTCCAATTTCCGCTTCCGATTGTAAAATATCGTGTAGAGTTGGGATTTCCATCATCGCTTGCTCTCCTAGTATATAAGCCTTTAATGTTGCTTCAAGGGCTGCAAATGTCATTTTATCAACCCGCAATACCCGCGCAAGCTGATGTTTTTTTAATTTTTGAATCAATTCACGTTTTCCGGCAATAATTCCCGCTTGCGGTCCACCCAGTAATTTATCGCCACTAAATGAGACTAGATCTGCCCCAAGTTTAATAACATCCCTAACGACAGGTTCTTCACCAATCCCGTGTTTTGTAAAATCATATAAAACCCCACTACCTAAATCTTCGTAGAAAATTACATTGTCATGTTTTTCTTTCAGTTCAATCAACTGTTCACTTTCTACACTTTCGGTAAAACCGACTACTTTAAAATTACTTGTATGTACTTTCAAAATCATCGCTGTTTTTTCCGTTATCGCATTCTCATAATCATATAAGTGGGTTTTATTTGTTGTTCCAACTTCAACAAGCTGAGCCCCGCTCTCTTCCATGATTGAAGAAATTCTGAAGGACCCCCCTATTTCAACAAGCTGCCCTCTTGATACGATGACCTCTTTATCTTTCGCGAGCGCCCTTAAAATCAGATAAACAGCGGCAGCATTATTATTCACAACCATTGCTGCTTCAGCACCTGTCACTTGTTGAATAAGACCTTCAATAATATCGTGCCGTGATCCTCTTTTTCCTTCCTCGATCCTATACTCTAAATTTGAATAATTGGAGGCCACTTTTACAACATGCTCGATTTGCTTTTCTCCTAAACGGGCCCGCCCCAAATTTGTATGCAATACCGTTCCAGTCGCATTAATGACCGTTTTTAAATAATACTGTGATAGCTGTTCAACCGCTCTTTCTACTTTTGTAAAAATTTGTTTTGTCCAATATTCTTTATTTAAATCAGGATTTTCATCATGCCATTGATCCTGTAAAAGCTGTTCTCTTATACCATTCAGTTCTTCTTGACATATGTTTGTTAAACGTTCACTGCTTACATTATATTTTTGTAACAACTGTTCATAGACCTCAGACTTCTGCAACTCATGAACAGGTGGTAAGAAACGTAAATATTGCTTCATTTTTTGTGCCTCCACTCCTGAAATTCAAGTCATATTATATCATTTTTGCCAATATTACCATAATCCGCAACACTCTTTGAGCCTAATCATTTTACTAACGATTTGAATACCTTTATATTGAGAAATCGAGTAAAGGAGATATTGTAATGAGCAAGAAAGAAGAAAATGAATTTTTACCTGTCATCAAAGACTTAAATCAAATATTTAACCGTTTTTGGGAGGACCCATTTGCTTCTTTTTTCCCGCAGCAATTTCGGGTCGACTTATATGATATGGGAAATAAAATTGTGGTTGAGGCAGAGCTTCCTGGGTTTAGTCAAAATCAAATAAAAATTG
>JAENZK010000350.1 GCA_016841285.1 Guptibacillus hwajinpoensis | reverse complement strand
AGGTAGTTTTTCGAGCAAGCTCGAAAAAATCTGGGCGCAAATACGCCAAGGCGAATTTGATCAGGAGAGGTAAAATGAAAGTAACAAAAGCAGAGATTGTCATCAGTGCTGTCAAGCCTGAACAATATCCAAATGACCCATGGCCCCATTTTGCGTTGGCAGGTCGTTCAAATGTTGGTAAGTCATCATTTATTAATAAAATGCTGAATCGTAAAAATTTAGCTAGGACTTCTTCCAAGCCAGGAAAAACACAAACATTAAATTTCTATAATATTAATGATATATTTTATTTTGTTGATGTTCCTGGATATGGTTTTGCTAAGGTTTCAAAAAAAGACCGAGAAGCCTGGGGGAAAATGATCGAAACCTATCTAACAACAAGTGAAAATCTTCGAGCGGTTATTCAGATCATTGATATCCGGCATAAACCTTCAGAAGATGATAAACTTATGTATAACTTTTGCAAGCATTACGAAATGCCGGTTATTATTATCGCTACCAAAGCTGATAAAATACCGAAAGGGAAATGGGATAAGCATTTAAAAGTAGTTAAAGAAACGTTGGATATTGATCCGAATGATCCGATTGTCATTTTTTCGTCCGAAACAGGCAAAGGAAAAGATGAAGCATGGTCTATTATTCAGCGCTATATGTAAATTACGGGACAAGGGCAAAGCTCTTTGTCCTATTTTTTTGAAACAATTGAGTAAGAGTTGGGCCAGAGGACCCGACACTGTGTCCCGCTATATTCCAAATTGGTCCAATGGACTTGATTATTCTTAATTATATTTGGTAAGATGGTTAGAGAAGTATAGTTTTGTCGATTTTTGACTTTCATATACTGTTCATATTTTTTCATAAATAAAACTATATTTTTATGTTATTATTTATATATTGAATTTTTTTCGACAAATAACTACAGGGTGTTTTTTGATAATAATAGCGGGGTGGAGTAGTAATGCATGTTCTTAAAGTCGGTTTGAATTATAAAACGGCCCCAGTGGAAATAAGAGAAAAGCTAACATTTGATCCTTCTACTGTTCGCGAGGCCCATATTAAACTAAGGGAGCAAAAAAGCGTTCTTGAAGATGTGATCATTTCTACGTGTAACCGAACTGAAATTTATGCTGTGGTAGAGCAAATTCATACCGGTCGATATTATATTATGGCCTTTTTGGCAAATTGGTTTAACTGTGAGATCGAAGAGTTTGCTCCATATTTATCTATATATGAAAATGATGAAGCGATTGAACATCTATTTCGAGTGACATGCGGACTAGACTCCATGGTATTAGGGGAAACTCAAATTCTAGGACAAGTCCGTGATAGCTTTTTACTTGCACAAGAAGAAAAGACTACAGGTACGATTTTTAATGAGTTATTTAAACAAGCGATAACTGTTGCGAAAAAGGCTCATAATGAAACTGAGATCGGTGAAAATGCGGTTTCTGTTAGCTATGCAGCGGTAGAACTTGCAAAGAAGATTTTTGGAAGTCTTGAAAATAAACACGTTGTTATTGTTGGTGCCGGTAAAATGGGTGAATTGGCTGCGAAAAATCTACATGGAAGCGGTGCAGTTCAAATCACTGTTATTAATCGTACATTTGAAAAAGCAGTAGAGCTTGCTAATCGATTCAGTGGTAAGGCTCGTTCAATTGATGAACTAAGTCAAGCTCTTGTAGATGCTGATATTTTAATAAGTTCAACGGGTTCAAAGGATGTTGTTATCACAAAACAAATGATGGCAAAGGTGGAGAAACAGCGGAAAGGTCGTCCTTTATTTATGGTCGACATTGCGGTGCCACGTGACCTTGATCCACTACTTGACGAGCTTGAAAGTGTATTCTTATATGATATTGATGATTTGCAAGGTGTAGTGGATGATAATTTAGCTGAACGTGAGAAAGCAGCTCAGTCCATTGGTAAAATGATAGAAGTACAAATGGCTGAATTTCAGGCTTGGCTTGGTACTTTAGGAGTAGTTCCGATTATTTCTGCTCTAAGAAAACGTGCACTTGCCATCCAGGCTGAAACAATGGATAGCATTGAAAGAAAAATGCCTAACCTAACTGAGCGGGAAAAGAGATTGTTAAATAAACATACAAAGAGCATCATTAATCAATTAATTCGTGAGCCTATTAACAGTGCAAAAGAACTAGCTGCGGAGCCAAATGCAGAAGAATCTTTAAAGCTGTTTATGAAAATATTCAATATTGAAGAAGATGTTCAAGAAGAAATGGATGCTCAGCGAAAGCAGGAAAAAGTGGTTATACCCATCGAACGAGAAAGACAATGGGCATATTCAGTAAAGAATGTGTAGAGAGGATTCGAGGGAATGGCTACCTTTCAATTTGGCTGGATATACGACTTAACCATTATATTATATGCCTGTAGTGTTTTAGGCTACTTTATAGATTTTTTGCAGAACAACCGGAAGGCTAATAAAATAGCCTTCTGGTTGCTTGCTATTGTATGGATTTTACAATCTATTTTTTTAGTTACCCGAATGATTGAAATGGGTCGTTTTCCGATTCTAACGATAACGGAGGGCCTTTATTTTTATGCTTGGGTACTAGTAACTTTTTCGCTTATTATTAACAAAGTATTTCGTGTTGATTTTATTGTTTTTTTTACAAATGTTTTAGGTTTTTTCATCATGGCACTACATTTATTTGCTCCTGTCGATTATAAGTCCGATGTTTTAGCAGAGCAGCTCATTTCTGAACTTTTAATCATCCACATCACGATCGCAATTATTTCATATGGCGCATTTTCACTATCAGCTATATTTTCCATGATGTACATGCTTCAATATCATATGATTAAGAGAAAGAAGTGGAGCCAGCGTTTGAGGCGCTTGGGCGATTTGACAAAGTTAGATCGGCTTTCCTACACTCTTAATATGGGTGGAGTCCCGATCCTTTTAACATCATTAATTTTAGGGTTAGTATGGGCTTATATCTCTATAGAAGATTTTAAGTGGTATGATTTCAAGGTTGTTGGTTCGTTCAGCGTTTTAATAGCATATAGTGTCTACTTATATGTTCGCATTGCAAGAGGGATCCAAGGAAAAGCAATTGTATTATGGAACCTTGCTGCTTTTCTCATCCTTTTAATCAACTTTTTTTTATTTGGAAGTCTGTCCCGTTTCCACTTTTGGTACGGTTAATAGGTAATATATATATAAAGTTAGATGTGTAGACAAAGATGGAGGTTATTTACATAATGAGAAAAATCATTGTAGGTTCGAGACAGAGCAAGCTAGCATTAACACAGACAAACTGGTTTATCGATCAACTGAAAGGGTTGGGACTTCCGTTTGAATTTGAAGTTAAAAAGATTGTAACAAAAGGTGACAAAATATTAGATGTTACTCTATCAAAGGTTGGCGGCAAAGGTCTTTTCGTTAAAGAAATTGAGCAGGCGATGCTAGATAAAGAAATTGATATGGCTGTTCATAGTATGAAAGACATGCCTGCCGTTTTACCTCCAGGTTTTACAATCGGTTGTATCCCACTGCGTAAAGATCATCGTGATGCCTTTATTTCTAGGGGACATGTCAAATTAAAGGATTTACCTGCCGGTGCGGTAGTTGGAACGAGCAGTTTAAGAAGAGGTGCTCAGCTTCTAGCGTATCGTCCGGATTTAAATATAAAATGGATCCGTGGAAATATTGATACACGTTTAGCGAAGCTCGAGGATCCGGAGGAAGGCTATGATGCCATTATCTTAGCTGCTGCCGGACTCATTCGAATGGGTTGGTCTGAAGATACAGTAACTGAGTTTATCGACGTTGATATTAGTGTACCAGCAGTTGGCCAAGGGGCCCTTGCCATTGAATGCCGCGTGGATGATGCTGATTTGCTAGATCTTTTACATAAACTTCAAGATGATAACACTGCAAGAGCTGTTGAAGCTGAGAGGGTATTCTTGGACAAGATGGAAGGCGGTTGCCAAGTACCAATTGCCGGTTTTGCTGAAGTGTTGGCAGATGACCAGATTAAGCTAATTGCTCTTGTCGGTTCACCGGATGGTAAGACGATTTTAAAAGAAGAATTAGTAGGAACTGATGCAGTTGCACTTGGAGAAGAAGCAGCACGTCGTTTAATTGAAAAAGGCGCGAAGGCCATTATTGACCAAGTGAAAGAGGTGAATGATCTGTAATGCCGTCAACTGGCAGCTACCTTCAGGGAAAGCGCATTTTAGTAACACGTTCATAGGAGCAAGCAGAATCCTTTTTTAATAAGATAGAAGAACATGGGGGTATTGCCATTGAAATCCCCCTAATTAAAATAAAGGCACTTAGTAATACCGATATTATTGAAAAAACGTTGCAAAAGATACATATATATAGCTGGATCATATTTACAAGTGTAAATGGTGTTCAATATTTTTTTGACTT
>JAENZK010000003.1 GCA_016841285.1 Guptibacillus hwajinpoensis | reverse complement strand
AAAATTGTTTTACCATTAGGTATTATAGTGTATTGGAGTACAGCCTGCCTCTCGATCAAAAGAGGCAAAACGACAATATCAGTCTTTAATGTTAGAAATCTATGAAAACGAAAAATAGATTCCAGTCATTATTCTTGATGAAGCCCACCTTTTTACTGCATCTAGGAATTACGGTTTATTCTTAATTATCCTCAACTTTTTGAAACTCTTTATTTTAAGTTTTTTTGTGATTTCCCCTCAAAAACTTACAGTTTATGTATTTTTTTGAAATACAAACTAGCTAGGAAAACTGCATACCGTGGTAAAGAATGTTTTGACAATGAGACCCTCGTTATTTTTCTCCATTCTTTCTGCAAATAATATCTTTTCCGAATACCTTATTTCTTTTTTCGACTCACTACGAGAGCTTAAGGAGAAAACAGTCAATTTTGCAAAAAAATATGTCCGCTGCATTTCCAATACAAACGGACATATTTTTCATAAAAATTTTTGTCACTGACTGAATTGGTAATCTATTAACCTCTCGCGTTTAATGAATCTCTTACACGTCCAAGTTAACCCACACGCTCTTCGTTTCCGTATACATGTCAATCGAGGCGGACGCATGCTCTTTACCAATTCCGCTTTGCTTATATCCGCCAAAAGGAACTGCGGGATCGGAAAGGCCGTAAGAGTTGATCCATATATTCCCTGTTTTTAAAGCATGTGCGATCCGGTGCGCCTTCCCAAGATTTGTCGTAGAGATGCCACCACCCAAACCATAATTAGACCGGTTCGCTAGACGGATCACTTCCTCTTCGCTGTCAAATGGCATCGCCGCCAATACTGGACCAAAGATTTCCTCTTGACACACCCTCATGCTGTTATTCACGTTTGCTAAGACGGTAGGCTTCATGAAAAATCCATTCGAATATTCCACACCATTGAGAGTACTACCGCCACATAACACTTCCGCTCCGTCATCCTGAGCCAAGTGAACATAGTTAAGCACACGGTTTCTATGTTCTTTAGAAATTAACGGTCCCATAAATGCTTCCTTATCCAAGCAGTGACCCACCTTAATCGTCTTGGTATATTCAGCCAAATCACTTAAGAACTTATCGTATATCTTCTTTTCTACAAACAATCGCGAACCTCCAAAGCACACCTGTCCAGACTGCCTGAAGATAGCATGAGCCGCGTTCTTGATAGCAAGCTCATAATCCGAATCTGCGAAAATAATATGAGCCGATTTACCACCAAGTTCCATTAACAATTTCTTCACAGTGCCGGCAGAAGCCTTGATGATTTCTTTTCCAACGACCGTTGAACCTGTGAATGCCACCATATCAACTTCTGGATGTTCCACCAAAGCGGAACCCACATCTGCAAAGCCGGTAACAAGGTTGAGTACGCCATCTGGAAATCCAGCTTCTTGGACAAGCTCTCCTAAGCGAAGGGCTGAAAGCGGCGCCAATTCCGATGGTTTCAATACAATTGTATTGCCTGTTGCTAACGCTGGTGCGATTTTCTTAATAGCGGATGCCACCCCGCCATTCCAAGAGGTAATGGCGCCGACAATACCTATGGGTTCCCGACTGGTATACGCAAAGTAATTACCCGCACTTGATACAGGCATAGTTTCCCCTGTCAACTTAGTTGTCCATCCTGCGTAATATTCCAAATGCTGCATTCCCAACTCTAGCAAGAAAGGAGCAACACTGATAGGGAGTCCCATATCCAAGGGATCCAATTGTGAAAATTCTTCTCGATGTTTCTCAAGCAATGCCGCAAGTTTCATAATCAGCCTGGCGCGTTCGTTCGGCTTCATAGCAGGCCATGGTCCTTCTTCATAGGCCTTTCTTGCAGCACGGACTGCAAGTTCTACATCTTCCTTACCACCTTGCGGTACCGTGGTAATAACTTCTCCCGTTGATGGATTGAACACTTCGATAACCTTCTCTGATTGGGAGTTCACACATTGCCCGTCAATGAGGAATTTCTTCGGTGTCGATGTATATGAAATTACATTCGGATTGATTTGAACAATTGTTGACATAAAACCATTCCACCTTTTTTATTAATATAATCAGTTTAGAAAAATTCACTAGAATTTAAGTAATTTCATAGAAAATAATTTATTGTTGTTTTAATTTTCAAAAATATCTGAATACAATAATTTAATTTTACATAAAATAAAGATAAAGTAAAATAGTTTATTCAAATATAGATATAGGTTTTACCTATAATCCCAATGATAACCCAATAATTGATTCGTTGATAATTCACGAGTAAATGGAACCTCTTTCATTTCAAAGAAATCTAACATTCACCTTGCCCCCCTGACTGTTTCTTTTTCAATTTACATAGCTAGGTGTTCCAAGTTGTTTCCGTTTTTCTTCCTCTTGTTTCTTTTTTAATCGTTCTAAATACTTAGAAACGAGGGTAGGTGGTGAATCGTCAATTTTCGGCTCTTTATCAAGCTTTCAGGAAGCCAACGTTCGTTTAGAATATGCGACACAACAGGGACAATTTTGTCTATTAACACGAGAGGCCGGAAGGGGAAAATCAATGGTTGTAAGTAAGATTTCTAGTAGGAAGTTTGGATCAAACGAAATGCCGTTATTTATATTTGTGTGAATCCGCCTTAACTCCAAAACTTTATTACAATGAGGTATTACAATATTTTGGAATACAACCTGCCTCTCAATCAACAGAGGCAAAACGACAATATCAGTATTTAATGTAAGATATCTATGAAAACGAAAAAAAGATTTCTGTCATTATTTTTGTTTAAGCACACCATTTTACAGAATCTAAGATACAGGATTTGCGATTTATTCTCATCGGTATCTATTTATGGGCTTATCTGAACAGGAACGAAAAAGTAAATTCAACATCAATTGATGGTAATAAATAGAAATACCCCATGAAATCTTTTCTGATGAGACTATTCAGGCTATTTATATCTTTAGTAAAGGTGTCCCTCGGAGGATTAATACGATTTTTTAGCCCAAGTCTATTGGATGCCTTTCTACAAGGAAATAAGATTGTTGGCAAATCGCATATTCACCGGGTATTCAATGAACAGTAATTAGGGGATTAAAAGTGCAACAGGGAAAACTAGAAGTCGAAGACACATATCTTGATGTAATTGCCAAGACTGAGGCAACAATAGAACAATATCGTAAGGGAATTCAATATTTGGAGAAAACAGAAATACTTTACTGAAAATGAATCATGAACTTAAAGAAAAATTGAAGAAGGATAGATATATATGCTATTAAATCGCCAGTGGCAATGAGGGTGACTGTTAATGGTAAGCCCCTCATCGCCACTCGCCATATATACGACTCGAACGTGACTGCGGACATAATTCGCATTTTATTTTATACTGTCTTAATTTTCAAAAAAAAATACTTCTAAACTGTTTAATCAATCCATCGATATCACAACTTGCAATTTTAAAAGCTATTGTTATAAAAAAAATGTGAACAAGAAGAGAAAAATGAAAAAACATCCCTCGTGAAAAAGGCGGTTACACATTTTATACTAATATTTAATTTATATTTCTTAACATTTCCCGCCAACTTCACTACCGGCAGCATACACTGGTGTAAAGCCTCCGCCCATCCATGAATCACGTAAATCAAGCGAGAGACCGTTGGAATATTGCTTATCATTGTTATTCACTAAAATTTGATATTTTGCCTATTCCGAAATATATTGAAAAAAACACACATTATGTCAGATTTTCCACTGGATTAAAGTTAAGGAATCTGGAATTATGTGTCCTAATACTCAATTATCAAAGCTATACTTATTGCAGCAATATTTGCAAGTCTAAAATAGAGTTAAAGGAAGCGCGGGATCAAATTCAAACGGCCCTTAAACTAGAACTTACATTTGAATATTGTGGTAATTTCACTTTAACCTCCGTTCCTTTAGATAACTCACTTGAAAATTCAATGTTTCCTTTATGAGCTTCTATGATTCGGTAACTAACCATTAATCCTAAACCTGTACCTTTTTCCTTTAAAGTATAGAAAGGCTCGCACAGTTTTGGAATGATTTCTTCCGGAATTCCGACACCAGTGTCTCTTATTGAAATTGCTATATAGTGATTAGATGCTTCTTTTATTTCAACCATAAGGTTTCCACCATTCGGCATTGCTTCAAAAGCATTCTTGATAATATTAATGAATACTTGCTTTAACTGATTTTCATCACAAAGAACTTCAATGTCAGTATCGATATCCAGATTGTTAATAACTACATTCTGTAATATTGCTTGCGGCTCTAAGATGGCTAGAACTTGATTTATAATTTTCTTAATCTTAGTTGCCTTGTATTCAATAGCTTGCGGCTTTGCAATGGTCATAAACTCATTTGTAATCATCTCAATTCTTTCTAGCTCTGACGACATAAAATCGAATAACGGTAAACGCTTTTGGTCAACTTCTTCCCTCAGTAGTTGGGTGAAACCTTTTAAAGTTGTAAGTGGATTTCGAATTTCATGTGCTACGCCAGCAGCCAATTCTCCAACTACCGCAAGTTTTTCAGACTTTCTTAATAATTCTTCTGTCTTTTTTAATTGCGTAATGTCAATGATTGAACCTACAACTTCGACAACTTTTGCCCCCTTTTTTATTGGTTTTAATGAAACAGCTAAGGTGGATTGTTTCCATTTCAATTCAAAGTTTACATCAAGACCGTCCCAAGCAGTTTGATAATAATGTATGAGATGATCTAATTCCTTATCTCCTAAAGGGGACTTGAATTTATGTCCAATCATTTTCTCAGGGGTAAGACCAATATTATAAAGCAACTCTCCATCAAAAAACGTATGGATAAAGGAATTGTCAACTTTATGGTATTTAAAAATAATTCCTTGCTGTTGACGGATTGTATCAGTTAATTCTTGTTTTGCTTCCTGAAGCCTTTGCTCAAATTGTTTTCGTTCTGTAATGTCTTTGATAACAACAGCAATATTTTTATTATTTTTACTATTATTAATACCCGATAAAGTAATAAGGAGATAGACGGTTTCTCCATTTCCCCGTTTTTGGGAGATCTCAAAATTTGTAATTTTTAATCCGTTAAGAACTCCTTCTAGCTTTTCATTAATGTCCTTAGATTCTGTAAAAATTGTCTTGAAGTCGCTACCGATAATATCAGATTGTTCTGTTCCTAAAAGAACTTCAAATCCTTTATTTGCACGTATTACTTTCCCCTGTTTATCAAGAATTAACATTCCTGCAGGTGTATTATCAAAAAAAGCTTCTAATAAAGTTTGGGTAGTGGTTAAATCTTCTTCTATTTTTTCCTTCTCTAAGAAGGTTAACTGGAGTTTGGAAGAATAAAAGCCAATAAAGATATAAACACTACCAAGTGCATATAATAGGTGGATAAATAAATTATAATAGCCTTGGGCACCATTAAATATTATAGGAAACAAGCTACTTATGAGTAAAAACGATATACCTATGAGCAAATATATATAAATAATATCTTTCACTTTTTTTAAATTTTTGATGATACAAATAATTGAAAATGCAAAAATCCCAAAAAATGAAGAATATGTAATCTTTGTTAATAATGTGAACTGACCATTCAATATAAATGCCGGTAGGTGGTCCTCATTAATAAAAATAATGGATGCTATAATTAACAAAATTAAGGAGGTTGGTAATATTAGCCAATTCCTCTTTATTAACTTTCCCTTTTTGTCCTTAAGCAAAAATAATATTAATATCAACATTCCAATTGCTTGTATTAATCTCCCTAAGACAGCGAACCATGCTTCCTTTACCTCAGAACTTTCCGTAATAAAAGTAGGCATTCCCGCATATGTAAGCATGTGCAGTAAACTTAAAGTACCTAATGAGAAAAAGATTATAGGTAGCCAAAGGTATGTTCTTGATAATATATATGGATAAGCGTACCAACCATATACAAAGATAGAATATGCAATAAAAATGTTCAACAATTCGAAAAGCGAATGAATAATAACACGATTTTCAAATACAAAAATATAATTTAAGTAAGGCATTAATAAAATTATGGTGATAAGTAATAATATTAAACTATAAAAAGTATTTAATATGATACTCTTATGATTAATAATATATTCCTTCAAGAAAATACCTCCTAAAATACAAAAAACATACTTTCCATAATATTTAGACAAATTAATTAAAAATCCTTCTTTTTTTATTTTATTTTATCCATTAGTCAAAAAAATGAAATCCCCCATACGGAATGAATAGCGGGATTTTATTAGATAATTTCATTGCTAATATTAATACCTTACGGCACATACATTCAAGAACAGACACGAAAATTTAATAAGTATATCAAGAACGCAAAAAACTGGACCCTTAACAAGATGATTGTTTTATTTGCCTTGAACGGAAGAAAGTTACTATTTAAAAAATACCAAAACAAAAAGAATAAATCTGGCTATGACCAAAGCTTCAAAATATATGAATGTGAAGATTTGTACAGATTGCACATTAACGGAACAATGCACAAAAGCGAAGGGAATTCGTCAAGTTCACTGGAAAACCATCTTAGAAGGGATGAAAGCAAGGGCAACCGGTCGTGCCGCAGATTTTCGTTGTGGGGCCTCGATAAAGTACATGTCGCGTTTGAAATTGTGGCTTTTGCCCACAATTACCCGAAAATAGCAGGCATCCGCCAGTTGCTTTCGGGTAATTATCTGAAAGATGTAAAATAAAGTGGAGAAAATCGAATTGATTTCTCCACTTTCTCTGTTTAAGGGACTTAACGGTCAGCCTCTTTTTTGATGCTAAGTTTATTTTCCTGTTAGTTTAATAACTTGTTCAGCTATTTTAAGATACACCTTTCCAATTTTATGAGTTTCGGCATAAATCGATGGAGCAAAATCATTTTCATCAATTTCAGGTTGACCAAGTTGAATTTGTCCTAATAAAGCTACATCTAATTCTTCAGCAAGCTTTTTTCCACCGCCTTTACCGAAGACGTACTCTTCCTCGCCTGTTACTTTACTTTCAAAGTAGGACATATTCTCAATTACACCTAATAGCTCATGATCCGTTTTCAATGCCATAGCACCGGCACGAGCAGCAACAAAAGCTGCTGTTGGGTGTGGAGTTGTTACAATTATCTCTTTACAATGAGGGATCATTTGATGAACATCTAGTGCTACGTCCCCAGTTCCTGGAGGTAAATCTAATAATAAATAATCAAGCTCGCCCCACTCAACTTCTGTAAAGAACTGATTTAACATTTTACCTAACATTGGACCACGCCAAATGATTGGTGCATTATCTTCTACAAAAAAGCCCATTGAAATCACCTTAACACCAAAGCGTTCAACTGGCATAATTCGGTCATTTTGAACTTGTGGGCGCTCAGCGATTCCCATCATATCAGGTACACTAAAACCATAAATATCGGCATCAACAAGACCTATTTTTTTGCCTAATCTAGCTAATGCTACTGCAAGGTTAACGGATACAGTTGATTTTCCAACTCCACCTTTTCCACTCGCAATCGCAATAAATGTTGTACCAATACCTGGAGATAAGACTGATTTTGGCTCGTCTGCAGGGGCCATACTTGCTACAACCTCCGGAGGAAGTTGATTTACACGGATCCCTACAGAAGTAGCGCCACCATTTTTTAATGCTGTGACAATTTGCTGTTGAATCTCCATCTGGTCTTTTGTGCCTGCTTGTGCAATGGCAACTTTAACACTTACATGTTTTTTTTCTTCTTTTATGCTAATTTCCTCAATTCCATAAGTTTCAGCCAGTGTTCTATGCAAATAAGGATCCTTAATCTTTTCTAGTATGTCCCTAACTTGTTCATTAGTTAACAACCCAACCCACCACCTATTAAAATTATTTTGACATAACGGCTATAACATAATACAATAGTGAAATTTAAATTCTCTGTATATAGCTGCAAAATACCTTGATAAATACTCGTTTCATTTTTATCCTGGTAGGCTTTTTTCTTTAGTTACTCCTGCTCTCCGGGTTTGGATAAAAATCCTACTGCAACTAATACAGAAGGCATTCCTGCTTCCTTTAATACGATAGACATGATTAATTGCCTTTGCATTTTAACGTATTTTCAAAAATGATTTCCATTTCCTATTGATTCAACTTTTGTAAGATCTTATTCTCTTCGTACCGCGAGTAATAGAAGGTTTGAGCACCGCTCCACCTTGGTGAAGGTTTTGAATTTAAGTGTACGAATACCAGGATGTCTCCTTCTAATTTATTGATTTACTCCACACCCCGATACAAATTTTGGTTTTTTCTTTTACTGTGGCGCTTAAAATCCTTATCAGCTAAATCAAAATTATCCTCCCTTGTCATAATACAAGGGCACCCGCTTCCTGAGGATCGGCTTACTCTCTTAAAAGCTATGAAATTTTAAATGCTATATCCTCTATTCAAAAGCGCCGTCTGGACCTACAGCGCGGTCAGGATGCCCTTGTCCAGGGTCAACAATGATTAATTCCCTGATAAAGGTTAAACCCCACTGGAAAGTTTTTATTATTTCCATTTAACCTATAGTGAAACTTTAGTTTATAAACGTATCACTTAATTAATACCTTAGTTTTAATTTAGTAAGTTCTTTAGTTTTTTCAGCTATTTCCTCCGGATCTACTATTCTTCTAGCAACACCTGTGTCTAAAGCTGCTTGGGCAACCATTTTCACCACCTCTGGTGCCACTCTATAATCAAAAGGTGATGGGATAATATATTCTTCTGAAAGTTCAAATTCAGATATTAAGTTAGCAATAGCATAAACAGCACTCTTTTTCATTTCTTCATTTATATCTGTAGCAAGTACATCTAAAGCTCCTCTAAAAACGCCTGGGAAGGCTAATACATTATTAACTTGATTTGGAAAATCAGATCTTCCGGTCCCTATTATTCTTGCTCCTGCTGCTTTTGCATCCTCTGGCATGATTTCTGGATTTGGATTGGCCATTGCAAAAATAATAGCGTCGTTATTCATTGTTCTAACCATCTCTTGTGTTAGCTCCTGCAGCAGAAACTCCTATAAAGACATCTGCGCATACAACGACCTCTTCAAGCTTTCCTTCTATCCTTCCTTTATTTGTGATCTGAGCAACTTCTTCTTTAATTGAATTCATACCATATAACTTCTTTTTTCAAATATTGCTCCTTTTGAATCACACATAATAATATTTTTTGCGCCCATGTGATATAAAAGCTTGGTAACTGCTACACCCGCGGCACCGGCTCCATTAACTACCAGTTTAATTTCTTTTAAATTTTTTCCAGTTATTTTTAGAGCATTGATTAGTCCGGCAGCGATTACAATCGCTGTCCCATGTTGATCATCATGAAAAACAGGAATATTCAATTCTTTTTAAATCGTTCTTCTATAAAAAAACAATTTGGAGCGGCAATATCTTCAAGATTAATCCCCCCAAAAGTAGGCTGCAGCATTTTAACTGTATTTATAATTTGCTCTACATCTGTTGTATCTAAGCAAATCGGGGAAGCATCAATACCTGCAAATGTCTTAAACAGTAAAGCTTTTCCTTCCATTACAGGTAAAGCCGCTTCTGTACCTATATTTCCAAGTCCTAATACAGCTGTTCCATCTGAAACTACCGCTACATAGTTTCCTTTGATGGTATAATCAAATACCTTTGCCTTATTCTCAGCAATTTCTCTACACGGTTCAGCTACCCCAGGAGAATACGCTAAACTTAGATCTTTTGCATCCCTGACAGGAACTTTTGACTCAATCGACAATTTTCCCCGGAAACTTTTATGAAGTAAGAGGGACTCCTCGTTTAATTTCATTAATTTGCACTCCCATTTATTTAAAATATATCTCTATCAAATAACATGTTGTTTAAACATTTGATGTACCCACTAATAATCCTCTCCTACTCAATTCTTTTTCAATTAGCAAAATAAATGCTCGTTCTAGATTCAATCTAATAGCATCCTCATAAATATTCATTAAGCTTTCATTATTTAATTTATGCATTCTTACACCTCAAAAAATATTAGATTATTACACATTATGAATTTAGTTCGATTAATAGATCCCCAGTTTGTATCGCTTCCCCATTTTTCACATAGACTTCTACAATTTCCCCGTCAAAAGGTGCCTGAACAGTTGTTTCCATTTTCATTGCCTCAGTGATCATTAAGTGCTCACCTTTTTTTACTTTATCCCCTTTTACAACTAAAGTCTTGATAACAGTACCAGGCATGGAAGCACCAATCTGATTTGGATTTTCTTTTTCAGCCTTCGGACGAATTACTACACTTGTTTTGACATTTTTGTCTCTAATCATAACTTCCCGTGGTTGACCATTTAATTCAAAATAAACAATTCTTAGACCATCAGCTAATGGTTTGGAAATAGAAATTAGCTTAACAATTAATATCTTTCCTTGCTCAATTTCTACTTCTACTTCCTCACCAAGTCGTAATCCATAGAAAAATGTAGGCGTATCCAAAACTGAAACGTCACCAAACGATTCTTTAAACCGCTCATACTCTTTAAAAACTTTTGGATACATACAATATGATAGGATATCAAAATCAGTTACTTGTCGTTCTAAATCGTTAAATAGCATTTCTTTGACCTGATCAAAATTTACGTCCTCCATTAATTCACCAGGACGACAGGTAATTGCTTCTCTACCTTTTAAGATAATCTCCTGAAGTTTCTTTGGAAATCCTTGATAAGGTTGGCCCAGTTGTCCTTGGAAAAATTCAACGACAGAGTCTGGGAAATCTAATAAATCTCCATTTTCATAAATAGCCTCTTCAGTTAAGTCGTTTTGAACCATATATAGCGCCATATCACCTACAACCTTAGATGACGGAGTTACCTTGACAACATCTCCGAACATATCATTAACGGTGCGATACATTTTCTTCACATCATTCCAACGGTTTTTTAAGCCCACCGCTTTCGCTTGCTGTTGAAGATTACTATATTGTCCTCCCGGCATTTCATGTTGGTATATTTCACTATGAGGAGCGTTCATTCCACTTTCAAAGCCACTATAATACTTTCTCGTTGCTTCCCAGTATTCACTTAACCTTTCAAGAGATTCGACATTTACATCCGGTTGTCGATCTAAGCCAGATAAAGCATAATATATACTGTTAGCACTTGGTTGCGAAGTTAATCCAGCCATTGAACTTACTGCGACATCAACAATATCAACACCAGCTTCAATCGCTCTTGAATACATTAATAATCCATTGCCGCTCGTATCATGGGTATGAAGATGAATCGGAATATCTACAGTTTCTTTCAATGTTGATACTAATTGATAAGCTGCCTCTGGTTTTAATAACCCGGCCATATCTTTAATTCCTAAAATGTGTGTGCCACATTGTTCTAACTCTTTTGCTAAATTCTTATAATAATTTAAATCATATTTATTTCGAGATGAATCAAGAATATCTCCGGTATAGCACATGGCTGCTTCTGCTATTTTTCCTGAATCCCTCACTGCATCGATTGTTAACCTCATACCCTCAACCCAGTTTAAGCTATCAAATATTCTAAATACATCAATACCTGCTTCTGCTGATTTTTTCACAAATTCTTTAATGAGATTATCTGGATAGTTCGTATAGCCAACCGTATTGGAAGAGCGAATTAACATTTGAAACAGTATATTAGGAATCTTTTCACGAAGAACGAGTAATCTTTCCCAAGGATCTTCATGTAAGAATCGCATAGCTACATCATATGTTGCTCCCCCCCACATTTCCATCGAAAATAAATTCGGTAACATTCGCGCGGTAGGTTCAGCGATTTGTTTCAAATCATGAGTCCTTACCCTAGTAGCAAGTAATGATTGATGTGCGTCACGGAATGTTGTATCAGTTAGAAGAACTCGATTTTGCCCCTTCACCCACTTTGCCAAACCTTCCGGGCCTTCCTGCTCTAAGATTTGTTTCGTACCAGTCAGTATCGGATCTGAATGTTTAAATTTTGGAATGACTGGTTTATCAAAAACAGGCTTTTTCATGTTTTCAAGCCCAGGATAGCCATTAACTATTGTTTCACCAATAAATGTTAACATCTTCGTACCACGGTCTTTACGTTTCGGAAAAACAAATAATTCGGGTGTTGTTTCAATAAATGAGGTATTATACTCACCTGATAAAAAGTTAGGATGTTGGACTACATTTTCTAAAAAAGCAATATTCGTCTTAATTCCTCGAATACGAAACTCTCTTAGGTTACGGAGCATTTTCACCGCTGCCTGTTCATAGGTTAAAGCCCATGTTGATAGTTTTACAAGTAAGGAATCATAGTAAGGTGTAATTACAGCACCATTAAATCCATTCCCCGTATCTAAGCGGACACCAAACCCGCCACCGGAGCGATAAGCATTAATTCTACCAGTGTTCGGCATAAAGTTATTACTAGGATCCTCAGTTGTTACCCGCGATTGGATTGCATATCCATTACAAGAAATTTTGTCCTGCTCTGGTATTCCGATAGCAGATCCATGTAGTTCTTCACCAGATGCTATCAAAATTTGTGATTGAACGATATCAATTCCAGTTACCATTTCCGTAATCGTATGCTCCACTTGAACACGTGGATTAACTTCAATAAAATAAAATTCGCCACTATTTGTAACAAGAAATTCTACTGTTCCAGCATTAATATAATTAACATTTTTCATTAATTGAACGGCTGATTCACAAATTTTTTCACGTAGGTCTTTACTTAGTGAAACACTTGGTGCGACTTCGACAACTTTTTGATAGCGACGTTGAACCGAACAATCCCGATCATACAAGTGAACGATACTACCATGTTGGTCTGCTATGATTTGTACTTCAATATGCTTTGGATTTTCAATGTATTTCTCAACATATACTTCATCATTTCCAAAAGCAGATTTTGCTTCTGATTTCGCTCGATTATAGGCTTCGGTTAATTCACTTTCAGACCTGACAATCCGCATTCCTCTGCCTCCTCCACCAAGCGAAGCTTTAATAATAAACGGATAACCAAATTGATTCGCAAAAGATTGAATATCCTCTACATTTGAGACAGGACCGTTACTTCCAGGAATAACAGGAATATCAGCAGCAATTGCCTGCTTTCTAGCTTTAACTTTATCCCCGAACATATCAAGGTGTTCACTTTTTGGGCCAATGAAGATAATTCCTTCCTCTTCACAGCGTTTTGCAAATAAGATATTTTCAGATAAAAAACCGTATCCCGGATGAATGGCATCAACTTGATTTTTCTTGGCAATTTCAATAATACCTTCAATATCAAGATAAGCATCAATTGGCTTCTTACCTTCACCTATTAAATAAGCTTCATCTGCTTTGTAACGGTGGAATGAACCTGTATCTTCCTTAGAATAAATGGCAACCGTACGAATATGTAATTCAGTACATGCCCGAAATATACGAATCGCTATTTCTCCTCTGTTAGCAACTAGTACCTTTTTAATCTTCTTGCTAATCATGATTAAACCTCCATATCTCGCTCAAGAGTTTTTATATATGAAATTAAATTCTTTATATAAAATTCTAGTATATGACTCTCTAGAAGTCAATGTTTTATTCTGACTTTTCATAATATTTATAACCTTGTTTATCTTTAATAAAAAAGCATCCAACTTCTGGATGCTTTTTTACTTTCTATCTATTCTATTAACATTTTGACATCTGTAGTTACTCTCATTAAACGATTAATTGCATCAATATAAGCTTCTGCACTTGCCATAATTATATCAACATTTATGGCTCTTCCTTGGGAAGCTTTATTTGTTTCTTTTACTTTTACAAAAACTTCTCCAATGGAATCTTTTCCTTTTGAAATTGAATTTATCTTATAGTCGGTTAATTCTATATTCTTGTTTAACGAGTTATCAATGGCTTTATAAATTGCATCAATTGGCCCATTGCCTTCTCCTATACCTTCAACAATTGAATTATCCATCTCATTTATTACATGTACAAAAGCCCTATACTGTTTATTGTTAAGTACTTGAATGCTTAAGTCCTTAAAAATATAGTTTGTATTTTTATCTTTTGAAGTTTCCGCTTCCAATAATGCAATAATGTCTTCTTCAAAAATTTCTTTTTTTCGATCCGCAAGTTCCTTATATTTCTCAAATATTTGCTTTAAATTTTCATCAGCCACAGTATAACCTAATACATCAAATCTCTTTTTTAGGGCATTTCGGCCTGAAAGTTTACCCAAAACGAGTTTTGAATCTGTAAAACCAACGCTTTCAGGTTTCATAATTTCATACGTGGATTTGTCTTTAATAACACCATCCTGGTGGATACCTGAAGCATGTGCAAATGCATTCGCTCCGATAACAGCTTTATTGGGTGGAATGGCTATTCCTGTAATACGACTTACTAATTTACTCGTCTTAGCAATCTCTTTTAGATTAATTCCAGTTTCTTTTTGGTAATAGTCTTTTCTTGTTTCCAAAAGTGCTGCAATTTCTTCTAATGCAACATTACCAGCTCTTTCTCCAATCCCAGTTATACAACCTTCTACTTGTGTTGCTCCTGCCATTAATGCTGCAATACTATTACTTACAGCTAACCCCAAATCATTATGGCAATGACAGCTTAAACGTATATTCTCAATCCCTTTGGTATTTTTGATAATATATTCAAATTGTTTTGTATATTCTTCAGGAGTTGTATAGCCAACTGTGTCCGGGAAATTTAAAACTGTCGCTCCTGCTTTAATTACACTTTCTGACACTTCACATAGGAAGTCTAATTCGCTACGTGTTGAGTCTTCACACGAAAATTGGATATGTTTAAAAAATTGTGAAGCATAGGCAACACATTCTGTTGAGCTATCGATTACTTCTTGTTTCGTCATGCCTAATTTTTTCTGTCGGTGTATTGGTGAAGTTGCAAGGAAAATGTGTATACCTGTGTTATCTAAATCTCCCAAGGATTGAACAACGGCATCAATATCTTCTTTATTTGCTCTGGCAAGACCTACTACCAATGGTTTTGAAACGGCTTGAGCAACAGCTCTGATACAAGCTGCATCTCCAGGTGATGCAGCAGCAAAACCTGCTTCAATAACATCAATTCCTAAAGCTTCTAAACGCAATGCAATTTCAACCTTCTCTAGTTGATTTAAACTAACACCTGGTGTTTGTTCACCATCCCTTAGTGTAGTATCAAAAAAATACACTCTTTTCCCCATTAATAGTACCTCCTTGTTTTTTGAAATATAAAAAACCTTCACTTAAAATAGAGGGACAAATTGCTTTGCGGTACCACCCTCTTTCGCTGCTGACTCACGACAACATCCTTAATAAGTAAACGTTTACTTAACAAAATAACGATGTAAATCGTTCCTCCTACTACAAGTTCAGAGGAAAGTCTCCAAGGTGAGAAGAAATGATTTCAACACCCGTTTACAACAACCACGGGCTTTCTTAAGATGAAGATTCATTTCCGTTCCTTTTATCAGACCATTCAAAATATTCTAATTTCTATTCAGAATACAATAGTTCTGTTATAGACACAAGATAAATTTAAAAAAATATAAATAATTTTAAGCATGATATTAAAACTGTTTGCCACGAAGCAAAAAACACGGATACAATAACAAATAGCTCAATTCATTAAAGATTATTAACAATTATAAATGCAATGATGTAGCTTTCTCCCTTGCTGCTTCTTTCTTTCCATGCAATATGAAGTATAAGGCAGATGATATTAAAACAATAAAACCAATCAACATATATAGCTTACTATAGCTAAGGAAAGGGATAATATATCCTAGCAGATAAGGGCTAAATCCAAGTCCAATATCTAGAAATACAAAAAAAGTTGATGTTGCCAATCCAACACGATGCGGAGCGACTATCTTAATTGCAATGGCCTGAGTACATGACTGTAAATTACCAAAACCGAGTCCTATAAAAAAACTCGATAATAATAGTGTGAAACCATTATGAGCTGCGCTTAAAAGCAATAAACCTACTGTAAATAAAATAAAGCCTGGATACATAATAAAGTTAGCGCCTTTTAAATCCATTAAGCGACCAGTAAAGGGGCGAGAAATTAAAATAGCTATTGAATATATTACAAAAAAGAAACTAGCAGACTGAACAAAGTTTTTTTCAATTGCGTAGAAGTTAATAAATGTAAGAACACTGGAGAAACAAAAGCCAATAATCAGTACAATAATTGCAATTGGTACTACATCCAATTCAATATAATTTGAAAGTTTAAATCCATCCTCATCAGATTTCTCTTTATTTACTTCCAACATTGAACCATTTACAAAGAGGGCTATTAATACACTTATAAATCCTAAAGTAAGACAGAGACTAAAAATCATTTCATAGCTTGAATTTTGAATCATATAAAAGCCAATGAATGGCCCTAATGCTGTGGAAATGATGGTGCTCATACTAAAAAAGCCGATGCCTTCCCCCTTTCTTGTTTCCGGGATGACTTCAGCCGCAATTGTGGCTACTACTGTACTAGCAATACCAAATACAATACCATTTAAAAAACGTATAATAAGCAGAAAGAGAGTATTATATTGAATTAAGTAAAAAGCCAATGCTAAAGTATTAAGAATTAATCCAATCAACAGGGTATTTTTGCGTTCGATTGTATCTATCCATCTACCAATAAAAAAGCGCCCCAATAATGCACCAATAATTAATATCCCAGAAGCAAGCCCGGCTTGGCTTATGGTAGCATTTAATTTTTCAACTGCATATAGGCTTATAACCACAAAATATAAATACATAACAAATGTTATTAAAAAATTAAGACTACAAGAAATTATAAAAGCCTTTGTCCACAACCTAGAATGGCTCATTATCATTATCCTCTCTTCTTACTAGTTCATTTTATATTAAAAAGTGTTTATTATGCTTAATACCTATTTAGCTGTAGCTTTTAACCTAGACCCCTCTTTCCTGCCATGAACGAAGTAATATATGACAAAACATAGTAGGACAACTACACTAATAATTGCGTATAGCTCACTATAACTTATAAATGGAATTAACAATCCAAGCAGAAAAGGGCTAGATCCAGTCCCAAATTCTAAAAATATAAAATAAGTAGACGTTGCTAAACCAACACGTTGTTGAGGAACAACTTTAATAGTTAAAGCTTGACTACATGACTGTAGGTTTCCAAATCCAAGACCAATTAGGAAACTTGATATTAATAACATGTAACCATTGTGAACTGAGCTTAATAATACCATTCCAAGCATAAAGAGAATAAAACCTGGATACATTACGTAGTTTGCTCCTTTTACATCCATCAATGGACCAGTGAAGGGTCGTGAGATTAGTATGGCTATTGAATAAATTAGAAAAAAGAAACTCGCTGAATTCACCAAATTATTTTCAAGTGCATATAAATTAATAAACGTAAAGATACTAGAGTAACAGAAGCCTAATATTAGTGTTACTACAGAAATCGGAACAGCATTAGAATCAATGAAATCGGATAGTTTAAAACCTTTTATAATAGATTTGTCTTTGGGTATTTCCAATGATGGAACATATACAAACAAGGCAATTAATAAACAAATAATACCTTGAACAATACAGAGACCAAAAATCATTTCAAAACTTGTTTTTTGACTCATAAAGGTTCCAATGAATGGACCTATTGCTGCAGAAAGTATTGTACTCAAACTGAAATAGGCAATCCCTTCTCCTTTTCGCGTTTCTGGGATAATTTGGGCTGCTATAATAGATGCTGCTGAGCTAGAAATCCCATATGTAAAACCATGTAAGAAACGATTGACAAGGAGAAAATTAATATCATATTGAATTAAGTACAATGCTGTTGTAAATAAATTGGAAATTAATCCGATGAACAACGTTTTTCTTCGTCCGATTAAATCAATATACCTACTGATGATGATACGTCCAGCTAAAGTTCCAAGAATGAAAATCCCAGCAACAAGACCAGCTTGGCTTAAGGAAGCTTGATATTCATCTACTGCATAAACACTCATAATTACAATTAATAAATAAAAGACTAATGATATGAAAAATTTGACGCAGGAAATAATAATAAAATCCTTTGTCCACAACTTAGGATGGCTCATTTTTGTTATCCTTTCACTCCCAGAATTGCTTTTAAAATATCACGAGGCTGATGCTGATCATTTATTATTATTAAGCGGTAGCTTTAATCCTTGCTCTTTCTTTCCTGCCATGCAATAAATAATATATGACAGAGGATAGCAGGACGATTACACTTAAGAATGCGTAGAGCTTACTATAACTTATAATTGGAATTAATAATCCAAGCAGAAAAGGACCAAGACCACTCCCAATCTCTATAAATATAAAATAAGTAGACGTAGCTAATCCAATACGATAATGATTAACAACTTTAATAGCTATAGCGTGAGTACATGACTGCAAATTTCCAAATCCAAGGCCAATTAGGAAACCTGATATTAATAGTATGAAACCATTATGAGCTGAGCTTAAAAATAACATTCCAAGCGTATAAAGAATAAAGCCTGGATACATTACATAGTTTGCTCCTTTTACATCCATCAGTCGACTTGTGAAAGATCGTGAGATTAATATAGCTATTGAATACACAAGGAAAAAGAAACTCGCTGTATTCACCAAATTATTTTCAAGTGCATATAAATTAATGAATGTAAAGATACCAGAGTAACAGAAGCCTAATAATAGAATTACCACAGAAATCGGAGCAGCCTTTGATTCAATGAAATTTGAAAGCTTTAATCCCTTTTTACTAAATTTTTCTACGGTGATTTCCAATATGGGAACATTTATAAAAGATGCAATCGATAAACAAATAAATCCTTGAACAATAATCAATACTCCTGCCGATGATGATACGTCCAATTAAAGATTCAATAATAAAAATACCAGCAACAAGACCAGCTTGGCTTATGAAAGCGTAAAATTTATCTACTGCATAAACGCTAATAATCACAATAAATAAATAAAAGACTGAAGATATGAAAAATTGACGATGGAAATTAGGATAAAATCCTTTGTCCACAACTTAAGACGACTCATTTTTGTTATTTTATTATCCTCTTTACTCAAATAGTTTACTTTAGTATTGAAAAGAGTTTGGTATGCAGTAATACCTGAAAAAGAAATATCCGAAACACCTTTAAAAAATTGATGTTTCGGTCTAAATTCTCATTCTATATTTTTATTACAATGCTTTTTCAAGAATTTCTACAATATCCAGTGTTTTTACTTGGTCTTCTACTTCTTTTGCCTTCGTACCATCACTAATCATTGTTAAGCAATATGGACAGCCGCTACCAATCATTGTTGGATTGGCTTCAAGAATTTGTTCTGTTCGGGCAACATTAATTCTTGATCCAGTGTCTTCTTCGGTCCACATCATACCACCACCGGCTCCACAGCACATCGCATTTTCGCGATTGCGGCTGGCTTCGACGAGTTTAACACCAGGGATCGCTGTTAAGATGTCACGAGGCTGGGCATAAATACCATTATAACGCCCTAAATAACATGAATCATGATATGCAATCACTTCGTTAACTTCTTTTGTTGGTTTCAATTTTCCTTCTTTAATCCATTGATCCAGCAACTGAGTATGATGGTAAATCTCCATATCTTCAATCCCAAATTCAGGATACTCATTCTTAAAAGTATTGAAAGCATGCGGATCTATCGTAACAATTTTCTTCACATTATGTTTTTGAAATTCTTCAATATTATCACGAGCTAATTCCTGGAATAAAAACTCATTACCAATTCGCCTTGGTGTATCTCCCGAGTTTTTCTCTTTATTCCCTAAGATTGCAAACTTAATGCCCGCAATATTCATAACACGTGCAAAGGATTGGGCAATTTTTTGGCTGCGGTTATCAAAAGAACCCATCGAGCCTACATAGAATAAATATTCAAACTCTTCACCGGCTTTTTCAGTTTCTTTCACAGTTGCCACCTGAATATCTTCACGGCCTTCGCGCCATTTTTCACGTTCTTTTCTATTAATACCCCATGGATTGCCTTGACGTTCAATGTTAGTAATCGCCCGTTGTGCATCTGGTTTCATGCGGCCTTCCGTTAATACTAGATAACGGCGTAAATCGATAATTTTTTCAACATGTTCGTTCATGACCGGACATTGGTCTTCACAATTGCGGCAAGTCGTACAAGCCCAAATTTCTTCTTCGGTAATGACCTCACCGATTAAATTAACATCATATTCTAAAGTAGCAGCAGCTTCTCCACTAGTAGCACTCTGTAGTGCTAATTGGTTGCCTCTAGTATTGTTAAAGGCAAAGGCAGGCAACCATGGTGATTTCGATGTAACAGCAGCACCTTTTTCAGTCAGATGGTTGCGCATCTTTACAATGAGATCCATCGGTGACAGCATCTTGCCAGTGCCTGTCGCCGGACACATATTTGTACATCTTCCACATTCAACACAGGCATAAAGATCCACTAAGTGTTTTTGTGAAAAGTCTTCAATTTTACTTACACCAAATGATTCTTGAGATTCATCCTCAAAATCAATCGATGATAATTTCCCAACTTTACTGTTGCGTCCAAGATAAACATTGGCCACACCTGCAATTAAATGGGCGTGTTTCCCTTGCGGAATATAAACTAAGAAGGCAAGTAAGAATAATAAGTGCATCCACCAAAAAACAAAGAACAAAGCTGCAGCAGTTCCTTGAGGAAGCCAACTAAAAACATAAGCAATACTAGAAGCAATCGGCTCAGACCATGTTAATTCATGACCATGCCAGATAATTGCCATTCCATTCGCAAATAAGGTAGCGGTCATCAAACCGCCAAGGAACATATAAACAAGTCCTGCCATAAAGCCACGCTTTAATCTTGTTAATTTTTCAATATAGCGTCGGTAAAAGCCCCATACTGTCGCAACTAAGATCATCAACACAACAATTTCTTGGAAAAAAGTAAAAAGTGGATAAAGTGGTCCTAAAGGAAGATGAGAGTCGAAATCAATCCCCTTCCAGATGAGATCAATTGCTCCAAATTGAACGAGAAGAAAACCATAAAAATACATAACATGAATGGTCCCACTTTTTTTATCCTTTAAAAGCTTTTTTTGTCCAAATACATTTATTAGAATATCATCAATCCGCTCTTTGACTGTTCGATTAAATTCAGATTTTTTCCCTAGTTTAATATAAGCGATTCGAGTTTTTACTAGTGTAATAAATAGGAAGACAGCATAGCCCGTTACAACTAGAAACAGTGCTATATTAATAATTTGTAAAGGATTAATGGTAATCCCCTCCCAATTTGAAAAATAATGAATGATAAATAGGCTTAGAACTAAAGGGCACCAGGCATAGTTAAGTCTCTGCATGATATGTAATTATTTATTACTGCAGCTAAAAACTTAACCTACTACTACACTTTTCATTTCTTCAATTAATAACGGCAGTACTTCAAATAAATCCCCGACAATTCCGTAATCGGCTACATCAAAAATTGGTGCTTCGGGATCTTTATTAATTGCAACAATAACTTTTGAGTTAGACATGCCCGCTAAATGTTGAATCGCACCTGAAATACCAATTGCAAAGTAAAGATCTGGTGTAACCACTTTTCCTGTTTGCCCAATTTGCAAGGAATAGTCGCTGTAACCGGCGTCACAAGCACCACGAGAAGCACCGACGGCGGCTCCTATTAATTCTGCCAATTCCTCTAGAGCTTTAAAACCATCTGCACTCTTAACACCACGGCCACCTGAAACAATAATCTTTGCTTCTGAAAGGTCTACTTTCCCCGTTGATTTACGGACGACTTCTTTAATCACTGTTCTTAGATTATTGATTTCTACCTGAACACTTCCAATTTTACCGATACGGGAAGTATCTTTTTCCAGCACAGGGATATTATTTGGACGAATGGTTGCTAAAACAACTCCATCTTCTACTTGTTTTTTCTCATAGGCCTTTCCTGAATAAATTGGACGAGTGAATACAGGCTCCCCGCCTACGATTTCAACAGAAACAACATCAGAAACCAAACCCGCTTTTAATTTTGCTGCTAATCGAGGTGAAACATCTTTTCCTATCGCAGTATGCCCCATCACAACAGCTTTTGGTTTTTCGGCATCCACAACTTGTAAAATTGCTTGTTGATAAGCATCTGTTGTATAGGATTTCAAATCAGCATGTTCGACAGTGACGACTCGATCTGCTCCATTATGAATCATTTCAGTTGCTCGTTCGCCAATCACATCTCCAAATAATGCCGCTACAACCTCACCACCATCTGCAATTATTTTTGCAACTGCTACCGCTTCGAATGAAACATTACGAAGCGCTCCATCTCGAATTTCACCAATAACTAATACTTTATTTGCCATGTCCATCCCTCCACTTAAATGACTTTTGCCTCAGATTTTAAAAGAATTACCAACTCTTGAACTTGTTGATTGAGTTCACCATCTAAAACTTTACCCGCTTGTTTTTTTGGTGGTAAAAAGATTTCTAATGTTTTAGTTTTTGCTTGTACATCGTCTTCATCTATATCAAGGTCATCTAATTCAAGTGTTTCTAATGGTTTATTCTTCGCCTTCATAATTCCCGGAAGTGATGGGTAACGTGGTTCATTTAAACCTTGTTGAGTCGTTACAAGTACAGGTAAGCTTACTTCTACAGTTTCCTCGTCTCCTTCAACATCACGAATGATTGTCGCTTTATTTCCATCAACTTTAAGATTAGTAATCGTTGTAACTTGCGGAATCCCTAGCATTTCAGCGAGACGTGGTCCAACCTGCCCTGTACCGTTGTCCACTGCCATGTTCCCCCCAAGGATCATATCAAACTCTTTATCTTTTAAGTATGTTGCAATAATCGCCGCAGTTGAAAATTGATCACTTGCCTCAACGTCTTCACTATCAATCAACACAGCTTTATCTGCACCCATCGCTAATGCCGTGCGAAGTTCTTTTTCGGCATCTTCTGAACCAACCGTCACAACTGTGACTTCACCCCCATGCTCATCTCGCAATACAATCGCTTCTTCAATTGCATATTCATCATATGGATTAATAATAAACTCTGCCCCACTATCATCAATTTGTCCACCATTAAGGACTATTTTTTCTTCTGTATCAAAGGTGCGTTTCATAATTACATAAATATTCATAGTTAACCTCCATACACTAGTCTTTATAGAATTAATTTCAATTATTATTTTTGAAAACCTCAAATTTTGCTTGGACTTTCACTTCGCCCGCTTCATTAATAGCCTCTGCTTTGCAAATCCAGCGATTGTCTGTCTCATCCACAATAGAACCCTGAACGGTAATTTTCTCTCCTGGACGTGTCATTGCTTTAAATCGCGCTGAAAATTTTGCTAAATCATCCATACTGACCCATTGACCAATCGCTTGACCAACAAAGCCCATTATCAGCATCCCGTGAGCAATGACACCACCTAAACCTACCTCTTCAGCAAATGGGACAACTGTATGAATAGGGTTAAAATCCCCAGACGCACCTGCATAGCGCACAAGTTGAGTGTGTGTGAGTTCTTCTTTTATTAATGGTGCAAATTGATACCCAATATCCATGATTCCACCCCTTTAATGACGCTCAATAAGCGTTGATCTGCTGATTAATACAGTTTCACCAATTTGATTTTTGAATTCTTTAGTAACAACATAGAAGTCCATAACCGCTTTTGTATAAACATCTTCCACAAAGCCAGTTATTGTAAGCACATCACCTGAGCTTATCGTTCCTAAATATTCGTACTCTTGTTCTCCAAATAATACCCTTTTTACGTTTAATCCTAATAACTCAGCATTCGAGGCGCCACCACCCCAGTATTCAACAACTGTTGCAAATGTAGGTGGTATTTTTTCTCCATTTAAATATTCCTCTTTGTGATCGCCTATAGCAATAGCCAATTCCCTCATCTTTCCTTTTTCAACTTTATAAGTATAAGGTTTTAGCTTCATTCCCTTTGTCGCTTTAAATGCAGTGCTACTCACCATTATCCTCCTTTAACCAGTAACAACTGTAGGATTTTTTTTCATGTAATCTTTGTGAAGTTGTGCTGCAATGATATTTTTTTGAATTTCTGAAGTTCCTTCATAAATTTTTGTTATTCGAGCATCACGATAATAGCGTTCTATTGGATATTCCCTGATATATCCAATACCACCATGGATTTGGACAGCTTTATCTGCAACACGGTTAAAAATTTCTGAACCTTGGAGCTTTGCCATTGCTGCCTCTTTTATAACATTCATACCTTCATCTACCATCCATGCTACTCGGTAAGTAAGTGAACGCAATGTTTCAACATCTAGCGCCATTTCAGCCAGATAATGTTGAATAATTTGCTGATCAAAGATTGGTTTATCAAATTGAATTCTTTCATGGGCGTATTTAACAGACAATTCAAGCAGTTTTTGAGAGGAACCTAAGTTACGGGCAGCTAATCCTGCACGGCCATTAGCCAAGATTTTCAGGGCATTGATATATCCTAAGCCTTCTACACCTAGTACATTTTCTACTGGTACTTCACAGTCTTCAAAGAAAACCTCAGATGAATGCGAACCACGTAATCCCATTTTTTCTTCTTTTTTGCCAATGACTAATCCAGGAAAATCTTTTTCAATTATAAAAGATGTTATACCCTTTGCTCCCTTACTAGAATCTGTAACAGCCATTACAGTAAATACATCTGCAGTTGGAGCATTCGTGATATAGTGTTTAGAACCATTAATAATATATTTATCACCTTTACGTACAGCCTTTGTTTTTAGGGCTACAGCATTTGAACCTGCACTCGGCTCAGTTAAAGCAAAAGCTCCGAGTAAATCCCCAGACGCCATTCCAGGTAAATACTTTCTTTTCTGTTCCTCAGTCCCCATTTCGACAATACCCACTGATCCAATACCGGTATGTGCACCTATAACCGTTGTATACCCATTAGATGTCCGGCCAATTTCCTCATATATTCCACATTTTCCTACCATACCAATTCCTAAACCGCCATATTCCTCAGGAATACTTAATCCAAAAAGCCCCATTTCCTTACTCATCTTGTAAATATGATCTGGTATTTTATCTTCTCTTTCGATTTGATCTGCAATTGGATCAACAGTGTTATCAATAAAATCTCTAATTGTTTTCTTCATTTCTATTAATTCATCAGATAGTTTAAAGTCCAAATTCATACACCTCTTAAAATTATTTTTAATTTCCCGACAATACTGAGTTCAATTTCAAACAACTATACTAAAGGTTCGTATGGAAATACGTCTTTACTTACTTCCAGAGGTGTAAAGCTTGACTGCAACGACCCCTTTATAGCGCTAATACTTTCGACAGACCAACCTTCCGAATTATATACAGAGCGAATGGGGCGAGGTTGTGAGAAGACCATAATTTCTTTACCTCTTACCCCAAAAATTTGACCAGATATATCGGCTGCGTCATCTGAGCTCAAAAAAGCAACGAGTGGTGCAATATGTGCCGGCGACATTTTCATTATATTTTCAACTCTTGCCTTTTCCTCCGGAGTATCTGTTGGAATTGCACCAACCAATCGACTCCATGCAAAAGGAGAGACTGCGTTAGCTGTTACATTATATCGTTGCATATCCAAAGCCGTTATTTTCGTTAATCCGGCAATTCCCATTTTTGCAGCTCCATAATTTGCTTGGCCGATGTTCCCAATTAACCCTGAAGTCGATGTAAAGTTAATAACACGACCACTTTTTTGTTCTTTAAAAAACGGAGCAGCTGCTCTTGTCATATTAAAAGTTCCTTTAAGATGAACGGCGATAACAGCATCCCATTCTTCTTCACTCATCTTAAATATCATTCGATCGCGTGCAATTCCAGCATTATTTACAACAATATCTAAATGACCAAAAGCTGAAACTGCCGCTTCTACCATTTTTTGAGCGCTTTCATAGGAAGCGACTGAATCATAGTTGACAATTGCTTCTCCGCCAAAAGCTTTTATCTCTTGAACAACTTCATCAGCAACTTTTCCGTCCGCGCCTTCACCATTTGAACTGCTTCCTAAGTCATTAACAACTACTTTGGCCCCTTCCGTTGCTAATAGTAATGCTAGTTCTTTTCCTATACCACGCCCCGAACCAGTAACAATGGCTACTTTATTTTGTAATTTATTCATTATCCAACAACCTTTCATATTCATTTTTTAGGTCCTTGCGAAAATCCGGATGAGCGATTGAAACAAGCGCTTTTGCTCTTTCTTGAAGAGATTTCCCAAATAAAGATGCAATCCCGTATTCTGTAACTACATAGTCGATTTCAGATTTCAAAGATGTAACAAAAGGAATTTTTATTTTAATCCTTGATTCTGTTCCATTTTCAGCTGTGGAAGGCAAAGCAATTATTGCCTTGCCACCTTTAGATAATCTAGCCCCATGAATAAAATCCATTTGTCCCCCAACACCTGCGACTGGATATGAACCGACCTGTTCAGCATTTATTTGTCCAAAGATATCAACTTCTAAGGCCGAGTTAACTGAACAAAAATTGCTAATTTTCGATATAACTGAAGCATTGTGCGTATAGTCTGAAGGATATAAGGCAATATCTTGGTTCATATGTGAGTATTTATATAAAAGGTCTGTGCCTGTTAAAGTTGTGCATACCGTTTGGTATTGATTTATTTCTTTGCGTTCATTTGTGATAACACCTTGGTCTATTAATTCCACTACCGTATCTGTTATGGAGCCAGAGTGGATACCGAGTCCTTTTTTTGACTTAAGTGATATAATGACACTATCAGCAATTTTCCCTAGTCCCACTTGAACGGTTGCATAGTCTGGAATTAATTCTGCAACATAGTTACCTATTGTCATTTCTACTTCAGATGGTTTCCCACTATCTATAGTAAGCAGAGGACGATCTGAAAGAACAAAATAATCAATTTCGGAAACATGGACAGATGTTTCACCATTCGTCCAAGGTAGATCATTATTAACTTGAGCAATTACATTTACTGAATTTTTAATTAGAGTTTGAATAACATCTACAGAAAGACCTAAATTACAATATCCTTCATTATTAGGTGCTGTCACTTGGATTAAGGCAGCATCAATTTGTTCCTCTTCAATCCATCGTGGAATCTCTGAAAAGTTAACCGGCAAATAATCACAAGAGTGATGTTGATAGGCACTCTTAAACTTAAAAGATCCTAAAAACGTTTGAATGTTAAAATGTTCATGGCAGTCTGGAGTGGCATACAGACAAGGACTGCCAATGATCAAATTATATAATTTCACATCTTTTAATCTATCTTTTTGGTTAACTAGTTCTTCTATAAGCGCTTGTGGCTCGTTACAGAATGGTGCAAGAAAAACTTTTTGATGTGATTGAATGTTGGAAATTGCCTGCTTAACATCAGTCTGTCGTGCTTGATAGATTAATTTCCAATCGTTGTTTGACATTACCATTCACCTTTCCACTAATGAGTCCAAAATGTCTGCTGGTTTTAATTACTGCTAGTTAGACATTTTGTCAAACCAGTTAGACTTGTAAATTTTCAACGATTGTTGAAATTCCAATTCCGCCACCAATACATAACGTTGCTAATCCGTACTTTTCGCCACGCCTTTCCATTTCATGTAACAGTTTTGTCATTATTATTGCACCGGTTCCTCCAATTGGGTGTCCTAAGGCAATAGCTCCGCCATTTACATTGACCTTATTGATGTCAAGCTCAAGTTCTTTAATAACAGCAAGTGATTGTGCAGCAAAAGCTTCATTTAATTCAATAAGTCCAATATCTTCTAGTTTTAGTCCTGTTTGCTGCAATGCTTTTCTAGTTGCAGGGGCTGGTCCAATCCCCATGATTTCCGGACGGACACCCGCAACCGCTTGCGAAATAATTCTTGCTTTTGGTTTCTTTCCATAACGTTTCGCAACTTCTTCATCCATTAACAATATTGCCGCTGCACCATCGTTTCTTCCACTAGAATTCCCAGCTGTAACTGTACCATTTTCTTTAAATACAGGTTTTAATTTCGATAACTTTTCAAAAGTTGTTTCCCTTGGATGCTCATCAACATTATATTTAATCGGTTCTCCCTTTTTCTGTTTAATTTCAACAGTTGCAATTTGACCAGCGAACAAGCCTTTATTTATTGCATCTTTCGCATTATCTTGACTTCTTAATGCAAATTCATCTTGCTCGGTACGAGAAATATTATATTGCTCTGACAGGTTCTCTGCAGTTACGCCCATTCCGTAGCTTCCAAACATATCGATAGGTTGTGCCCTCGCTTGACTTTCTGTATTTGAGTCCAATAGTTCTACATTTCCGACGCCCAATCCATAACGAATATTTCGGAAATAGAATGGAGCAGTACTCATGCTTTCCGCACCACCAGCGATTACAACATCATCTAAGCCACACATAATTTGTTGTGCGCCATTATTAATTGCCTGTAAACCAGAGCCACAGTTACGCTGAACTGTATAACCAGTAACCTCAATTGGAAACCCTGCACGTAAAAGTGCCACTCTTGCAAAGTTTGGAAAATCAGCACTTTGTTTTCCATGACCCATAATGACTTCATTAACTATATTTTTTTCAATTCCTGTACGCTCAACAAGTTCTGTTAAAACTGTAGATGCTAAGTGATCTACTTCAACATCCTTCATAGCACCGCCAAGCCTACCTACAGCTGTACGAACAGAATCGATAATTACTACATTTTTCATTATAAACCCTCCATTTTTTATTAACATTTAAACCCGACTGGAAAGACTTTTTGCAAACGGACTCACTTTTAAGAGTTCTTGATAATTAATTTGTGTTTCACAACCCATCCGCATGAGCATGTTAACTAATTCCTCTGTAGCCACATTTCCCGTTGCACCTGGAGAATAAGGACAACCACCTAAACCTCCAATCGAACTATCAAATTTGGTAACACCAGCTTGCATGGCAGCGATTACATTGGCTAAGGCCATTTTTTCCGTATCATGAAAATGACCCACATAAGTTGCGTCAGGATATAAATCTCGCAATCTAGAAAAGCGTTCATAAACCATTTTCGGATTTGCTTGACCATTCGTATCACCGACATCTATTTCATCAACACCAAGTCCTACAAATCTATCACAAACATATTTCACCTCATCGAAGGAAACATGGCCTTGATATGGACAGGTAAAGGCCATTGAAATATAGGCACGAATGAACATTCCTGCATCCTTTGCTCTAGTTACCATTGATTCACATTCGATTAAGGATTCTGATGTAGTTTTATTAATATTTTTTTTATTAAATTCAGAACTCGCGCCAATAAATAATGCAATTTGGGGTGCTTTTACCTGAATCGCTCGCTCCAGAGCTTTTGCATTTGGAGTTAAGGCAACATAAGTAATACCAAGTTCATTACAATAATTCGCAATTTCTTCTGAATCTGCCATTTGAGGAACCCATTTCGGATGGGCAAAAGACGCTGTTTCCATTCTTGAGATACCTGTTTTTGATAGCTGAGAGATTAATTCTTTTTTCTGTTCCGTTGTTATTGGATTAGGCTCATTTTGCAAACCATCTCGTGGTCCAACTTCAATAATTTCTACTTCACTAGGAATATTCATTGGCTTAACCCCCTCGAATTAATACGATCTTGGTAAACCAAGTACATGTTCGGCAACAAATGAAAGGATTAAGTTAGTTGAAATTGGGGCAACCTGGTATAATCTCGTTTCTTTAAATTTACGTTCAACATCATATTCTTCAGCAAAACCAAAGCCTCCATGAGTTTGTAATGCAACATTCGCAGCTTCCCAAGATGCATCTGCTGCTAATAGTTTGGCCATATTGGCTTCAGCTCCGCATTTTATACCTGCATCAAATAACTCTGCTGCACGGAAACGCATGAGATCAGCAGCTTCAATATTTACATGAGCACGAGCGATTGGAAATTGGATTCCTTGGTTTTGACCAATTTGACGATTAAAGACAACTCTCTCATTTGCATATTTGGATGCTCTCTCTATAAACCAACGACCGTCACCAATACATTCTGAAGCAATTAAGATACGCTCAGCATTCATACCGTCAAGTATATATCTAAAACCCTTACCTTCTTCGCCAATTAAATTTTCAACTGGAACCTCTAAATCTTCAATAAATAGTTCTGTTGTAGCATGGTTCATCATAGTGCGAACTGGTTTAATAGTTAGGCCATTACCAACTGCTTGCTTTAAATCTACTAGTAAAACAGATAATCCTTCAGTTTTCTTCTTAACTTGTTCAATTGGAGTGGTTCGAACAAGTAAAAGCATTAAATCTGAATATTCGGCACGAGAGATAAATACTTTTTGACCATTCACAATGTATTTGTCCCCTTTGCGCTCTGCATATGTTTTTAATTTAGTTGTATCAGTTCCAGTATTTGGTTCAGTAACCCCAAATGCTTGTAGTCTTAAAGAACCATCGGCAATCTTTGAAAGGTATTTTGCTTTTTGTTTTTCACTTCCATGGCGTAACAAAGTCCCCATGGTGTACATCTGAGCATGACAAGCACCAGAATTCCCACCTGAACGATTAATTTCTTCCAATATAATAGAAGCTTCTGTAATTCCTAGACCAGAACCACCATATTCTTCTGGAATCAATGCAGCTAAAAACCCACTTTGAGTTATTTCATTAACAAATTCCTCCGGGTAGGCAAGCTTTGCATCTAATTCCCTCCAGTAAGAATCTGGGTATTTACTACAAACTGCGCGAACACTTCTTCTTAATTCCTCATGAAATTGAGCCTTCTCATTCATTGTAACTGCACTCATTTTATTACCTCCTACTATTCAGAAATTATTATTATTCAAAATCACTTTTTACATTATTTCCCTACAAAACGTGGTGGCCGTTTTTCAACAAATGCAAGAACGCCTTCTAAACGATCTTCAGTATTGATACAGCGATCATAATATCCAACTTCTATTTCTTTAGCTTCCTCGTTAGGCATTCCGAATATTTCCTCTACAGATGCTTTACAATTTTGAACAGCTATTGGTGCATTAGCAGCTATTTTCTCGGCCAATCCTAAGGCCTTTTCGCGAATCTCATCTGGTTTAGCCAAAATATTTATTAGTCCGGCACGATTGGCTTCTTCGGCAGGTACAAGTTTCCCTGTACATACCCACTCTTTAGCACGATGAACACCTATTCTTTTTGATAGTAATCTAGTTCCACCACAACCAGGCATAATCCCTCTTGTTACCTCTGGCAACCCAAATACGGCTGTTTCAGCCGCAACAATCATGTCACAATTTAAAGTCATTTCAAAACCGCCCGCTAAGGCATATCCATCAACAACAGCGATTACTGGCTGCTTCATATCCTGAATTGCATTAAACATTTTGCGGAATAGCTGGTGTTGATTCTTCCAAGCACTTTCTGTCATATTGTTTCGCTCTTTTAGATCAGCTCCTGAACAAAACGCTTTTGCAGTAGATGATGTAATCAAAACAACACGTACATCACTTTCGTTAATAGTTTGACAAATTTCAAGAATTTGAGCTGCCATTTCCGTAGTAAATGCATTTCTTGCTTCGGGACGATTTAATACAATCTCTGCAATAGTTCCCTCTTTTCTCACTCTACTCCATTCAACAAATGCCATGCTATGTAACCTCCTATTTCCATTATTTTTCCTTAATACATTGTAATAGGTATTGAAATCTTAGTTGTATAATATTTATTACATATATAAAATCTAGTTTCTTATATAAAATTTTATAACAAGGTAATTATGAAGTCAATTGTTTTTTTGTATATTCTGAAATATCTAAAATCTAAATTGTCCTAATCACTATGTTTGCGAAAGAAACACACGCACCATGCCAAACTCAGATAAGATATTTCTCAACTATGGGTGAAGCCTTTTCATGTTTGCTGCTACTGATAGTCTTCATAACTTATCTATTTAACTATTGATCTATCTAACAAATAAGCATGACTCTGTTTTATTTGTAAGTACTTTTCATGAACTACAATATGGTATTTCAGATTGGAAAATGGCATGTCTCCGCCATCATTGATCTTAATTCGAGATGCTCTAAATGTTCTAAACATTCTCAGCACAAACAAATGGGCACAAATCTTTAATGTGTTCCAATCTGCTCCATCGGTTGAGAAATGATTCATTGGGCTTAAATCAAAAGAAGTATGTCGTAAATGGAGGTGGCCGAAGATAGTTAGTAAGTGGATTTAATAATTCAAATTCCAAATCTCTATATTTGATTTATAGTATAGTGGATATGATTATTTACCAGATTAGTAGATTATTATGTATTGCCTTTTGTTTTTCATCATTAAATAATGCTTGCTTTGCTGCAGCTTTCACATACAAAAAGCTTAAGCAACCACTTGCTAAAACCAGTGGCCGTTTAAGCTTTTTGAAGAAATTGTTCGATTTCTCCTACTAAATCATAGAATAAATTTAGAATGTAAATCGAATGGAATCTCATTTTTTCGACGTGACAATTAGGTGATACTGATGGGTTCAAAACCCTTGAATGACCTGATTTAATTAATAAAATACTATAATAAAAGTTTAATAAGCGAAAATAAATCCAATAATTACCATAGAATAAAATTAATATGCTTCCTTATCTTGGTAATCTGCCATCAATTCATCAACAATGTCTTTAACACTTTTTATTTCTTTAATTCTATCAATAGCTGTGTTTACACTTACAATACCTTCGTAAGAGTTTCCATTTCTCATTCCAGAAAGAGCACCTCCACCTTGAGCAATTATTTGTTCGATTTCTTCACTAGAAGCGCCATTTAAATGCATTTTCTCCAGCATCTTCGCGTAATTGTTTGGAGTAGAACGGTGCTCATCTGAAACTAAAATTAGATCATAACCATTAGAATTAATGATATCATGCTTAGTCTCATCCGCAGCTGGACATTCGTCAGATACGATAAACCTTGTACCTACATAAACCCCATCAGCACCTAATGCTAAAGCTGCACGTACAGCTCGAATATCATTAATTCCACCTGTTGCTAAAACTGGTATATTTACAGCATCAACTATTGTTGGAACAATTGAGAAGGTACCAATAGCTCTTTTTGGAATCCTTCCTCCCTCATCATAGCCAGTTGCTATGATAACATCTGCTCCTAAAGATTCAGCTATCTTCGCTCCTTCTACAGTCGGAGTTAATTCACGAAAAATTAAAGTTGCGCCTTGATCTTTTATAGACTTAATCAATCTTTTGTTAATATTACCCACTGAAACAAAATACAGAACACCTTCTTCAAAAGCTAAGTCTAAAAATTTCTGAGAGTGGTTTTCTTTTTCGATATCACCATCTGGTGGAAAGAATGTATTTAATGCAAAGGGATTATCAGTAAGTGTGTTTACCTTTCGTATTTCGTTACGCAGCTTCTCTGTAGACTTTAAGTGGGTATCTTCAATTAGCCCAGCATTTGGACCAATAACTCCCATTCCTCCTGCATTAGATACAGCTGCAACTAGTTTTGCGTCTGTTAACCAGTTCATTGCAGCTTGAATAATTGGATATTGAATATTTAAAATTTTTTGTATTCTGTTACTTAGAGTAATTTGCATTTTTTTCATTTTAACCTCCCTTCCACCGCTACCGCTTGCAGCACAAATAAGTGGTTCTATTAGACCGCACGCCAATCATTGTTATTAACCCTTAGTTAAATGTGTGATGATCCAGTCAATGTCTTTCTACTCACTTTAGAAAGGAGGCTGTAACATGAAAGTCAACTGATATCTTTGATCCGGTATACTGTTCCTCTTTACCTACTGCATTAGATATACTTAACTACCTAGCAACAAATAAATGGTCGAATTTCAGCATAGCTCCCTTAAAATATAAAGCCTTTCTTTCTATCCTCATTGTTTCTTATATTGAAATGCCAGCATTTCGTTAAATTCACTTGCAATTTTCTTCACACTTTCAATAGCATTATCTATTTCACTTTGGTTCATAGCTGAAAATCCTATACAGGCAATGACTGAACCAACTCTCCCTTCACTATTAAAAATAGGAGCTGAAACACCGCTTACTCCCATTACATATTCGTCTGTACTTACTAAGTATCCTTGCTCCTTAGCCTTCTCCATTTTTTCAAGGTACTGAACTACTTCTGTAATTGTGTGTGGTGTCATTCGGCGTAATCCTTTGTTTAAAAACTCCATTCTTTCTTTTTCATCCATGTAAGCAAGGAACCACATACCATAAGAAATTTCAGTTATCTTGAATTGATTTCCTACTGACAAGTTTACCCTGTGCGCTTCTGGCAGTTCTTCTTTAGCGATATACACTAAACGATCGGTACTTACTCGATCCACTAGTGCACTTGTTAGAGATGTCTCCACTGTCAGTCTCTTTAGAAAAGATTTTGACATAGATAAATAATCTATCTGCTCATATGCTCTACTGCCTAGAATAACTAGGTAAGTTCCTAAGCTATATGTTTTTGTAGCAGTATTAAATGAAACAAAATCCACCTCTTCTAATGTTTTTAAAATTCTTAAACATGTACTCCTATTTATTTCAAGAGCATCACTTATTTGTGTCAAAGTACTGTTTGCATACTTGTATCTACTTAGTAACTTTAAAATCTTTGAGGCTTGTAGAACAGCTGGTGCTTCATATTTAGCTGACATCGTTTTTCTATTCCTTTCATTTATATATTTTAAATAAGAAATATTACAATTCCTCCTAAAACTATATGGTTATTATCCTCAGTATTAGTAATGAATATTTTATCATCTTTTCAACCATAAACATATTACTGAAATACAATTCATTACTTCTTTATTGATTTATAAATTGAAGTGAAAGCATTTCGTTAAATTCCTTTGCAACTCTCATTACACTTTCGACAGCATTTTGGACTTCACTTTGTCTCATAGTGGAAAATCCTATACATGCAATTACTGAACCAACCTCTCCACTATTTTTAAAGATTGGAGCAGATATACCAGTAATCCCCGTGACATATACCTCATTACTAACTATGTATCCTTGCTCCTTAGCAAGCTCCATCTTATGTATATATTCTTTTACGTCTGTTATAGTGCAAGGAGTAACTTGACGTAGACCTTTGTTTATATACTTCATTCTTTCTTTTTCATTCATATAAGCTAAAAACCACATTCCATAAGAAATCTCAGCTATCTTAAATTGGTTCCCAACTGAAACATTGATCCTATGGGCTTCATTTATTTCTTCTTTTGCTACATATACTAATCTATCATTACTTACTCTATCCACAAGAACACTTGTTAAGCAAGTAAGATCGACTAACCGTTTTAGGAATGATTTTGACAAGGATAAGTAATCTATCTGCTCAAATGCTCTACTCCCAAGAACAACAAGGTAAGGACCGAGGCTATATGTTTTTCTAAAAGAATTGAATGATACAAAATCTGCTTCCTCCAAGGTTTTTAAAATCCTTAAACATGTACTCTTATTTAATCCTAGAGTTTCACTGATTTGTGTTAAAGTGCTGTTTCCATACTTATATCTACTTAAAAATTTTAATACTCTTGAGGCTTGAAAAACCGCGGGAGCTTCATATTTATGTTGAACCATTATATACATTCCTTTCAATTTATCCCAAATTAAAAACAATGTTTACTTAAAGTTCCTATCGTTCTGATAAGACAAACTTGCATTTTAATAATATCAATTAATTCACTTTACTATACGATTACATCTAATATTATGAGGAATACACAGAGAGAGAACGTGTTCTCGATCATATGCAATAACCATTTTTACATATAAAATTTTATTATAAAATCATTGAAAAGTCAAATTTATTTTCTGACTTTTCCGAATATTTTTTTACGTAAAATATAAAAAAGGCGATTGCGATAAATACTAATTTTTTTTATAATATATATTATGAATTTTCATAAAATGATCGTTTTATTCTATAAAACAAATGCAAGAGGCTAATTTAGACTAAAAATATAACCTTTTTCTTCTAAAGTCTATCAAATATAAATACGAATTTTAGGTCTTAAATAATTTTTGCAGGGAGTGTTAAATATCGATATTCGCCATCTAAAATACTTTGAATCTGTTGCACGTAATCGTAATTTCACTAAAGCATCAGAAGAATTGCATATTTCACAACCCTCACTGAGTTCACAAATCAAAGTATTAGAACAAGAATTGGGTTTTCCGTTATTTGAGAGAAGTACCAAAGTAGTGAACCTAACAGAATCTGGTCGACTCTTTTATACCCTAGGTAATAATGTATTAAGGGAATATAATAATATTTATAATGAAATCGATAACATTAGAGAAACTGGATCAGGAATAATAAACATTGGATTAATTGATTCCACCAAATATTGGATTCCCTATGTTTTAAATCAATTTAATAATAAATATCCAAATGTGTCTGTCAATTTCAAGTCGATGGGGACAAGAGAAATGGAAAAAGCTCTAGAAAATTACGAAATTCATTTTGGTATAACAAGTACTAGTTCAAGTGAGTTAAAGCAATTACAATTCACTCCTGTTATTGAAGAGGAATTAATACTAATTACCTCATTAAATCATCCGCTTAAAGAATTAGAGTATATTGATTTTTCTAAATTAATACATGAAAATATCGTTCAATATCCAAATAAAGGTGAACTTCAAAAAGTAGTGTTGGAGGCATATCATTCCGTTGGTTGTGAGCCAAATGGACTTTATGAGGTTGAAAATTTAGATGCTGCCTACTATTTAGTTAAAGCCGGTATTGCAATTGCCATTGTACCTGAAACCTATTTCAAGTATGCTTATTTAAATGGTATTCATTTTGTTAGAATAAAAAAACCGACAGTAAAAAGGAAAATATACATTGTATCTGAAGAAGCCCGCTATGTACCACCATCAGTTAAGGAATTTATGACAATTCTAGTTAACTATTTTTCAGAGGTATAATAATAGCTGGAACAAATTCATTGTTACCCTTAAGCCTCCTTGGAAGCCGTAGTTAATTACTATAGCTTCCAAGTTTAGTAAGGGCAATTAATATATTCAGTTTAAGTCTGATTATTTACTTTCTAAGATTATCTCTTTCTTGTTTAGCCTTATCTAAAACTACTTGCGCACTATTTATACCAAATTTCTCCATGTTACCTACCCACTCTTTTTCAACTTCTGCAAAAATTTCATTCCATACTACTAATTGCTCCTCACTCAAATCGTAAAATTCGATTGCATTATTTTCTGTGTATTCTTTTTTATATTTAAGTAATGATTCGTCTTCTTTTTGAGCAAAGTTCTCCATAGCTTCCTTACTCGCTTGTTCCATTGCTGTTTTAATATCTTCAGGTAATTTGTCGTAAACTTTATTATTCATCGTTATTATGTTGGACGCACCACCTAAATAAATATTATTAATATAGTACTTAATAAAATCATCTAATTGATATGTTGGAAAACTTGTCAATGCGAGCATTCCAGCATTCAAAACCCCTCGTTCAAATGCTGAGTACTGTTCCGGAGCAGACACTTTAACAGGTGTTGCTCCTAGTTTATTCACTGTTATTTCAGCAGTAGCTCCAGCAACCCTAACTTTTAGACCTTTTACATCTTCTAAAGTCGTTACTTTTTTATCTACCATAAAAAGTGGGTAGGGTAATGTTGTAGAAGTCGCTAAAGGTCGCAAACCCTGATTAGTAAATTCTTTCCCTAGTTCTCCACCCATTAGATTCCATAAAATTTGTACACCTTCTTCAACAGAACTATAGATGTTAGGTAAATCCGTAACACTATTTAAAGGCAATCTATCGGAATAGTATGCAGGAGATATATTGGCCATATCTACTGTACCGTTTTTTACAAGATCTAACAACGCGCTGGCTTTTCCCATTTGTTCAGCTGGAAAATATTCAATTTTAACTTTACCATTGCTTAATTCTTCAACCCTTTTAATAAATACTTCAATGTATTCAGTTGATACAGGACTAGTAGTTGGGTGATATCCTGCCAATTTAAATGTGTATGTCTCTTGTTGACTATTCGTCCCTCCTTGATTACTATCTGCTTCCTCTTGGTTTGTTGTAGAAGCGCCACCGCAACCAGTTAACATAATCAACAGAGTAATTAAAATGAGTATCATACCTTTTCTCAATAACAATTTGCATACCTCCAATTAATTTAGATCTAATCGTATAATCGTAATCAGTAATTCTTTCAAGTAACATTTCTCTTACCCATTTAATTCTGGTAAGAACGTAGTGATTGAAGGAAACGCAATCAAAATAGCTATTAAAACAACCTCACATGCAATAAAAGGCATCACCCCTTTAAAAGATTTGTCAACACCAACACCAGCTGCACTCGATGCTACGAATACATTCATACCGAGTGGTGGCGTCAATAAGCCAATTTCAATAAGTTTTGTAACGATCACACCATACCAAATTGGACTAAAATCTAATGCCATCATTAATGGAAATGTTAACGGTATTGTCAATAAGAGTATTGCTGTACCGTCTAAAAACAATCCTAAAATAAGGTATAGCAGACATACCATTAGCAAAATAGTCCATTTAGAAAGTTCTGTAGTAGAAGCAAAATTAATAATATTTTGAGTTACTTGTGTAATGGTTAAAAAGTAACCAAAAATCATTGCTCCAACAATTAGTGCTAAAATTTTAGTTGTTGTTTCTAACGTATTTAAAAATGCTTCTTTCATGCCTTTAATAGTCAGGCGTTTCATTACAAGCCCTAAGACCAAGGCAGAAAATGCACCAAACGCCCCTGCTTCGGTAACGGTTGCAACACCTAGAAATATTACTGAAATAATAATGATGATTAGTAAAATGGTTGGCCAGATATTTTTAAGAGAATATACCCTTTCCTTAAAAGGCGCAGGTTCAACACTTTTCCGCACTAAATCTGGTTTAATAGCAATCATAAAACGAATGGTTATAATGTAACCAATCGCTGTTATGATCCCTGGAACAAGCCCAGCAATTAATAGATGGCCTATAGGAACATCTGTTAAAATCCCATAAATAATAAGAGCAAGACTAGGCGGGATGAGGATAGCCAAAGTACCTGATGATGAAACAATGCCCATTGCAAATGAAGTGTTGTAACCATATTTCTTCATTTCAGGATAGCCTGTTGATGCCATTGTTGACGCCGATGCAACACTTGAACCACAAACCGCTCCCATCCCAGCGCCGGCAAATATTGCCGAGATTCCTAGACCACCTTTGTAGTGACCCAACCATTTATGAGAGGAATAATAAAAATCTTTGATAATATCGCTTTTATTCAAAAATTCTGCCATTAAAATGTACATAGGAACTGTTGTTAACAAGAAACTTGCTGTCGTACCATGAGGACTCGTTTGAAGAATTCCCATTGCTGTATCCCAACCACCATAAACCAAGAGGCCAATACTTCCTGTAAACCCTAGCGCAAACGCAATCGGCATTCCAATAAACATGAAAAAAATTAATAAAATAATAATTATTGCAATTTCCATTTAACCCCTCCTATATACAGATTATTAGAAACTCACTTACTTACATCTAAATTATTTCTTCTTTATTATCTTCACTTTCTTTTTTAGCAGGTTTTGATTCTTTCATATATTGAAATAAATTCATAATATAAATAATAATTCTCCCTATTAAAAGCAACGAGCCGATTGGAACCCAAATTAAAGAAAGCCATAATGGCCATGGTATTACACCAGTTTCAACATAATTGTGTGTATATGCTTCAAGTGTCGATAATACTCCTTGGTAAGCAACGCCAACAAACAAAACCATGCCTGCCGCTAACCCAAAACTTTCCAAAAGAAACAATGTCCATCCAGAAAGTTTATTTAAAAATAAATCAATTCGAATGTGTCCATTTTTTTTCATCGTGTAACTTAAACTTAAAAAAACGAAAGAAACCATTAAATACTTTTCAGTAAGTTCTAACACACCGACAATCGGGTTATTTAATACTGATCTAGCTAATGAATCCATAGTAATTAATACCATCATTACAAACAATGATATAATAGCTATGCCAACGGCTATGCGATCAATGAAATTAAAAAACTTAATTATTTTCATCTATCTAACCCTTTCTGTTTTGTTCAATCTTACTTAGTTAAATTCTACAAGGTATACATTTTCACTATTACCACTGGGCTATATTCAAAATCTGAAAACGATTTCAAAACCAGCTTCAATTTCATTTTTTTCACTCCCCCTCTCCCTTTAATTGAACCACTAAAAAACGAGTGAGGAAGAGAACTTTACACTCGGTGAAATGGTGTCGAGTCCTTTCCCACCCGCCGTCAAATTATATGAATTGATTCCTAGTTTTAATCTGTTTTCCAACCTTCTTTGATAAAACTCCGTAAGACGTAGAGATTAAAACGTTTTATCCTTATTCTTCAATATCTTCAAGATAATGAGGCCATTTTATACCAACTCCACCATCAAGTCTAAGTTGACTACCTGTCATGAAGTCAGATTCGTCAGAAGCAAGATAAACTGCAGCCGCAGCAATATTTTCCGGTCTGCCATATTTGTTTAATGCCGTATACGCTGATCTTTTAGATTTTAATTTATCAAAGCCTTCTGAACTTAACTCTCTTGCCCCAGGTGTGTCGATGAAACCAGGTAAAATACTATTTACTCTAATTTTGTGCTCGCCAAGCTCTTGAGCTATCGTAATTGATAGACTGTTAATTGCACCTTTGGATGCAGAATAGGCTGACATTGTACGGTCAGGTACCCATGATGCCACGGAAGAAATATTGATAATACTTCCTCCTGTGCCCTGCTTAATCATTTGCTTAGCAACTGTCTGAGTGCAATTAAACACGCTTTTCAAGTTAAGGTCCATTATTTCATCCCAGTCTTGTTCAGTGTAGTCAACAAAGTTCTTTCTGAAACCGCCACCAACAACGTTGACCAAAACATCAACTTTGCCAAATTCTTGGACAGTTTTATCTACCAACTCCTGAGTATTTTCGTGGACAAGTACGTCCGTAGGAATTCCTATCGCATTACCGCCAGACTCATTAATTTTGTTAGCTGCATCCCAAACTAAATTTTCTTTTCTACCTACAATAACAACTTTGGCTCCTTGTTTTGCTAAAGCTTCTGCTATCGTAAAGCCCATTCCATAAGTACTCCCAGAGACAATTGCAACCTTATTAGTAAGTTCAAACATATTGTTCCTCCTCGTATAATGTAATGTTTTCCCATTATTATTACCAAGCTAATTTAAATCACAATTTATTATTTACCTTTAAACACGGGCTTTCTCTTTTCGACACGAGCTCGTAAACCTTCTTGGTAATCCTCAGATACATCAATAGATTCCCTAAACCAGATTGAAATTTTTTGAGAAAGTTCAGGAGTTGTTCTCAACCCGTAATTTATTGCATTCTTCAGACCCCGTAACGCTAAAGGAGCATGTTGGGCAATCTCTTCGGCTAATTGCATCGCCTCTTCTAGAATGCTTTCCGCAGGAACAACTTTTTCCAACAAGCCAATTCGTTCTGCTTCAGTAGCGTTAATTCGTCTGCCTGTGAATAGCAGCTCTTTAGCTTTTCCAACGCCTATGATTCTTGGAAACCTAGTTGGAGCTCCGGCACCTGGATAACTGCCATAATTAATTTCAGGGAAGCCAAACAAACAATTGTCTCCTGCTATCCTCATGTCACATGCAAGAGCAAGTTCTAATCCACCCCCAAGGCAGTATCCATTAATCGCAGCTATAGTAGGTATTTCCAGCATTTCAATTCGTTCAAATAAACTAGAAACACTTTCAATCATTTCTAATATTTTCCGCGCCTTTTCATCCTCACTATAACTACTGCGTTCTTTTAAATCTGCACCAGCACAAAAAGCACGTCCACTACCGGTAATAACCAATACTCTCGTATCTTTGTCATATCTAAGCCCATCAAGCAACTGGTGAAATCTCTGGGATAAATCGAAACTTATCGCATTTAAAGAATCAGACCTATTAAGAGTAACTATTTTCACGTGTCCATTTTGTTCAACTTTAATCAAATCCAAAATAGATTTCCCCTTTCTATATAAGCGATAATGTCCATTTCATGGGACTGTTTATTTGGTTATAAGCAAAGCGTCAACAACTTTTACCTCATCTTTTGTGACAATTACCGGGTTTAGGTCCAATTCGGATAAACGATTTCCCAACTTGACTACAGTTTCAGAAACACTGACAATCAATTTAGCTAAACTTTGGATGTCGTATGGTCCTTTTCCTCTAGCTCCCTTAAGAATTTGGACACTCTTTGTTTGTTCAATCATATCTAAGGCTTCTTCTTCTGAAATCGGTGCAATTCGATGGGCAATATCTTTGAATAGTTCTACATAGATACCGCCTAATCCATAAACAATGTTGGGACCAAATTGTGGATCAACAGTAGCTCCGATAAACACTTCGACTCCTCCGGTAACCATTTCTTGCACCAAAACACCGTTAATTTTAGCATCCGGTCGAAAGGTTTTGGCATTTTGTGTAATTTGTTCATATGCAATTTTTAATTCATCCTCGTTCTTTATATTTAGACGAACAACATCTGCTTCCGTCTTATGTTGAATATCGGGTGAATCGATTTTGATTACAACTGGATAGCCAATTTCTGCTGCTCCCTTTAAGGTATCAACCCAACTTTTTGCGAGTATTTCTTGAGTGGTTGGTACTCCAAATTCTCTTAAGAAACTCTTGCTTTCGTATTCGGAAAATGCACCACTTCGTTCAATTTGAAACATGACAGACTCTGATGGATCCCTTTGAGTTATGTTAGCATTTTTATAACTTAGGTACTGACTGCGCCTTTTTAATGCTGTAACCACTGGCTCAAAGTCTGTGTAACATGCAATACCTTTTTTGTGAATCAAATTAATAGCTTTGTAGTTTAATGATCCAGTGAACCAACAAACTGCAATGGGCTTATCAGTAGTTTCATTGTATTTAGAGATGATTTCGGCAAATCGAAGCGAGTGTTTAGGTGGAAGCGCTGTAAGAGCAAATAGTACGCCATCAACTTCGTCACTTTCATCAAGTACCTTGCCTACTTCAAATAATTGATCTGTAGTTTTTAAAATATGAGCAGTCAAATCGATTGGATTTTGTGCAGATCCAAACTCCGGGACCGCTTTCATGATACGTTCCTGTGTTTCCATATTTAGTGGTGGGATATTAAGATTAGCAGGTTCACAAAGATCGGCTAAGATTCCGCCTGCTCCACCGGATGTAGTAACAACCGCCAAATTATTGACAGGTCCATAAGACTTCCATTTGCTAAGCAAAAGAGCAGTATCAAAAAGTTCATCTATTTTTTCCACCTGGACAATACCATGTTGTCTAAAAAATGCACGGTAAAGTTTATCAGAACCTACGAGTGAACCAGTGTGTGCCATAGCAGCTGCTGCTCCACGTTCTGAACTACCAGTCTTCATCGCAATAATTGGTTTACCAACTTTTCTAGCTTTATGAGCGACTTTGATAAACTTTTCCATATCTTGAATCCGCTCGATATAAGCGGCAACAACTTCAACACGAGGATCGTCCAACATGTAGGAAATAAAATCGGACATCTCTAAATCCGCTTCATTACCAAGGGTGACTACGTAAGCTAAACCAACGCCTGAATCCATAGCTCTTGGATAAAGTGAGCTTGTTAGAGCTCCACTCTGAGAGACCCAACCAATAGGTCCAGTTGTTAACTTATTGCACCACAAGCCTGCTGAAGTACTTGCAACTACTTTATCGTGCAAGTTAATAACACCTAGGTTATTTGGTCCTACAAGACTCATTTTGTATTTTTTTGCAATCGAGATAATTTCCTCCTGCAACTCTTTCCCATGTGGACTTGATATTTCAGCGAAGCCAGAACTAATTACATTGACTGCTTTTACACCTGCTTCACCGCACTCTCGCATTAACTCTGGAACCCGTTTGCTTGCTACCGCAATCACTGCCAAGTCGACCTCTTCAGGCATATCAGCGATACTTTTATAACACTTACAATTCATAATAGAATCGTATTTAGGATTAATAGGATAAATCTTACCAGTATAACCATAACGTAAGAGATGGTGAAGAACTGCCGTACCACCGGTAAATTCTGTATCCGATGTAACAGAAGCACAAATTACTGCAAT